>CALAFB010000083.1 GCA_937891135.1 uncultured Elusimicrobium sp.
AAACCCTATTAAACTTATAAGTTTATGACACGTACAACAAAAAAACTGTCGGCCCAGACTACCGTAACCACGGTGGCCAGCGGCCAGAAATTCCCTATGACAGATGCGCAGGGAAACGTAACCCTTATTACGCTGGATAATCTCAAAACGGCCCTGTTAGCCGGTATGAGCCTTGACGCGATCGAGGACGGCATATTTATTATGTGCCACCGCAAGAGCGACAATTACCCGATTATGTACAAGCCCCACAAGTGGACGGCCCAGCAGTCAGCTGGCGAAATCGCCGACGGCGTAGTGGTCGTAGAGGGCGGCAAACTGCTGGTAGTCGCTCCGACGGAGTGCGACAGCGCCGGCCTGCTTTGGTCTTCCGAAGCGGTAAGCGGTGGCGGCGTTACCACGACCGACCGCGTAACGGCGTACAGCGACTGGGCCGGTAAGACCAACACCGCCGCGCAGATCGCGAAAGCAGCCTGCCAGGGCGCCAGCTACGCCCCCGGTTTCTGCGCTGCCTACAGCCGCACCAACGCGAACGGCTACGGCCTAACCGCCGGTAAGTGGTGGCTGCCGTCCCTGGGCGAAATGATGATGATCTACGCCAATATGACGAAGATTAACTACGCCCTTAGCCTTATTACCGGTGCTACGCAGCTTTCCGAAACGTGGTACTGGACTTCTACAGAGTACAGCGCTTCGTACGCCTGGCGCTTGACCCTTAGCAACGGTTATATGTACTTCAACACTAAGGCCAGCAGCAGTTACAGGGTGCGCGCGGTTTCAGCATTTATTTCTTAGTCTTTAGTAGTTAGTCTTTAACCTTTAAGATACGGCGGTAGCCGTATCAAAAGCTAAGCATTAAGGTTTTATGGCAAACAAAGTTAAGCTGGTTTCCGGTACCCGGATATACTTAGACGCTAACGCGCTGCTAGATCATATCCTGGACATAACGCCCAATTTCCCGCGCCAGTACAAATACAGCATCGGTACAAAGATGCACGAACTGGCCGTAGCGCTTATCCAGGATATAGCGGCCGCCTACCTCAACAGGGATAGGGAAACGCGGATAGGTTACCTGGTGGCTTTCCAGATTAAGTTTGAAACCCTTAAAACCTTAATGCGAAAGGCTGGCGAAAGAAAATGGATTACTTCAAAAGGGCGGCACGCACAGATAGTGGAACTTATGGACGCTATCGGCAAGCAGTGTACAGCGTGGAAAAATTCGCTTACAACGGCCCAGCAAGCCGACTGCGAATAATCGCCAGAACCAGGTAAGGTTACGACCGCCTGGGCGTGCGTTTTCCGTAATAAATGGGCCGTATACCAGCATTTCTGGTTAAGAGCAAGACAAGTACGGCGCAGACTGCGAGCCTTACAGAGTACAGCGCGACGAACGCCTGGAACTTGAACCTTAGCAACGGTAATATGAACAACAACACTAAGGCCAGCAACAGGAACAGGGTGCGCGCGGTTTCAGCACTTCTTACGGAAACAGGTATTTAGAAAAATACATAAAAACACTTGGATAGATGGTTACTACGGACGATATGCTACAGGCGTACTATGACTGCCGCAAACGGAAGCGGAGAACAGCCAGTGCGGTGGTATATGAAATGGACTACGAAGCGCGCCTAATCGCGCTGCGCGACCGGATCAATACCCGGCAATACGCGCCCGGTAAGTCTATTTGCTTTGTCGTAACACGTCCCAGATACCGCGAAGTGTTTGCCGCTTCTTTTGAAGACCGGATAGTACACCACTACATAGCGCTGCGCCTGGAGCCGCTATTTGAACAGATATTCAGCCCGCGCACTTTCAACTGCCGTAAGGGCAAAGGCCAGCTGTACGGCGTTAAGATGCTGGAAGACGACCTGCGCGCCGTAAGCCGGAACTATACCCACGACTGCTGGGTACTGAAATTAGACCTTAAGGGCTTCTTTATGAGCATAGACCGGCTTATGCTAGCCAGCTTAATAGACGCCTTTATAGTGCAGCACTACAACGGCCCGGACAAAGAAGACCTGCGCTACACCTGCCGGGTGGTTATTCTGCACAGCCCCGAAAAGAACTGCGAGCGCCACAGCCCGCTAAAGTTTTGGGACTACCTGCCGCCGCACAAATCCTTTTTTACCAATACGCCCGGCAAGGGTGTGGCCATAGGCAACCTGTTTGCCCAGCTTTTCGCAAACTTCCTGCTTAACCTGCTGGACTGGTACCTGGAAGAACTGGGCATAACCCACCACGGCCGGTACGTGGACGACTTCTACTGCATCCACGAAGACAAAGCCGTGCTGCTGGCGGCTATCCCTAAAATCCGGGAGAAGCTGGCCGGTATCGGCCTGGCCCTTAACGAAAAGAAATTTTACCTACAGCACTACACCAAAGGCGTAGAGTTTACCGGGATGATCGTAAAGCCCGGCCGCACCTACATTTGTAACCGGGTGCTTACTAACTTTATCGTGGCGGTGCGGCGTCTCAATGCCGCCAAAGACCTGCGCCAGGTACACCACTGCGTCTGTAGTATAAACAGCTACCTGGGCCTGCTTCGCCAGTGTAAC
This sequence comes from uncultured Elusimicrobium sp., assembly GCA_937891135.1. GTDB lineage: Bacteria > Elusimicrobiota > Elusimicrobia > Elusimicrobiales > Elusimicrobiaceae > Avelusimicrobium. Next base: position 2,553 of record CALAFB010000083.1, read on the forward strand.
GAGTACGGCAACCGGGTAAAGGTGCTTTCTATGATAAGCCCGCAGGCGTGGCAATATATTTACATAAAGGGCCACTACGAAGTAGTCTGCCTGCGTAACAAATACAAGCCGAAAACTATAACACTACAGCGTATAAGGGATGGAGACTATTAAACCCGAACCGCTGCTGGTGCTTCGCGGCGACGACCTAAATACCGAACTGGTGCAGTACCTGTCGGCCCGCTACCTGGTAACGGTGGAAGCACAAAATAACGAAATTGTCTACGAACTGTTTAACCGTCCTACTGAAAAATGAACGAAGCTATATTAGATTATCTTAGCCACCTTTACGGCCACGTAGTGCTAATCGTGGTAGCCACCGCAGCCCTTATCTTCGCTATGGGCATAGACCTTATTTTTGGCATCCATAAGGCCAAACAACGCGGCGAGGCTACCACGTCCACAGGGTTTAAGAAGACCTGCGAAAAAGCCCGCAAATACTTTTCCCCTTACCTGGTGCTGGTGTGCATCGACCTGCTGGCGGCAGTGCTGCTGCCGGTACCAGCCTTTTCGATGCTGTGGGCTGCCTGGTGCATCTACTGCGAGTTTAAGAGCGTAAGGGAAAAAGCCTGGCAGAAAGAAGAACTGCGCAAAGCCGAAAAGACTATGAACGTAATAATAGAGAACAAAGACGACATAGCAAAGCTGGTGGCCGCCGTCCTTTTCGACGAACAGGAAAAGCGCAGGGCCGCCGCAGCATCCGAAGAACCAGACCAACAGTAACACGTTATGAAGAAGATCGACGCTATAGTTATCCACTGCACGGCCACCCGCGCCGGGCAGGACGTGCGCGCTGCCGATATTGACAAGTGGCACAAAGAAAGGGGCTTTGCCGGCATCGGCTATAACTACGTTATCGACCTGGACGGCACGGTAGAAGTAGGCCGACCGCTTACCAGGGACGGCGCCCACTGCAACACCGCCGGCGTGTCCGGCCTGGCTTACAACAAACACAGTATCGGCATCTGCTACGTGGGCGGTCTGGACAAAAACGGAAAGCCCGCAGACACCAGGACGCCCGCTCAGAAAAGGGCTTTGGCCAAACTGGTATACCAGCTTATCGACAAATACCCTATTATGGAAGTAATCGGCCACCGGGACGCCAGTCCGGACAAAAACGGCGACGGCAAGATTACCGCTAACGAGTGGATAAAAGCCTGTCCGTGCTTTGACGTCCGCGCCGAATTTCCCATAGCCATTTGCACCGCCAAAAAGAAGTAACTATGAAACGGCTAATTACCCTACTGTGCTGCGTCCTGCTGCTGGCAGCGTGCAGCGTCGTACGGCCCGGCATCCCGGTAGAGCTGCCACAGATCGTACACGACACCGTTTACCGTAACACTGTCCAGCACGACACGCTGCGCCTGGTGCAGCACTACCGCGACACGGTGGTGCAGCGCGACAGCGTGTACGTTGAGGGCCAGACGGTGTACAAGGAAAAGTATATTTACAAGACCCGGACGGCCCACGACACCGTACAGGTGTACCGTTACCTGCGCGATACTATGTACGTACACCAGCGCGATAGCATAAGCGTGCCGGTGTACATAGATCGCGTGGAGAAAGTAAAGTATACACCGGCTTTTACAAAGATGCTGGCCTGGGCTGGTGGCCTCAGTATTATAGCCATTATTCTTTGGTTACTATTCCTATACCTAAAGCGCAAGTTTTAACACACCTCCGTTTCTGTTAAAAGTGCAACCCCGCTGCGCCCCGCTGTGAAGTGTGGCGCAGCATTTATATTACCCTGTCGCTGGCGAAGTAGTCCAGCACCTGCCGGTTAGCCGCGTCGGCTTTGTCCTGACTGTACTTAATGTATATGCCGGTAACGGTGCTGCCGTGCTTATGGCCCATAGCTTCGCTTATCGTATCTTTGGGTATATCCAAGTCCACAGCATAGTTAGCCCAGCTGTAGCGCGCCCAGTACCAGGTTAGGCCCGGCTCCAGCTTCCGCAGCAGGTCGTTACAATTCATACGGAAGCAGCTAACCTTTTCGGCGAAGCAAAGCAGGTGCGTTTTACCAGGGTATTTGTCGATAATGGCCTGCGCTTCCGGCTGTACCAGGATGCTGTAGTTTTTGCCTGTCTTCGCCCGCTTATAGTGCAGGCGACCGTTTACGATAGCGTCTTTAGGCAGGGCCAGCAGGTCTGCCAGGTTAATGCCGATAAGGTAGAAAGAGAGCATAAAGGCGTCTTTATACATAGCCGTTTTGCCCTTTATCTGGGTGTCCCTAATCCGGCGCAGCGTCTGCACCGGCAAATTACGCATCGGCGTGTCGGCTTCGGCCCGGCTGTCCACTTTTTTATAGCCTGGGTTTACCTGTACGCCGTCGTCTTCCGCGTACTTTATTACCGTCTTAACGACCTTTAGGTATTTGGCCACCGTGTTACGCTTTAGGCCGTCGTTTTCCATCTGCTTTATCCAGGCTTCGAACCAGGCAAAGGTAAGATCGCTAAACCGCAGCGTGTCCGGATCGCAGTACAGGGATAGCCTGTATTTGGTCGTAGTGTAGGATACCTGGGTATTAGCCGTCTTAAGGGCGCGCACGCGCTCTATGTAATCGCCCACGGACGGCACGCCGATAGTGGGCTGCGTCAAGTCCAGGTTAGTAAGCATCTGCCGCCGCTGGGCGTTAGTGAGCTGCGGCCACTGGCCGGTTTCCCTTAATTCCAGGATACGGTTACTGGTTTGCAGCAGCAGGGTACCCAGTATATTGTTTATCCTGCGGGCGGCTTTGCCTGTGCAGACCTGTAGCCGCGCGTCCCAGTCGTCTGGAGCCAGATAAATGCCTGTGGCCAGGTACAGGTTAGTGCCGTGGCCGACTTTGATCTGCACCGGGTACGTGCCGTCCTTTAATGGCCTGCGCGTGTCCAGTCGTAACATAGATTTCCCCATAGTAACACACCTTTGTTTGCTGAAAATTTGCTGAAAAATACTACTTTTTGCGCCTTTATCTACCACTAAACGCCAAATTTTTACGGGATTTTGGCCGAAATCCGGGCCGGAAACACCGGCTTTAATTTTCATTATTAGACTGATTACCAGCACTTTAACCGCCTAAAAATTGACAAATTCTGTCAAGTCCCTTTGGGTATAGTGGTGTTATATTTTGGCATTGATTTACAATTAGTTACAAGGTTATTTTTCCGTTTGCTTAGAATTTGCTGAAATTACCTTTCAGCCTGCAAATAAAAATCCATTTCCGCAGGCAGCGGTATACCGGTAGAGTTTTCCAGCACCCGGCCGATAAACCGTTTGCTGGATTTCGGTACGCAAAGTATCGTAAGCCCGGTATAGGCCCATCCGTTATATCCGTCCTGGGAAATATACTGTATTCCCTGTGTCTGCATAAATTCGTAGCCGCCGTGTATCTGGATATACCCGGCCTGGCAGTCCGTTTCCGCGCTCCATCCGTCCCGGCCTGCCGTTGATATAGCCACGTAGTAGCCGTCCTGGAAGCTGGCGTACAGTCCGACAGTCAGCGGGCCGTCTTCTTTCGTACAGGCCGCCAGCCCCAACAAGGCGACGGCCAGCAGTGCTGCTATCCTTTTCATAGTTTCGCTATAAGCTGGGCTATCTGCCTGTCCTTTTCTTCTATGATAGACAGGAAGCGGTTAATTACGTCTGCGTCGTTTTTTACGCCTACGTTTTCGCCGTTGATATTGTTATAGTATTCCGATGCTGGCTGCCTGGTATCCGTACCGCGCAGCAGCCAGTCTGCCGACACGTCCGGGCAAATAGCGAGTATCCGCAGCAGGGTATCAAGGGTAATGCCGGCGCTGTGGCTTAGCTGCCGGTTCAGACGCTTTTGGGCTGCCGCGTCCCCGGCGGCTAAGGCGTTTTCGGTAATTTTCCTTTCGGTCAGCAGCTGGGCAACCCGCCCGCGTACCGCATTTTCCAATTTTTCTTTATCCATTTTAGACGCTTCTAAGGCCGATTTACTCGAAATCGACTAAATTTTTTCAAAAAAGTTTTGGATATTACCCGAAAACGTCTAACTTTGCAACCAACAAACCAACCAACGAAGGAAGGCAAAAGGAAAGACTGCTACCGGGTAAGCAGCAAAACCAAATAACAAATCCTACTGCAAAGGTAGCAGTTTTTTCCGATTGCCAACCAACCAAACAAGTTTTTTAGCACTTATGGCAGAAACAAACGAAAAAATTACCCGCGACCGTCTAAGAGCAATGCGAGACGGCGAGACTATTACGGTGGCCTGCGCGAACGGCTACGCCCTGGAAAGCCAGCGCAATACCGTGTACGCTTTCCAGCGTCTGGAAAAATGCCGCTTTACCTGCAAGGTGGACGGCTTGACACTTACTGTTACCCGCTTCGACAATAAAGATAAAGCCTTATGAAAAAAGAAGTAATCTACTTTACCCTTATGCTGCTTTGCATCGTGGCCGGTTTTCTCCTTTGGGAAGCTTCGCCCGCCATCGCAGAGAGACTGCACACCGAAACCGACTATACCGACCTTATAGCGTATTCTATGGCCCTGCCGGGTATCGTGTTTTCCGGCCTGTTTAACGAAGCGCACGACGCGCGTAAAAACGCCCAGCTATGAAAGTGCAGCGCCCCGAAGTAATCCCGGACGGATTGTACAACCAGAAGCAGGCGGCCGAACTGCTGGGCGTGGATCGCCACACCGTGGCGGTTTATGAAGCCGCAGGCCAAATTACTTTCAAGTCCCGCAAAGCCGGTGGCCGCAAGGTTACCACTGGCGCAGAAATCCTGCGCTGCTGGGGCAGTACCTATAAATGCCAATAATTCAAACCACGGCCGGGCGTATTCCCGGAGACGATAAATGAAAAATAGTATGTATACTTCGACAGTAGAACTTATTACCCCAGAAACCGCAGAATCTTACCTGCTTACCAGCGAGGGTAACCGCGCGATTAACACCCGAACCGTTAATACCTATGTCAAGCTACTGAAAAACGGAAGCTGGGTAGTAAACGGTGCATCTATTAAGTTTGACAGTACCGGCCATCTATTTGACGGCCACCACCGGCTAACGGCTATTATAAAATCCGGTATCCCGGCCGAAATTTTTGTGGTACGCGGGATAGAAGACAAGCGCGCTTTTTCCACCGTAGACTGTGGACGCGGCAGAACGGCCGACCAGCTTTTACGGATAGAAGCCCCAGATATGAAAAATACCAAAACCGTAGTAAGCGCCGCACGCGCTGTTATGCTTTTGGAAAATAACCGTCTGCCGGGCGAAAACAAAAGCGCCCAATTACAAAAGACTAATACCGAAATGCTGGCCTACATAAAGAGTTTGACCAATTTAGAAAGCTTTGTGGATAGGGCCTGCAACATAGTTCCAAGAAACGGCCGTAGTTTACTGCCGCAGGCTACCATAGCTGCTTTTTCTTATCACCTCGTTATAAACCTGCATTGGCCCGAATCGCTTGTATATCGCTTCTTTGAACAAGTAACCAACCGCTATACGCCCGCAGGAAATCCGACCTTAGAAACCCTGCGTAAAAGACTGTTGGACTGCCGCGATAGCAGAGATAAAACCCCTCAGCAGGTTATATCGGCCTACGTGGTGGTGGCCTTTAACGCCTTTGTGGCTGGAAAACAACTACAGCGGCTGCATCTGAGCAAAAAAAACGACACCGTGCCAATGTTTTCTGAAAATAATAAAATCCAATGAAACACCGCAGAACTACTAACGACTATGCCGCAGCCATCGGCATTATCCAAGAGTGCTACGCTAAGAACGGTGGCCAGCCTATGGCCGGAAGCATCCGTACTTACTGTATCCAGACGAACCGGGCCGATATGGCCAGTACCTGTACGGTCGTACACGCCGGCTTAATTAAACTGGGCATCCTGGTTAAGGATAACGGACGGTACCGCTTTACTGACGACCCTACGGCCCACCTGGACGACGTGATTAGCCGCTATTCGACTGACAAAAAAAAGAGCCAGGCGCAGTACGAAGCGTCGCTGGCCAAAGAGCAGCCTAGAAACACCGCCGTAAAACTGCTGGAACGTATCAAGCGCGATACGCAGACCCTGTGCACTATGGGCTACCAGCAGGACGATAACGGACGGTGGTATAAGGAAACCCGCGAATATCTATAACATTTTTAATAATCAACATTATGGCAACAATGAGACACGGAACCCACACCGAACACGTGGACAAGAACGGTACCCCGCTGGTGGTAGGCGATAAGCTCCAAAGCGAGACCGGCCAGAACTTTTCAATAGACCGCTACGGCCGTCTGGTGGACGTAGTAGGACACCCGGTAACAAATGCCAAGCCCGCAGACCTGGAATTTGTCTGCCACGCTGACCTGTCCGGACGCAAGCCCAAAGCATCTGCCAAACCGAAACCGGAACAGCCCAAACCGGCGAACAAAAAAAAGCCTGCTGCGCTGTCCGACTTTACGGACGCGGAACTGGCAGCCGAGCTTACGGCACGCGGCTATAGTGGCCAGCTGTCCAGGACGAATACCCTAACTATCGGTTAATCCCTAAAATCCCATTAGCAATGTTAGAAATCCAAGTAAACGTACAGGTGGGCGTAACGCCCGAAGTGGCCGCTATCGCTACCGCCATCCTCAACAAGCGCCCTGCTGCCGTTGAGGCCCCCAAACCCGCTGCCGCACCGGCAGCCGAACCCGAACCGGAAGCCCCGGCACCTGCCAGACGCGGACGTCCGAAGAAGACCGAAACCCCGGCAGAACAGGAAGCGCCCGAAGCCCCCGCCGCTGAACCCGCACCCGAAGATACAGGCGATATGCCGGATAACGTCTATTACCCGCAGGAAGAAGACGTACGCACGGCTATGCACGTAGCCCGCCAGCGTATCGAGGGCAAAGACTACAAGGACAAGCCCAGCGACGACCTGCACCGCGCCGTTACGGACGTCTTCAAGGCCATAGCAAACGAGCTGTCCGGCCAGAAGAAACCCAGCGCCCTGCCGCAGGAGCTGCGCCAGGCGTTTATCGACGCCAGCCGCACGATCCAGCAGGACGCAGACGGTAAGTTTATCTACACCGTAAACAAGTAGCGCTATGCCCGGCACACACGCACTATTAAGCCCATCCGCCGCCCACCGCTGGCTGAACTGCACCGCTGCACCCCGGCTGGAAGAAAACCAGCCGGACAGCGGCAGCGACTACGCCCGCGAGGGTACATTAGCGCACGCCTACTGTGCGCGGCACCTCAAACAGTACCTGGGCCAGAACACCGACGCCGAAGACAAGGAAATAGCCGAATACTTCGACCAATACCACACCGGCGAAATGGACGAATACACCGACACGTATAAAACTATCGTGCTGGAAAAGTACAACGCCGCCCGCGCCCATACCCCGGACGCCCAGCTGCTGGTAGAAACCCGGCTGGACTTTTCGGAATGGGTACCGGAAGCTTTCGGCACCGGCGACGCGGTTATTATCGCTGACGGCATCCTGGATATTATCGACTTCAAGTACGGCAAGGGCGTGCGGGTGGAAGCAAAGGACAACCCGCAAATGAAGATTTACGCCCTGGGCGCCTACGCCGCTTTCAGCTTCGAGTACAACATAACCCGCGTACGTATGACGATTATACAGCCCCGGCTGGATAACCTTAGCGTAGCGGAAATGAGTATAGAAGACCTTATGGTATGGGCCGACAGTGAGCTGGCCCCGAAAGCCCGCGAAGCCTACGACGGTACCGGCAGACAGGCCCCCGGCGAGTGGTGCAAGTTCTGTAAAGTGAAGCACGCCTGCAAGGCCCTGGCTAAAAAGTGTATGGAACCGGCCATAACGAAGCCTAACCCCAACCTGCTTACCCCCGAAGAAATGGCCCGAAACGTACTGCCTATGCTGGACACCGTGGCCACCTGGCTAAAGGGTGTACAGGAATACGCGCTAAGCCAGGCGCTGGCCGGTGTCTCCTATCCCGGCTTTAAGCTGGTGGCTGGACGATCCAACCGCAAGATAACCGACCCCGCCGCTGCTTCCAAAGCGCTGCTGGACGCTGGCTTTGCGGAAGACGCGATTATGAAGCCCCGCGAAATGCGCGGTATTACCGACCTGGAAAAGGTGGTAGGCGCTAAGCGTTTCGGCTCCATCTGCGCTCCCTGGCTGGACAAACCGCAGGGCAAACCCACCCTGGTACCAGAGAGCGACAAACGGCCGCCCTATAACGCAGCTGCCGACG
>CALAFB010000084.1 GCA_937891135.1 uncultured Elusimicrobium sp.
AGGGAGATCCCCGACAACATTCCTCGGGGATGACACCTTTATTTCATCACGGCGGATTCACACTGATTGAATTATTAGTCGTGGTACTCATTATTGGCATTTTGGCGGCCGTGGCGTTGCCACAATACAATAAAACAGTAGAAGTGAGTGAGGCTAAAATGTTAGCGGCCAATGCGCTGAGTGTTAAAAAAATAGCAAAAGTGTATTATTTGGCTAATGGACACTATGCAATCCAATGGAAAGAATTAGAGGGACTACCAATGGCGGCTCAAATTTCGGGGGATAAGTTATGGGATCATAAAGGAAGACAATATACGCTCACACACGATGGAAAGAGGGTGGCTGTCAATACACAAGGGTATTGGTTTTCACTTGATTTTAGCAATGAAAATAGAGATTATTGGTATTGTTATCCTAGCAAAACAGAGAAGGGAAAACGAATGTGCCATGCGTTAGGTTGTGCGGAAAATAAATTAGATGATTATTATTGTGCGTTCTTCTGGAAAGGATAATTTGATATATATTATTTGAAATGTCCGCTTCTTCCCCAAAAATGCTAAAATATACTTATCTATGGCAAAACTAGTAAGGGGTTTTCGCGATATATTTGAGCCCCAATCCAATCAATTTACGCAGCTGGAAAATTGCGCGCGCGGCGTGTTTTCTACTTACGGGTTTGGCGAACTGCGCCTGCCCACCGTGGAACTCAAAGAACTCTTTGTCAAATCCACCGGCGAAACTACCGATATCGTCCAAAAAGAAATGTACGCCTTTGAAGATGCCGGGCACCGGCAGCTGGCCATCCGCCCCGAGGGAACCCCCGGCGTGGTGCGCGCGTATTTAGAAAATAATTTTGTGCAAAACGCGCCCGTGCAAAAATTCTATTACATAGGCAATATGTTCCGCGCTGAACGCCCCCAAGCCGGACGGTACCGCGAGTTTGAACAAATCGGCGCTGAATACATTGGCAACTCCGCCCCGGCGGCAGATGCCGAAGTAATTTTGATGTTAAAAGACATTGTGGCACAGTTTGGGGCGAAAAATTACGTCGTCAAAATTAACAGTTTAGGGTGCGACAAATGCCGCCCGCTCTACCGCCAAGCACTCATTGATTTTTTGTCCAAAGAAAAAGATACTTTGTGCGAAAACTGCCAAACGCGTTTAGAAAAAAACCCCTTACGCGTACTGGATTGCAAAATAGACGGGGCCCGCTTTGCCGGGCGCGTGCCGACTCTGCAGCTCTGCCCGGAGTGCCAGGGACATTTTGACACGGTACAAGCGCTCTTAAAAGGGAAAATTGATTTTATCGTGGACCCCATGCTCGTGCGCGGGCTGGATTATTATTCGCGCACGGTGTTTGAATTTCAGGCGGGGGACGTCTCCCAAAATGCCATAGCGGCCGGCGGGCGTTACGATAGCCTTATTAAAAATATGGGCGGCCCGGCTACCCCGGCTATCGGCTGGGCGATGGGTGCGGAACGTGTGATTTTAGCCCGCGGCGAACAGCCAGCGCAACCGCGCAAAAGCGTGTGCGTGGTGTCCTTAGAAAAACCGTGCAACGAAACCGCTTTTAACATTATGCAGGAACTTCGTGCGGCGGGCATCCGCACCGAGGGGGGGCTCTTTGATAAAAATGTCAAAGGCCAAATGAAACAGGCCGACCGCTGCCACGCGTCGTACGCGCTGATTTTAGGCGGCGACGAACTAGCTAAACAAGCAGCCACCTTAAAAGATTTAACCACCGGCGAACAAAAACACATTCCGTTTGCCGAACTGATAACCGAGGTCAAAAAAGTATTATGAAACGAACCAATTACTGCGGCGATATTACCGCCGAACTGTTAGGAACCAAACAAACGTTGTGCGGGTGGGTGAACTCCTACCGCAACCACGGAGGCGTGCTGTTTATCAATTTGCGCGACCGTGCGGGCGAATGCCAGGTAGTCATTGAGCCCAGTAGTCCCTTTTTCAAAGAAGCCTCTGCCGTGCGCAACGAGTATGTGGTAGAAGTAACCGGCACGGTGCAACGGCGCATTGAAGGGGCCGTCAACAAGCATATGAAAACCGGCGAAATTGAAGTAGTAGCCGAAGATTTTAAAGTCTTAAATACCTGTGTGCCGCTGCCGTTTGATGTGGATAAATCCCGCGGGGCGTCCGAAGAAATCCGTCTCAAATACCGCTATTTGGATTTGCGCAATCCCAAAATGTTTGCCAATTTATTGTTACGCCACCGCATTGCACAAGCCGCGCGGCGGTATTTAGACGGTCAAGGATTTATTGAAGTGGAAACCCCGGTTTTAACGCGCTCTACGCCCGAAGGCGCGCGCGATTATTTAGTGCCGTCCCGCGTGCACCATGGGCAGTTTTACGCGCTGCCGCAAAGCCCGCAGATGTTCAAACAAACCTTAATGGCTAGCGGCATTGACCGCTATTTCCAACTGGCGCGGTGTTTCCGTGACGAGGACTTGCGCGCTGACCGCCAGCCCGAACATACGCAAATTGATATGGAAATGTCTTTTGTAACCATTGACGACATTCACCATATTGTAGAAGGGCTTATGAAAGAAATTTTTAAGACGGCGGGCAAAGAGTTGCAAACGCCGTTTATCAAACTGCCATTTAGCGAGGCGATGGAAAAATACGGTTCCGATAAGCCGGATTTGCGCTACAGTTTAGAGCTTAAAAATGCGTCTAATGTATTTGCCCACACGGGTTTTAAAGTATTTGCCGACGTGTTAGCTGCCAAAGGGGCTATTTATGCGTTGCGCGGCGAAAAAGGCGCGGCGTATTCGCGCGGGCAAATGGATAAGTTAACCGAATTGGTCAAAAAGAACGGCGCCAAGGGGCTCGTGTGGCTCAAGGTAAAGGACGGTAACGTGGAAGGCCCGTCTGCCAAGTTTTTCACGCCGGAAGAATTAACGGCGGTCAAAAATTTAGTGGGCGCGCAGGACGGAGACGCGGTGTTTATCGGCAGCGACGCAAACGTGCGCACGTGCCAAAACTTTATGGGCGCGCTACGCAAAGAGCTCGTCAAAGAACTGCCGCAGGAAAAAGAATGGGCATTCGCGTGGATTACCAATTTCCCGCTGTTAGAGTTTATCCCCGAAGAAAACCGCTGGGACGCGGCGCATAACCCGTTTACCGCGCCGGTGGAAGAAGATTTGCCCAATTTGGAGAAGGACCCGGGCTCCGTGCGTTCGTATCAGTTTGATTTGGTGCTAAACGGCAACGAGCTGGCGTCCGGCTCCGTGCGTAACTGCCACCGCGACGTGCAAGAACGCATTTTGGCTCTTATGAAACATTCCAAAGAAGAATCCGCCCGGCGCTTTGGTATGCTGTTAAACGCGCTGGAAGCCGGCGCCCCGCCACACGGCGGAATTGGCCTGGGCTTGGACCGCATTACCGCGCTACTGGCCGGGGAAGAATCCATCCGCGAAGTGATTGCGTTCCCCAAAACGGCGCAAGCGGTGTGCCCGCTGACAGAGTCGCCCAACACGGTGGACGAGCAGCAGCTTACGGACTTAGGAATTACCCTACTCAAAGAAGATTAAGACACACCCCGCCCCCCGGCGGGGTGTTTTAGGGCCTAGGGGGGCTTAGGTCTTTGGACCCTCGAAAAATAAACTAAAGTCCGCTACACTACAAGTATGCAAGAAAAGTCTCATACGAAAAAAATTTTAACTATACTCGCCGTGTTGATTATCTTGGCGGCGCTGGGACGCGTGTTGACGTATCAGCCGGGCAAGCGCGCTGCCGTACCTGTTGCGCCTAAATCTCCGGCGGGGGAAAATGCACAAACCGAATTACTGCCCGCGCAACCGTCCTCTAAATATACGGAACTAATTGGCCCGGCAGACCCGGTTAAAACTTCGCGTGCGGCGGCTGTGCCCGTCGGAACTCAGCTCATAGCTTCGTCCCAAAATCCCGCTTTGATGACAGCACCGCAACCCTATTTGCCCGCGGCTTCCTCGCAAACTGCACCAACTTCCCGCAAGCCCTATCCGGGCCGTCGGTATGGGACGGGTAATAATCGCGTAGTCAGCACCAATTTTTACGCACCGGACCGCGGTATGCAAACGGCGCAATCCGCTGTCCCGTCGTCCATTCGTGCCACGTACACAAGCGGCCCGTCGGTTTCATTCGGAAACAGCACGGCGGTGCAAGAGGAACGCGCCGCACGGATGTTGGCTCCGTTCTCGCGTGCCAGCCGCCAAGACCAAGACCGCCGCAACGCCCAATGGGCCAAACTTTCAGCGGCTATTGACCGGGCTGTTTTGCAGGCGTTAATGCCTAAGAGTAAAAAAGAAGCACTTCTTGAAAAATACGCCCCAACGCCCGCTGCCGTAGCCGCAGACCCGGCGATACAATCCTCCGGCTTGACGGGCGTGTTTGCTCCGGTAGGCCAAGCCCTCGCCGCGCAAAAGCAAGAGATGATGAAAAATTTTGCATCCTCTTTCGGCGGCAATGCCGCGCAACAGGCCGGCCGTTTGATGGATTCGTTTGCCAGCGAATTGGGTGCTGCGTTAAATACGCCCGGCCTTACGCAAGCGCAAGCTTCCCAGCGCGTGAAAGAAATTTCTAAAAAATACCAAGACAAAATGAATGACTTGGCTAATAAAAACCAGTACGATAAATTTGTGGCCGACCGATTAGCGCAAGACAACCAACAAAAAGATGCGTTGCATAATTTGTACCCGGACGGCGATCTGTCCGCGCAAATTAACCAGTACATTGATACAGCTAGTCAACAGGTGCAGGAGTTAATGAAACGCACGGATTTATCGCCGCAGGAACAATCGGCGCAGTACGTGCAAATCGAGCAGGACAAACGCTCCCATATCATAGATGCCATTTCGCAAAGCGGGCAATCGCTAAACCCGTTTTATCAGTGGGAAAACAAACAAACCGAGGAAGAGTTAGCCAAACTCAAAGAAAAAATTGAAAACGGCGAAGTGGAAAGCGTCGCGCGCGCCGCCACGACTACAGACATCAGTACCCTAGAAGCACATTTTAAAGACTGGAAGAAAAAGGTGGAGGACAACGCCGCGAAAGATCCCATCTACGGAAAGCAAGTTTTTGAGACAGAAAATGCAATTTTGGATAAATATAAAGAACAGTTTGACAAGTTATACGCTGAGGAGCTTGCGCCGGATGAGAGGAAAGACCGAGCCAATAAACTTATAGGCGACCTCAACCGGGAGCTCATTCAAGAACGCATGGACCTGGTGGAACGTATGGACATCCCCGACGAGCAAAAACAGCAGGCATTAGAAGAACTCCGCCAGCGGTATAACAATATTAAATAAGAGCATCCCCAAGTTTTGCAGATGTCAAAATCAGGGATGCTGGATTTAATTATGTGGCTAAACCATTAGCAAGACCAACGAATAATACGTAAAATTACGGCAGTTCGTACACATAGTCGTATCCTTCTATTAACGTACCTAATTGTTGGCACGTTTTGTGTGCCGTTGTATCATAGGCCGCGCACCACCACTTACCGGTCAAAGGACTGGTTTTCATATTGGGGCTGGTATATTCAATTATAAAATCCCCAAAATTGGTCATTTTTGGGGTGGCGTAAGCCGACATGCCTGTTGCATCCACTTCGTCCCATTCAAACACCCAATTTTCGGTTTCAGTGGGAACGCTGATGTCTAGTTCATCTAGCGGGGGAGTTTCAACTCTCCCTGTTTGTGCCAACCATACATCCCCGGCGGTTACCATGGCTTTGACTACTATTTTAGCCTCTGCTACGCGTGCTTTTAATACAGCCTTTTGGTATTGCGGCAACGCGATGGCGGCCAAAATACCAATGATAAGTACTACTACTAGGAGTTCAATTAACGTGAACCCGGTTGTTTTTAACTTTTTGCTCTTCATAAGAGTTCTCCTATTTATGATGTCAATTTACCTAGTTGAGAGAACCCTCGCCAAAACGGCTACGTATTGCAAAGGATTAGCAAGCCTCACAACAAATAGCCGTAGTGAACCACCTAAAGTGATAAACATTCGGCACAAGCGCGTGGGTTTCGAAGGTCCACGAGCTTGCGCCTGATTAGGCTATTTTCGGATTGCTAATCAACTTTTACAAGTTCTCCGTTTCTTAAACGGTTCCAAAAACAGATAAAATTGTAACCATAGTATAATAAAAATAGGAGATGCTTTCAAGGGAAAAGCACTAAATTCTCGTCTATTTTAATGAGATGTAGTAGGTCTAAAGACTAATTGCATCTAGGCCCTTTGGCCCTATCGTAGTATCTCCGTAAAAAGGTATCATATATCTAACAATTATAAAAGGAGAATAGAATGAAAAAAATTAGTATTGTAGTAACCTTACTCTGCTTGCTAACCGGTATGCAGAGTGTTGCCCAAATTAACCCGCTTGCACAAAAATCGTTACGTGCCATGACGGGGCAAGTGCCTAGTGCATTTTCTACCAATATGGGCTTGTCCGTTCGTAGTGCTAGTATGCTGGGCAATCGCATTACAAAAGTACAATTTGCTTTGCAGGATGCTACCTATCTTTCTAGTGCAGAGTTATTTGGCCGTGTGCAAGCCAGCCGTGTATTTTCTCAGGTTCCGGCTGTGAAGTTACATGCATTAGAAAATAAATTTTCCCACCTGGATGCCGTAGCGGTTACCCATCCTCAAAGCGGCTATGTGTCTGCCTTGCATAGTATGTCTCCGGCTTTGTCGGCCGAATTAGCGGCAGATTCCAATGTGGCTGCCATGATAGATGTGCTGAATATCCAACAATATATGCGGTTAAATGATAACCAATTTCCGGAAATCTATACCATTTTGTCGGGCGGTTGGTTGTCTGCTACGTCTTGTTTAGACAGTATGGAAGGGAACCGTGCCTTTTTGGGAGTCGTTTCTATTTTGGTCAAAGAACAAACGGGAGAAGTAAGCCCTGCCGTTGTGGAACAATTAGTGGCACTCCATGCACAGGCCCGTAATGTACCCACCGTGCAAGACGTACTAAAAGGTTTACAAGAATGGCAACAGGCCAACCGCTCGTCTGATGCACCCAAATTGCCAACCAATATGGAAGGGTTATCGCTTCGCAACAATCCGGAAACATTATGGCTTACGACGGAAATCCGCCTGTTGCAATTAACGCCTAATATTGAACTACCCGAAGTGCTCAAAAACGCAAAAGTTACGCAATAAATTAAATAGGTATTTGTGCAAGGCCGCTCCTTTCCCGGGGCGGTTTTTGCATGTATCTATTTCTACAACATTACTGCGGAAGCGGTATGTTGAGTAGCGGTTTATTTTTCCAGCCTGTCTTATCAAAGTGCCACCATTCGGTGCGCGTATAGGTAAATCCGGCGGCTTTCATAATTGCTAATAAACGGTTGCGCCGGGCCAAAATGGCGGGAGGAAGATCGGTATAATCCGTATGGGCACGTTGGGTAAACGTATCAAAATCTGTCGGCATTTCAAGTGGATTACCGTTCCAATCACACGGGGTTAAATCTACTGCCATACCGCGGCTATGGCGCGAACCTTTTTTGGGGGAGGCCACGTAACTGGGGTTGGGTTTTGCGGCCCACAGTTTTGCATGTTCTTCTTGCGGACGGTAGCAATCCCACAAACAAAATGTAAACGGTTCCGGTTCTTGGGCCGCTAATTGTACGGCTTTTTGTAGCCCGGCAACGGCATCTTTATGCAAATAGCATTGGTCCGAAAGGTAAATTTTTTTACCTGTAAAATTATGTTCGGTCGCATAACGCAAATGCACAAACACCGGTAAATCCGGTACCGTTTGTACATTTACCAGTCCTGCTTCTTCTAATGGGGCCGCTGCTAACGGTAATGTAAAAATTAAGATGAAAAAAATCCATTTCATACGCCCATTATAACACTTTTTAAGGTATAATATTTTTATGGATGAGAAAAAATTTAAAAGCGGTTTTGCCGTACTAGCCGGGCTGCCCAATGCAGGGAAGTCTACCTTGCTAAACCAAGTAGCGGGTGGGCTCTTGTCTGCCGTTACGCATAAGCCCCAAACCACGCGCCAAAACATTTTGGCTATTGACGAGGGGAAGAACTACCAAACCGTGTATGTGGATACCCCTGGTTTTTTAACGCCTACATACAAACTGCAGCAAACTATGGCAGATTGTGTGGACCGCGCCGTGCGCGAAGAAGCCGACGTAGTGCTTTTTCTGGTAGACGTTACGGCAGATTATGCACAAAATGCCAAGTTAGTAGAAAAATTAAAAAATGTATTTTGCCCGATTTTTCTCGTCTTAAACAAAATAGATTTAGTGAAAGATATGGCGGCGTTGGATGCTTTAGAAAAGCAAGTGCAAAAAGATTTAAAAATTGCGAAAACCTTTCATATTTCAGCGGCCAACGGTACAGGGATTGACGTACTTAAAAAATCCGTAGCTGATGTGTTACCGGTAAGCCCGGCGTATTTTCCGGCAGGACAATGGACGGACCGGTGGGAACGCTTTTACGCGGCGGAGTTTATCCGGGAGCAGATTTTTTTGCTTTACGAGCAGGAAATCCCGTATAGCACCTATGTGGAAATTGTAAAATTTACCGAAGGGCTAGGCCCCAAAAATTTCATCCGTGCCAACATCCACGTAGAGCGCGAGAGCCAAAAGCCCATTCTAATTGGTAAACAGGGCAGTATGATTGCAAAGCTGCGCGAACGCAGCCAAAAGCGTATTGAAGAATTTTTAGGCCGTCCGTACCGGGTGGAATTAAACGTGGTAGTATCGCCGGATTGGCGCAATAACACCGCGTTATTAGAACAATTTGGCTACCTTCAAAAAGACCCGCGCGAGATGTAATTTGTTTGATTATAAAACACTTACCTGCCGTGCTATTTCGTCCAGCACGGCAGTTAGTTTTTTATATTGTTCTATGCCGTCTGGGTCTACAAATGGGAAGCACGCCACACGGATACTTTCCGCCGCTACCGTGCGGTATTTTTTTAAGCCGTCGGCCAGGTTGGGTTTACCTGTTTCCAAGAGTGCACGCGCAATTTGTGCCCCCGTTACGTGCGGGTGGGTAATTGCCAGCGTCATGGTGGTGTAAGAGCGGTATTTTTCATCTGAAATCAACGGTTTAAAATACGGGGATTTTTGGGCCCAGTTTACTAAAGAATCGGCATGCTGGCGGCAAAGCGTATCCATGGCGAAAATTCCGCCGCGGCCCAGCATCCATTTACACGCTTCGTTGGCCATCCAAATGTTAATGGTAGAAGGGGTATTTAAGGTTTGAAATTGGTCCGTGTATGCAAGCGCGTTTTGTAAATCCAAGAAAAACGGCACCATACGCTTAGGCTGCCGGGCGCGTGCTACGGCGTGCGGGCTGAGTGCCATGCCGCACGTACCGCCGCCGGCCCCTAAACATTTTTGAAGTCCAAAAAGCATAACGTCGTACGCGCCTGCCGGTAACTTGCGCCCGCCAGCGCACGAAGTGGTATCCCACGCCACAAGCGTATCCGGGCCGCGCGTATCCCAAATCTGTTGCAAATAATCATCCGGCAATTGCACGCCGGTAGCCGTTTCGTTGGGGGTAAGGAGCACGATACTGGCTTTGGTATCGGGTAATCCTTGCGGTAAAAAATCCGGGCCGTCGGTAACGAGGCGGCGCGTCACACCGGGCACGCGCTGGGCCAGTACGTTGCACCACAGGTGGCTAAATGCGCCAATGTCCACGCCGCTAAGCGTGTCTTGAGTTAAACTCCACAACACGGCGTCCATGGCGGCGGTTGCCCCGCCCGGGAAAAACAATACCGCATAATCGGTCGGGATTTGCAAGAGCGTGCGTAAATGTTCGGTAGTTTCTTTGTATAGGCCGTCAAATGAAATATCGGCGGCACGGTGGCTGCGCTCAAACTGGGTTTGGTACAGCGGCGTAAGGCGCACGCTGGCAAGCCCTTGGCCGGGCCCGCAGGAAAAAGACGCCGTTGGCAAATCTAACTGTTGTAAGGAAACACGCATATCAGTATTTTACAAAAATTTGGTAGCGTTGGTTGTTTTTGCGCAGGATTTTCTCGTTGTTTTTGCCGTTGTTGTTTGTCCGTTCATTTTAAAAGGCTTGACGCGTTTTTTTTTTTTGGTAGATTTTGAT
>CALAFB010000085.1 GCA_937891135.1 uncultured Elusimicrobium sp.
CCTTTAGCCCCGGAAGGTTTTTGTCCGGGGGTCGCGTTAGCGACAAAAAGAGGGGTTACTAAGGAAGGTCCTATTTTGCCCCTCCTACCCCGCCTAGCGGCGGTACTCCCTCCACAAGGGAGAGAGATAATTTCCCGCGGGTTTACGCTCATAGAACTATTGGTTGTCGTACTCATCATTGCGGTATTGGCGGCGGTAGCCCTGCCACAATACCAAAAAGCGGTACTCAAAAGCCGTTTTACACAAGTAGAAAGTGATATACGGGCATTGGCGCAAGCAGCAGCCGTGTGCAAACTAGAGAAAGGGAGTTCCTGTACCGAAGAAGAACTGGATATAGAGGTGCCGGAGTGTGAACCCATCCCGGGGATAGATATAATGGATACGTCATGTTTTTATGGTATAGCTGATAACGAAATTCTGTTACTCGGAAAATACCACAATGTTGTAGGAGATTGCTACTTTGAAAATGCCCCAGAGGGGTTATCCACCTACACTTTGTATAGTAATCAAAATCAACTCGCTAAAGTGGGTTTTACAAAGGACACGGGTGTGTGGAGCAGGCTTAGTGGAAACTACCAATCTCGTTAATTTCCCTAATGTATGATGTAATAGGTGGGGGAAGTACCCCCACCCAATTTATGCTGCTTACAGAAACCTTATATCCCAGGGCCGGTTTTTATCTTCGTAAGCAAAAAAGCGCCTTACGGTTCGCAACTTCGTCGGTCGTTCGGCTGCGTTCTCAAGCAAGTATAAAATTCAAAAACCCTACTAACGTAGGGTTTCTAAATTTTGGACGTGATCGGGATCGAACCGACGACCTCCTCGTTGCGAACGAGGCGCTCTCCCAGCTGAGCTACACGCCCGTAAATCGGTATATCATTTCTGACGACATATTTATTATAGCATATCCACACTTAAAAATAAAATTTTTGCGGTGCTGATAAAAAGTACCACCTCATCTATAGGCCTTTTGGCCCATGTATTTACCGACGAAAATAGTTATCATATAAATATGAAGAAAATTATAATATTCATTTTTATGTATGGATTTTTGAATGGCTTATTACAAGCTAATCCCGTGTCAGAGGTTCAATTAAACCGCCAGGTACAACGTGCTACTGCCCAAGCTGCACAACGGGCGAATGCGAACCTGCTAGATGCTGTAAATGATCTGCAAACCCCGGAAAAACGGTACCGTATGCTTTTAAACCAAGGGGCAGATCCGTGCCATGCCTTGCCGTTTGCGGTATTTAGTAACAATGCCCGTGCGGTACGTGTGCTGGCAGAATATAAAGATAAATGTAATTGGAAGTATGCCGTAGAACAACGCTTGCCGCTTGTTATGCAAAAAGACAGAGTGGCTGTTTTTCACGCACTTATGGCCGATAACCAGGACATTACCTGCCCGGACCCGTTTGCATTTACCCCGGCCCAGGCGGGTTCCCGGTGGCATGCGGTATCCAGGGAAATGTTAGCGGCTGTAAATCAGCGGTGTTTTCGCACCCCGGCTGCCCGGTCCGATTTTTTACGGAATGTGATTTTATTACAACCGGGGCATCGTACGGCTTTTATGTTGGGGGAAAGTTATTTCTTTGGTATTCATTCCGCCAAAGACCAACAACGTTGGTTAGAAAGTATTGGGCAACTACTTAGTACCCATTCTAAAATTTCGGACGAAACCTTACTGGATGTTATTTCGCAGAGCCGGGTGGCCTCGCCTGAAGGTGTGTGGAGTGTGCCATTCTCTACGGTGCGTCAGTTGGTTACGTTATGCTTACAAGGGGGAGCCAACGGCCCGGCGGTATTAAAACGCTTGGATTCCCCGGCGGGTGAATGGGCGTGGGAACACTATTCTGCGGAAGAACGCATGCGCCTTTCCAACTTGTTGGAACATAAACCGGAAAAGAAATCCCGTTCTTTTTCGGACCGAATCCGTCACGCTTACCAACGTATTTTTTAACGTACGTAGTATTATTTGAATATTGGTTCCGCCCGGTATGTAGCCGGGCGGTTCTTTTTTGTTGGTTCCCTTTATATACCTTATTACCGGGCTTGACGCGTTTTTTTTTTTTGCTATCCTTAAAATCTGAGGCAGAGACTTGGGTTTTGCCTCTCATATTAACAGGCCTGTAATGCCCCGGGTTGTTTGGGAACATAGCAGGGTAGGAGAAAAGATGAAAAAAATAAAAGGGGGTTTTACCCTCATTGAATTATTAGTGGTGGTACTCATCATTGGTATTTTAGCGGCGGTGGCGTTGCCGCAGTACCAGAAGGCTGTTGAAAAAGCGCGCGCTATGGAAGGCTTGACTACGCTAAAAAATTTAGAACCAGCTGTTCATTCCTATTATTTAAGTCACGGCGGTTATGAGGGGATAAGTTTAGATGAATTGGATGTTACCATTTCGCCGGATTTATTGCAGAATTTTACATTTCGTTTTATTGTATTTGAAGACGGGCATTTAGATATGATTTTTATTCGTAAAAATTACAATTTGGTAGGAGTTTTTAAAAATGGAGCAAAATCTCGTGTATATTGCAAAACCGGCCAAGAAAAATTCCTTCCTGTTTGTGTCAGTTTGGGTGCTTCAGCTAGTTGTGCAGTTAATCAACAATGTAATTTGAAGTAGCTGGTGCTAATGCATCAAATATGCTGTTTCCCTGACCACAGTCATTTCTCCGGGTTGACGGCAGCATTTTACATTTTATTTGCGTGTATTTAAAGACGGGCATTTAGATAGGATATTTATGTGCCTGTTTCTTGCAAGTAATGTTGCACAAGTGCGCGGATTTCTTCCGGCCGCACTTGTAAGCCCAAAGACCAGGCTGTTTCGTGCAAAATATTTTCCAGTAAATCGGGCAATTGATGTTGTAAATCCGTTAAGAATAGATTCCGGTCCAAGCGTAAATAATCTTCCAGTACGGTAGCTTGTTTGTTGACCAGTAAGGCCCGTTTGCCGCGCGTATTGGAAATTTTGAACCGAAATTGCAGCGGCCCACCGGAAGAAATTTTTTCTAAAAATTTTTGAGCTGTACTAAAAAACAGTACCGCATTTTGGGCTAATGTTTCAATATGAATACTTTGGGAAACATGCCCATTGACGATTTCATCGAGGGAAACCACTTGCTTATTCATGATAAGCCCATACGCGTTAAATTCCGTCATCTTATAGATACCGCGTTCGTTGGAAATAACGGTCAGACCGTCTTGCACGGGTTTTTGCGGATATTCCGGGTTTGCCATTACCCCATATGGGGCGCGCGTAGCGGCGGCAGTTACCAGCCGGGGTAATTGCGTATAATCCGTCAGCGGTTCTTGCGGATAAAGCGGCACAAAACTAAGCGTGCTGACGCTTTCTCCGTCGGCAGATACCGCACACGTTTTTAAATAATTGTCAAAATGGCTTTCGGCTTTGTCATACAAAATATGGCGCAGCCGTTCGGATTTTTGGCGGTGGTCTAACAACCAAGGTAGTTTGTCCGGGTGGACAATGGCCTCCGGGCGGGACGATTGCCCCGTGCGCACATACGCCCGCTTGGACTTGCCTACTAAATGCGGGGTCAAGTTACTTTGCGGAATATCAATGACTACAAACATTCTATCCCCGCGTTTATTTAGCACTATGTTTATGTCCACAAATACCACGGGGTCAATATAGGTTTGAATAATATCTTCCACGCTGTTGCGTACTTTTTCGTGGTAAGCAATCCCTAAAAAAGGGGGGGCTGGTTTATCGTTTTTATCGTCCTGCACACCCACAATAATGGTGCCGCCCATGGCATTGGCAAAAGAAGCGATGGTTTTGGCAAATTTCTCGTGGTTTTTGGGCAGCATATATTTGTAGTCTAGCTGTTTATTTTCGGGGATGCCCCGCTTACAAAAAGCCACCACGTCTGCAAAGGTTAATTCATGCACCGGTTTATTAAATAGCATAATTCCCCCTGTAAAAAACCCCTTATATTTATTATAATGTTTTCACCCGGTTAATCAAGGATAATTCTATGAAAAAGACGATTTATAATTTATCTTTTAATCAAACCCTTACTTACATGATAGACGGCCTTACCTATATATGGCTGCGTGTGCCGGGCGGTTGGAATTTAACCGTGATAAACGATAAAAGTTTAAGTAATACGTTTATCCCGCAAAGTAACGAATTTAAGGAAACCCTGCGCGAATTGGAAAATAAAGCCACCGATGTAGTTGGCAAACGTCTGTTAAAGCGCAAGAAATAAACTATGGATAAAAACCCGTTGCATACCTTAGCCGGATTTATGACCGGCAAATTTATTGAAGCGGCTCCTCAGCAGGCAGCCGAGGCCTTGTCGTCGCGTGCCACGCACGAAGTCCTTTTGCTGGTGAGCAGCCAAAAAGCCCAAACCTTGATAGCCGTGCTAAACGTCATGGAGCCGGCCAAAGCCGCGGCGGTGTTGCGGCGGATTGCATTTAAGCAGGCCGCGTATGTGTTTTCTCATTTAGAAGTGGTGCAGGCTGCTAAATTATGGAAAGAATTTGCCACGCCGTACCAGGAGCGTTTAAAAGAAGTCCTTGCCCCGGCGTTTGTGGAATTACTGACGCAGGCGGGAGGATTTGCGGCAAATAGCGTGGGCCGCGTGATGCAAACAGATTTTATGGCCGTACGCACGGAGACGAAAATAACGGATTTAGTAGCCCGGCTTAAAAATTTACCGCGTAAAAAACTGCCGGCGGCGTGTTTCGTAACGGGTAAGAATGGGGAACTCAAAGGCAGCATTTCCACGGTGGAACTAGTTTTTTTAAACCCACAAGCCGTATGCGGCAGCGTAATGAATAAAAATGTATGTGGGGTAAAACCGCAAGACAGTTTGGTTGCCGCGCAAGCATTATTTGATAAGGAAGAAACGGCTTTATTACCCGTCGTGAACGAAAAAAATATCTTGGTAGGTGCTTTAGCCAAAGAGCACGCATTTACGGCATCCCCGGCCAAAAAAACGCTGTGGTTTCGCTTGAAAAATAAATAGATTTACGTATATCGGTGTAGGTCAGGTGTAAACCAGACAACAGGAGAACAAATGACAAAAAATAATACCCGACGAGGTTTTACGCAACAATCAGGAAATAGGTCAGGTGTAAACCTGACGTTATGTAAAACGGTACAACAAACTTATCAAATGGTTTCAGGATCTAGTCCTTCTATAAGAGGGTGTACGCCCCGCCCATCGTCATCCCGCAATGTTTCTATGCGGGATATAGGGGCGGCCCACACGCTATACCCCGCATTACAAACCTGCGGGGTGACGGAGCGTGTGGCCCGAGGATTTACCCTTATTGAACTATTGGTAGTAGTGTTAATCATTAGCATATTAGCCGCTGTGGCGTTGCCGCAATACCAGAGAGCTGTTAAAAGAACTCACGGAAAAGAGGTCTATGTTGCTGTTGATGCGTTGGATAAAGCGTTAAGTGTATATGCGTTGGGACATGGAGATTTAGTATCGCAAATTGATCCAAATAGTATATTCCTTTTAGCAGAAGAATTAGATATAAAAATCCCTAGTTTGAAACATTTCGTATATCAGAGTCAGCTCTGCGGGGCTTCTGTGGGTGGCGGAGGATCGCGGGATTTTAAGTGTATAAGCAATAATCAATTATATATGTTCTATGGTAGTGGGGGCGGCAATGACGCTAGCGTGTTCGTTTCTTGGGATGGTGTTACTGGGCAAAGGCTAAGATTTACGTGTGAAGGCAATCAGTGCGAGGACCATTTTAGCTGTAATTGGCACCAAGAACCAGGATGCCATTGTGGGAATATATCTCCTTGTCCGAGTTAGTGCGTTTATACAGCCAATGTGTGTTATTTAGATTGAAGTCGGGCATAGGCCAGACAGTTCTGTAATATAGGAGGAATCATACAACTCACGCAGTAAGCGTATCATTACAATTTTAAACTGTTTTTGGAACCGCATTTTTTGCGGACTGCTTTTGTAAAAACAAAAGCCCTATCATAATCCAAATACAGCCTAATTAGGCACAAAGTGGTGGACCTTCGAAATCCGCTGTTTTGTGCCAAATGTTTGCCATTTCTGTTTATGCAGAAATGGCAAGCTGCGGCTGTTATATAGGTGAGTTATGATAGGCTCCGATATAGTGGCCGTTTTTATTTGCCATTTTACCGGGGCCCGAAAAAATAAGATGTCATTCCCGCTTCTGTCGTTCGCAGGACTTGGGAATCTCATCCTTACAAGTAGGTCAGGCGTAAACCTGACAATAGGAGAACAAATGATAAAAAATAATACCCGGCGGGGTTTTACGCAAACAGAAAAGGATGTTGTTATAAAATTAGCGTCATTCCCGAAGGTTGTAATCGGGAATCTCCGCCGCTTGTCGTTTACAAACGGCGGTTTCACCCTCATAGAATTGTTAGTAGTAGTTCTAATCATCGGCATCTTAGCTGCCGTGGCGTTGCCGCAATACCAGAAAGCCGTTGCTAAAGCAAGGGCAGCGAAAATGGTTCATTTGATAGATACCTATCAAAAAGCATTAGATGTGTATATACTAAGCCATGGAATTGATGCGAACAGAGATATCGGAGCGTTATCTTCAGTTTTGGATATAGAATATACTACGGAAGATTTTAATAATATCATGAACTATTACTTAGGTAATGGATCCGGTGGATATGATATTTGGTGTTCCAAAGCCACTTCGGAAGAGGAAGTTTCAGATTGTTCTATTATGCTGGGTGGTTCAAATGTAAGGGTAACTTTTGATATTAGGCGGTATGAAAATTCAGCGTGGACAGGAAGTTGTACAGGGTATGATTTAGATGGAGAGGTCCTATGTGAATCCCTAAAACAAGCTGGGAAGGTAGATTAAAATTAGTTGCCAAACAAATAATTACCCCCGCTCATTAGAGCGGGGGTATTATGAGATCAAATACCTTATTATTTCACTCTGCCGGCGGAACCAGGAATTGACGTTATTAAAAAGGGGTCATTCCCGAGAGTCGTAATCGGGAATCTCCTCCTATTTTTATAGACAAATTATGATATAAACATATGACATATGCTTATATATCAAAAGGTGGAGATCCCCGATAAAAACCTTCGGGGATGACGGCTTTATTTTAACCGAGGATGATACTCATGAAAAACTCCCTCGGATTTGAATCCGAGGGAGTTACACAACTATAAACTTTTACGAATTACTTAACGCGGCCGGCGGAACCGAATACGTTTTCGTTCTTTTCGGCGTACATTTTAATCAGTTCTTCGCGGGCCGGGCCCAAGTATTTGCGCGGGTCAAATTCTTCGGGCTTGGTGGCAAAGATTTTGCGGATCGTGGCGGTCATCACTAAGCGCCCGTCGGAGTCCACGTTAATTTTGCACACCGCGGATTTAGCGGCTTTGCGCAGTTGTTCTTCGGGAATCCCGGCGGTGTTATCTAACTTGCCGCCATATTCGTTAATTTGTTTGACGGCCCATTGCGGAACGGACGAAGACCCGTGCAGCACAATCGGGAACCCGGGCAAGCGTTTGGATACTTCGTCTAAAATATCAAAGCGCAGTTCGGGCAGTTTTTCACCGGGTTTTACTTT
Source organism: uncultured Elusimicrobium sp. (assembly GCA_937891135.1). Taxonomy (GTDB): domain Bacteria; phylum Elusimicrobiota; class Elusimicrobia; order Elusimicrobiales; family Elusimicrobiaceae; genus Avelusimicrobium. The sequence continues at coordinate 7,572 of CALAFB010000085.1, forward strand.
AAATTTGTAAGCCCCGTGGGAAGTGCCGATAGAAATCGCCAACGAATCCACGCCTGTGCGTTTTACAAAATCTTCCACTTGGGCCGGGTCCGTATAGGTGTGGTGTTCGGCGGAAACTTCGTCTTCAATCCCGGCCAAAACGCCTAATTCACCTTCTACGGTTACGTCGTGAGCGTGGGCATAATCCACTACTTTTTTGGTAAGAGCCACGTTTTCTTCATACGGCAAGTGGGAGCCGTCAATCATCACGGACGAAAACCCATTATCAATGCAGTCTTTGCACAGTTCAAAACTATCTCCGTGGTCCAAGTGCAAGCACAGCGGAACCGGTTTGCCCAGTTCACTCATCATTTCCACGGCACCGCGGGCCATCCAGCGTAGTAGCGTGGAGTTGGCATATTGGCGGGCACCTTTGGATACTTGCAAAATTACCGGGGAACCGGTTTGCACACAAGCGGTAACAATCGCTTGCAGTTGCTCCATATTATTGAAGTTATAAGCCGGAATGGCATAGCCGCCGGCCATAGCGTCTTTGAACATTTGGCGGGTGTTTACCAAGCCAAGTTCTTTGTAAGAAACGGTCATTGTAAGGCCTCCTAAAAAATTAAACTTCTACATATTTATTTTACAATTTTTTGGAGTTGTTTGGGCCGTTCATTTTAAAAGGCTTGACGCGTTTTTTTTTTTTGGTAGATTTTAACGGTAAGAGCCGTATAAATGGGGGGAGATACCCGGCTCCTAAAAGCCGTTTTAAAGGGTGTTTTTGCCCCAAATAAAGGCATACGGTTGTTATGAAATTAAACTAAAACAGTAGGAGATTAACATATGAAACAAAGTAATAAACGGGGTTTTACCCTTATTGAACTACTAGTAGTAGTTCTCATCATTGGTATTCTGGCAGCAGTTGCCTTGCCGCAATACCAAAAGGCGGTTTATAAGGCCCGCGCTACAGAGGTTATTACATTGGGAAAAACCATTGCCCAAGGGATGGATCTCTATGAATTAGAACACGGACTTTCTGAAAACAACTTCATTGAATTTTTGACACGCGGTGCTACACAAGAATTAGATATAGATGTATCCGGTTCACTCGTATGTGAGGAAGGAAAAAGTTTTTGTACCTCAAACACAGGGGTAGATGTGAACATGGCGTCTTGCGGTTGGTTGGAGGGAGATTTCGCTAAATGTGTGATACAGGTTGACATGCATAATCCTTTGATCAGTATTTTTTATGAAAAGGGGTTTGACAATGCATGGCGTTGGAGTTGTGTTGCCTCACCAGAAGATGAAGATTATTGTGCTGTTTTTAACAGTTTAGCCCAAAATTAACATTCATACCCGCTATCACCCGTTTCAAGCACTTTTTAGTAGAAAAAGTGCTTGATTTTTAATCTATTTTGGCGTATAATGTAACTACTTTAATTAGGTTCAAATGAAAAAATGACACTAAAACCCGATTTTTCTATTCTTAAAACGCTTACCCAACTGCCCGGTATTGCCGGGCGGGAAAGTGCGGTGCGCGCGTACCTTCAAACCTTATTAACCCCCTATGCCGATACTATTCGTACGGATGCACTGGGCAATTTGATTGTATCCAAAAAAGGTACGTCCGATAAACACCTGTTACTGTGTGCCCACATGGATGAAGTGGGCCTTATGGTTCATTTTGTAGATGAGCACGGTTTTTTGCGTTTTGTAACCGTGGGCGGCATTGACCCGCGTACCTTACTTGCACAGCGTGTGCGCGTGCAAACCAAAAACGGCCCGTTACTGGGGATTATCGGCACCAAGCCGGCCCATATTACTACTGAGGCCGAGCGCAGTAAAGCCGTTCCCCTAAAAGACCTTTTTATAGATGTGGGCTTGCCGGCTGACGAGGTTAAAAAGCGCGTTTCCCCTGGGGATTTTGCCGTGTTAGACCGTTCTTATGAAGAATTTGGCGACGGGCTTATTTCAGCCAAAGCAATTGATAACCGGGCCGGCGTTTTTATCCAGGCCGAGGTATTCAAACATCTTAAAAAGCCGTTTTATAATGTAGATGCCGTATTTACCGTGCAGGAAGAAGTTGGTGTGCGCGGGGCTACTACGGCCGCGTACGGGCTGACGCCGGACGTGTGTTTATGTTTAGATACTACGGGTGCAGCCGATATTCCTGGCGTATCTCCGCAAGATTATATTGTGCGTTTAGGCGGCGGAGTGGGAATTACGGCCTTAGATGCCCGCACCATTACGCCCCAACCTTTACTAGATGCACTTACGGGGGTATGCACTAAAAATCATATTCCGTATCAGGTGCGTGTGGCGCCGCGCGGCGGGAATGATGCCGGGGCGGTGCACCTGTCCAAGACCGGGGTACCCAGTTGCGCGCTGTCATTGCCTACGCGCAACATTCACAGTAATGTAGAGATTTGTGCCAAGCAAGATATACAAGCAATGTTGGATTTGACTTATTTTTGTACTGAGCAAGGGCTAAAATACTAGGAGAAATTATGCCTTTTATGTGGAACCAAAAACGGGCCGTATATAAAAATGTAACCGAAGTAGCACAAAATCCGGCGTACCGGATGAACTTAAATGAAGCCGCTGTACTGGAGCGGCTGGACGTTATTTACCGTACGTTATGTGCTATTTTGTATAACTTTGTACCGTCGTCGGGGCACCCGGGGGGAAGTATTTCCAGCGGGAGGTTTGTGTCGTACCTTATTTATAAAAATTTAGCGTATAACTTCTCTGCCCCGCACGAAGAAAGTGCCGATATTATTTCGTACGCGGCCGGGCATAAAGCTTTAGGGATGTATGCGATGTGGGCACTTCGTAATGAATGTGTGCGTATCGGGGAACCGGAACTATTGCCTGTGCGGGAAGACCAGCAGCTGCGTTTGGAAGATTTATTGGGATTCCGTCATAATGTGGTGCAACAAACCCCTTTATTTACCAAATTTCACAGTAAACCCTTAGGTGGTCACCCGGAGTCGTCCACCCCGTTTGTACGGTTATGTACGGGGGCTAGCGGAGTGGGGGTAGCCAGTTCGGTCGGTCTTGCTGTTGCGGTAGCAGATACATACGGTGTCAACTGCCCGCAAGTCCATATTGTAGAAGGCGAAGGCGGCTTAACGGCCGGGCGCGTATCGGAAGCGTTATCTATGGCGGCTACCGCGCAACTTAAAAATGCCGTTTTTCATATTGACTGGAACCAGGCATCTATTGAAACCAATGCTGTTACTGCGGAAGGAAGCCGGCCGGGGGATTACGTCCAATGGACGCCTGCCGAACTTTTCTATATGCACGATTGTAACGTGATAGAGGTTCCCAACGGGCATGATTTTACACAAATTTATGCGGCCCAAAAATTAGCGCAAGAAATTTCCAACCACCAGCCCACGGCGATTATTTACCGCACAGTCAAAGGGTGGAAATACGGTCTAGAAGGCAAGGCCTCCCACGGTAGCGGGCATAAATTTTGTTCCGAAGAATTTTACCAGGCACTTGCCGAATTTGAAAAAACATTTAATGAAACTTTTCCGCGTTTTGAAGGGGATAAAACGCCCGAAAACATAGAGAAATCCTATTGGGAAAGTCTGCTTGTTATCCGTCGTGTGTTGGAAAAAGACTCCCAAATTGTGCCGTTTGCTGTGGCAAATATACGCCGCGCAGCACAAGACTTGTTAGCCCAAAAACGTACGGTTCGCCCTGGTTTGGGAAATGTCCAAAAATTGTATACATTTGCAGGAAAACCGTCTCCGTTTAGTTTTGAACCGGGCAAAGATTATACCACGCGCGGTATTTTGGGTAAAACGCTTTCTTATTTAAATAAAGAAACGGGTGGAACCTTGTTCGTGGGTTCGGCCGATTTATATGCCAGTACCGGGGCTGGTGCTACGGCCGATGAATTTGTACCCGGTTATTTTAATACGCTTTCTAATCCGTTAAGCCGTCGTTTGAGTGCCGGAGGAATTTGTGAAGACGGCATGGCAGGGGTGTGCAGCGGGATTTCTTCGTTCGGACATCAAGTCGGTGTTGCATCTTCTTACGGGGCGTTTTTAGCGTTTGAACATGTGGCGGCCCGTTTGCACGCCATTGGGGTACAAGCCGCACGGGATGTGGGATTGCAGCCCAATACACTTATTTTATTTAACGGGCATGCCGGGCTTCCTACCGGGGAAGACGGCCCCACACATGCGGACCCGCAAAGTTTGCAACTTGTGCAGGATAATTTCCCGCGAGGGGCATGCATTACGTTAACACCGTTTGAGGTAGATGAAATTTGGCCGTTAGTAACTACCGCTTTGGCCCGTCGTCCGGCAATTTTAGCTCCGTTTGTTATTCGTCCGGCTGCCCAATTTATGGACCGTGCCCAATTAGGGGTTGATTCGGCTCAGGCAGCTACGAATGGGGTTTACTATTTACACCGTGCTGCTGCGTCCAAAGCCGGGGCCATTTTTGTACAGGGAGCCGGGATTGCGCGTATTGTCGCAGCACACGTTCTACCTGAAATAGTAGCCGGGCGCGCACCGGACGTAAACATTTTGTATGTAACCAGCCGGGAGTTGTTTGAATTATTGCCGCAAGCCGAGCAAGACAAACTGGTCCCGCCGGAGATAATGCAAACCGCTATCGGGTTTACGGATTTTACACTACCTACGCTGGATTGTTGGCTGCACAGCCAAAAAGGGCGTGCGGGCAGTTTGTATCCGCATAAAAACGGGCGGTATTTAGGCAGTGCGGCAGGGGCCAATCTGTATAAAGAAGCGGGCTTAGACGGTGCATCCCTCTTAGCCCATATCCGCGCTTACGCGCAAGATTTAAAACGGGGGGCAGATTGGTATTAACCCCCAAGGAGAGAAAAATGGCAGAAGAAAAACCTTATTTAACCGGAAGAACTTATTTGTTCAAACTTCCAAAAGGGAAAGACTTGTTGGAAGAACTCATTGATTTTTGCCACGACAACCAGGTCAAATGTGGAATCGTATCGGTGGTGGGTGCGGTATCCAATGCAACGATTGCCTATTATGACCAGGCCAAAAAGAAATTTGAGAAAGCCCAAATTGATGAGGAGTTGGAATTATTAAACTTAACCGGTAATATCAGTATCCAGGATAACCGTCCCATGGTACACGCGCATGTAACGCTGGCCGATAAAGAGCACGCCGTTATTGGCGGGCATTTATTGCCGGGCACCAAAATTTTTGTGTGTGAAGCCTACATCCAGGAACTGGTGGGGGAGCCGAAAGTGCGCCGTATGGACAAAGTGACGAAGCTGAGCATTTGGTCCTAATGCAGATGTAACAAATCATTAAAAAGAGGCTGGGGTTCCCCGGCCTTTTTCGTTTAAAACTTCAAATTTCTTATATTGTTTTTATTCATTTGTCATGACCTTGTTTTTTTTGTTGTTTGTGGTTGTCTGTTTGTTTTAAAAGGCTTGACGCGTTTTTTTTTTTTGGTAGATTTTAACGGTAAGAGCCGTATAAATGGGGGGAGATACCCAGGCAGTAAAAGCCGTTTTAAAGGGTGTTTTTGCCCCAAATAAAGGCATACGAAATGAAACGTAGGTCAGGCGTAAGCCTGACAGGAGGAGAAAAAGATGAAACGGCCTATTGTGATGGCGATCGCCATCGTACTGATCCTGGCGCTGCTGTTTGACCGTTTCGCGAATCGAAAGAGATAAGAGATAATGGAAGTGCGATGCACATAATAATCCGTGGTATCACTTTGGATCGTCACATCATGTATTTAGGCCCGGATAGGCCGAGCTTAAAATAAAAAATGTAAGGAGGATTTACAAATGAAAAAGAAAGTACTTGGGGCACTGATCTGTATGGCAGTTGCAGGAATGAGCATGGCGGCAAGCGCTGAGACGGTTGCCTATATCAATCCGTCCACCACGACTCCGTTCTGGAACTGGGTTGAGGATGGTATCCGCGCTCAGTGCGAAGAAGCCGGCTACGATCTGACCGTCTATGATTCCGCAAACGACTCTGCAACACAGCTGAAGAATGCACAGAATGCGATTACCGCAGGAGTCGATGCGATCATCATTTCCCCGACTGACAGTGCTTCCTGCCCGGCAGTTCTGGAAGAAGCCGAGTCCGCTGATATCCCTGTTGTGATCTGCGATATCGGATCCGACGAGGGGAATTATCTGACTCTGGTCGCGACCCCGAACTATGATGGCGCGAAAGAAGTTGGCGAATATCTCGGCAATTATCTGAAAGAGAACGGAAAAGAAGGAAGCATCGGAGAGATCACCATTCCGCTGGCCCGTATCAATGGTCAGCTGAGGACCCAGGGCTTTGCAGACGGTCTTGCAGAGTATGGCTATGAAGTGGGAACCACTCTTGAGACCAGTGATTTCACGGTTGATGAGGCAGATGGCCAGACCCGTAACATTGCTACTGCAAACGAAGATCTGATCGCTGTATTTGCAAACCATGACCAGGCGACACTGGGCGCAGTTGCAGCACTGGAAGACCTTGGACTTCTGGATGATGTAGCAGTTGTATCTTTCGACGGAAACCCGGATATCATGGATGAGCTTCAGTCCGGACAGATTCTTGCCTGCGGCGCACAGCAGCCGAAGAAGATGGGCAAAGAATCCGTCAAT
>CALAFB010000086.1 GCA_937891135.1 uncultured Elusimicrobium sp.
GGGTTGTGGGTTATATGCGACCTGTGCAAAACTGGAACAAGGGAAAGAAAGAGGAATTTGCCATGCGTAAGATGTTCAATGTAGAAGGCTGTTGTGGCAAATAATAGAACAAATTAAGCCCCGTTTTTTGCGGGGCTTTTCGTTGGGTTAAAGGTAGCGTTTTCGGTAGCGTTATTTTTGATAACAAATAATAAATGTTGCCAAAAAATGATTTACTTTGATAAAATCGTACCGATATAAAAACCTTAAAATCTCTACTTTTACGACGGAAAAAATGCTTGTATAGTGAAGCGTATAATTAGTCCGTTTCCGTTAGCACTAGCAGTATTTTTGGGTTGGAATTCCTTTTGTTTTCACAAAAGACAGGGGTTTCCCCCTCCAAAAATAATTTTGTTAAATTTTAGTCAAATAAGAAGCGTACACCTCCGCTATAAACTATTATTATTATAAAACATTTTGGCAGGCTGCACAAAATACGCCCCCGTTTCTGCAATAGAAAAGGGGGCGTAAATTACAACCATTTAGAAAGTTTATTTCACTTTCGGGGCGGCCGCTAAAATGGCTTTAGAGCAGCCCGCTTCGTATTTTTTGAAGTTTTCCACAAAGGCCTGGGCCAATTCTTGGTATTTCTTCATATACGCTTTTTTATCTTTCCAGGTTTTCTGCGGGTTTAAGATGTTCGCAGGAACACCGGCACAGGCAGTCGGAATTTGGAAGCCGAACACCGGGTCGGTCACAAATTTGGCCTTAGCGAGCTTGCCGTCTAAAGCGGCATTTAACAACGCACGCGTATATTTAATGCTAATACGGCTACCTACGCCATAGGGCCCGCCAATCCAGCCCGTGTTCACGAGCCAGCAGTTTACTTTGTGTTTTTGGATTTTTTTCTTCAAAAGTTCCGCATACACAGACGGGTGCAACGGCATGAACGGACCGCCGAAGCAGGTAGAGAACGTGCTCGTCGGTTCTTTGACGCCTTTTTCCGTACCGGCTACTTTGGCGGTGTAACCGCTAATGAAGTGGTACAGCGCTTGGTCGGCAGACAGTTTGGAGATAGGCGGCATCACACCAAACGCATCACAGGTTAAAAAGATGATGTTTTTGGGGTGCGTGGCACGTTTGCTCTCCACGGCGTTATCAATGAAATTGAGCGGATAGCACGCGCGGGTGTTTTCGGTTAAGGTATCGTCATCTAAATCCAATTTGCCGGTTTCCGGGTCAAAGACTACGTTTTCCAGCACCGTACCAAAGCGGCGGGTGGTGGAGTAGATTTGCGGTTCGGCCTCTTGGCTAAGGCGAATGACTTTTGCATAGCAGCCGCCTTCAAAGTTAAATACGCCGTCTTCGTCCCAACCGTGTTCGTCGTCGCCGATTAAGCCGCGGGTAATGTCGGCAGACAAGGTGGTTTTACCGGTACCGGAGAGCCCGAAGAAAATCGCGCTGTCGTTCTTCTTGCCGACGTTGGCCGAGCAATGCATCGTCATAATGCCTTTTTGCGGCAAGAGGAAGTTCATGACCGTAAACAAGGCTTTTTTGTTTTCGCCACCGTATTCGGTGCCGATTACCAAGATGAGTTTTTTCTTAAAGTTAATTAAGATAGCGGTTTCGGACACAGTACCGTCGGTTTTCGGGTTTACTTTCATTTTGGGCAAGCAGATTAACGTAAACTGCGGCACAAATTTTTTGAGTTCTTCCTGCTTGGGTTCAATGAACATATTTTTGACAAACATATTCGTCCAGGCGCACTCCGTAATGGCGCGCACTTTAAGGCGGGAAGCCTCGCTAGAACCTACGTACGCGTCGCGCACGAATAAATCTTTATTGGCAACGTATTTTTGCACTTTGGCAAAAATTTGGTTGAAATATTTTTCTTTAATGCCTTTGTTGCTTTTGTTGTAAAACAGTTTACCGTCAATATCTTTGGTTTCTACGAAGTAGCGGTCATTGGGGCTGCGGCCGGTATGTTTGCCCGTGCTTACACACAGCGGCCCGCCGTAGACGACGTTGGCTTCTTTTCTGTTCAAGGCTTCTTGATACAAGGCCGGGGTGGAAAGGTTCCAATAAACGGTCTTGGTGGTTTTAATTCCGGCTTTATCTAAACCGTAGGTCGGTTTGAAAAAATCCGGCTTTGCATTCAATGTTTTCATTCTTTTTCCCTCTTTAGTAATTTATCCCCGTTTAGAATTTAATTTTTCCGGGGCAAATCTGCTACGGCGCGCGCAATACGGCGTACGCCTTCTATAATACTTGCTTTATCCGCGCAAAAACTAATGCGCAAGTACCCTTCGGCCCCAAAGGCCCGACCGGGTACGACGGCCACCAACGCTTTTTCCAACAAATACGCAGCCAGGGCGTTGGAATCCTGGCTGTAATAACTAAAATCTACAAAACTGTAAAAGGTTGCTTGTGGTTTTTCTACGTGAATATGTGGGATTTGGGCCAGTTCGGCTAATAAGGTATTGCGGTTGTCTTCTAAAATCGTGCACAATTCTTGCACACAATCTTGCGGGCCGTTTAACGCGGCCGCCGCAGCACATTCGGACAAATCACTATTGCACGACGTGCTTTGCGCTTGCATTTTGCCCATGGCGGCAATTAACTCTTTATTTTCGCACACCGCCCACCCAATGCGAAGCCCGGTTAAGCCGTATAATTTAGATACCCCGTTAATTAAAACTAAATTGTTAAAATCTTTGGCAAACGCGCATGGATTAGGCGTTTTGGCTCCGTCAAACACCAGTTGGTGGTAAATATCATCCATGACGAGAAAAATTTGTTTTTCTTCGGCAAATTGTACAATTTGTTGGATAAAATCCGCGCTGAAAATATGCCCCGCCGGGTTGCACGGGCTGTTAAGGATAATGGCTTTGGTTTTGGGCGTAACGGCTTTAAAAATTTCGTCTGCGGTTACGCGCAACCCTTGGGCAGGTTTTACCACGACCGGGGTTCCCCCCGCCAGCTTGACCATTTCCGGGTAACTAACCCAAAACGGTGCAGGAAAAACAACTTCGTCTCCGGGCTCTACGGCAGCTAACAAAAAGTTAAAAAGTGCTTGCTTGGCCCCGGCTGAAATAAGTACGTGGCTTTTATCAAAGGTATAGTTATAATGGGTTTTGGTATAGTTTAAAACGGCTTGTTTAAGTTCCGGCGTGCCCGATGAAGGCGTATATTTGATTTTACGGGAATTTGCTTTTTGGACAATGGCATCTACGGCGGACTGTGGGGCCGGGATTGTCGGTTCCCCCCCGCCTAAATGGATAACGGGTTTACCCGCGGCTTTTAACGCGCGCGCGGTAGCATTGATTTTAAGGGTAGGCGAATCCCCGATTTGTGTCGCCCGGGTACTAAGTAAAAGAGACATACCAAATTTCCCTTTTTACATTATAGCACTTTTATATAGGTCGTGCGTTACATACCAACAAAAAAAGGTAGCCCAATTAGCCACCTTATAAACATTGTCTTACTTAAATTACATTTACTCTTTTTGTACGTAACAGGGATTATCTCCGCATACCATTTTGCATGTGTCTCCATGACATGAAATATTCCGTTTTAAGTCCCTATCAACGGAGGAGTCCAACTGCAACCAATAAGGGCTATTATCCGTATTACCATTGATAACCCGGTTTGCATAGATCAGACTTCCATCAATACCATATTGCCAATCCTTGGTATTAAAACAACTGGCATCTAAACATCCTTCGGTTAAAATCTCCCCCGGCATGTCAATGTCTAGCGCATTAAAATCCATACAATCTTTCAAATCATGTGAAAGTAAACATACCTGATGCGCATTATAAAAATTATTAAGCATCAGTACTGCTTCCGTCACACGGCTTTTTTCTACCGCTTTTTGATATTGCGGCAACGCCACCGCTGCCAAAATACCAATGATTAACACTACTACCAAAAGTTCTATTAACGTAAAACCTTTGGGATAGATACTACCTTGTTGTCGTTTCATAAGACACTCCTATTTTGTTAATTTCAATTTCCCTGCTTATGAAACCCAACAAAAACGGCTAGATGCCTGAGCCTATTGACCTTACCCAAACAAAACAGCCGTAATTTATTGTGTAAAACAATAAACATTAAACACTTGAAAACCGGCTCATGACTTCCGGTTTCCAAATGTCTAAACGGATGTTCTTGAAGGTCAATAGTGCCTTGGATAACCAAAGCGCTCCGTTTCTTAAACGGTTCCAAAAACAGAATAAAATTGTATCTACATTATAACAAAAAACAGAGCGGGAAAATGATGTCCTTCCCAGCTCTGTTTTACAAAGTATAACCGATGTTTTATTTCTATTTATCTTCTACAATCCGGTCTTCTACCTGTTCGGTAAAGGTCAGGTGGTCTCGGTGGACGGCCCCGGCCAGGGCTAACACCTCTTTGCGTACAAAATGCGTGGGCACCCACTCCCATTTGCCGTCTACTTGTTTTAACAATTTTACGGTTTTAATAGGGTAAAAATCCGGCGTGAACAATGCTAAATACGCCGCTAGACCACCGCCTTTCATATACGGGATTTTTTCCCAATACGATACCCGCGATTGCGGATAAATAGTCGCGCGCAAATGCGGAATATTACGCAAGGCCTTTTCGGCGCGTTCTACGGTTAATACGTCGCGCGAGGCATCCAGCCCATCCCCCACCATAGAACTGGCACGCACGCGCTCAATATCCGGCTCTTTTAAATCTTTGACGTAGGATACTTTATCCAATGTTACTACGCGCGGTTGCAACGTATGCATATCAAATGTTACCACGCGCACCCCGTCAAACACCACCGGTTCAAAACGGTCTATGGTAGAGGTACCGTCGTACCCTTCCGGTACGCGGCCCATATATCCCCCGTCGGTAAAGGACTGGCAGCATACGCCGCCCAACTTATCAAAATTATTTACTTTAATCTTGGTAGAAGTAGGCGTTTGTGCCTTTAAACCAAGCATGGGGTCATCCGCTACCGACACGGCCCCGGATTGATTACGAACCGCCCCATAGGTATTTTTATACGGTTCCGTCATGAGTTTGGCAAATTGGTCCAGCGTTAAGTATTTATCCGGCGTACCTAACACCCAACGTTTTTGTAATTGGTTGAACCAGTTGGCATCTTCCGACTCTACGGGGTATTCATTGGCAATTAAGTTACGCCGTTCGTTTTCTAACGCGACCCATTTGGGGCTGTTTAAATAAAACTCCGGCATAGACTCTTCAAAAAAGGCCGTGCGACGGCGTTGTGTAAAATAATCCCGTAAACTGACTTGTGTGCCGTCCGACAATACCACCGAGTTGCGCCACAATTCATTTACGCGTTGGCGATTGGCACTATGTACACCGGGTTTGCTGATTTCGGTATACATTTCTTCCCAATTTTTACGCAGGGCTTTGGTAAGTTCCGGGTCATTGCGGTAGCCAAACCCTTGCTTAAAGGTATAGTCCTTCATCGCGCTCATAAATTCTTTTAACTGGGCGTTATGCGTGTAAATGGTACCGTCTTCATCGGCCAGTTCTACAAAGCGTCGAATGTTTTCATTAAATTTATTTTTATAGTACTGGGCAGGCAACCGCTGCGTGCCGGGAATGAGTTTACTATTGTACATAAAGTCCGGCAAGCGGCCCGTTTCGCGCAAAGGGTTTAAAATCATGGCTTCCGCTTGTTCCAGCGGCATATAATACAAGTATTCAATGATGTTATTCATCTGCCTGGGAGACATACCTTCAATGGCTTCCACCTGGTCGCGCGGGCGGAAACGGGCCTCTTTCATTTCCGGGTTTCTAAAATATTCCATCCAATCGTTAATCAGCTGTTCTTCATCCCGCAAGCCGGACGGATAGCGTTTATTTAAGGGGTTGCGCCGGGGAATCGGATCCTCATGCAACGAAATAAAAGGAGCCGCCTCTACAGATACCCCCTTTGTAACAGCAGCCGCCGGGGCAGCCGTATGCTGCATAACTTGCCCGGCCAGCGGGGCAGCCGCTTGAGAAGCAGCTGCAACCGTGGAACGCTGTACTTGCACAGAGAGATTTTCAGCCACCCGGGTAGGCGGCACATAGCGTAAGCCCGTTACAGACTTGAGGGGCACAAAAGTTCTTTGCCCGGTTTGCATTAAATATCTTCTGCCTTGGGCACAAACAGCCAACGGAACACAAATAAACAGCAATACAAAAATAGGTTTTTTCATATCTTATATTATGGCTGTTCCGGGCCGCAAATACAAGGGCCTTTGGGCCTATTTTAGGGTAGGCCCACCGGCGCAGACACACGGGGCCGATCCTCTAAAATAATTGGTAAAAACTACGCTTTTTTATTATACTATAGGTACAATTTTATTCTGTTTTTGGAACCGTATGAAGAATACGGAGAGCTTTTGAGTTTCAAAGGCACCTTTACGCTCCAAAATACACACCGAATCAGGCACAATGTAAACGGACTAATTACCCGTTTGTATTGTGCCGAGTGTTTATCTTTTCTGTTCATACAGGATGGGTATGCTACGGTTGTTGTAGTTGGGTCAGCGTAAAGGGCTCGCTAGAGCAGCCGTTTTATTGTGGTTTCATAAGCAGGAAAATTGAAATTAACAAAATAGGAGAGTCTTATGAAACGACAACAAGGTAGTATCTATCCCAAAGGTTTTACGTTAATAGAACTTTTGGTAGTAGTATTAATTATCGGGATTTTGGCGGCGGTAGCGTTGCCGCAATACCAGAAGGCCGTACAAAAGGCCCGGTTTACGGAGGCACTCACCAACATTCACACACTCCAACAAGCTGCGCAAGCATACGCATTATCTCACAGTGAATTAACAGGCACGCAGGAATTGACTAATCAATTAGATATTGAAGTGAGTAGTCAGAACTTTACATACATGGTGCTATGGGACAGCGGAATATGCGAAGATCCGGAAGCAACATTTCTGCACAATGGTGAAACGTTACAAATCAGTGCAAATAATGACTCCTACTCTATTATCTCCGAAATATGTAATAACCATTGGGACACCTACTGCCTAGATTGGGAACCTAACCAAAACACCCCCGGTACGCGCATGTGTGAGTTATTTAACCAACTCTACCCACAAAATTAGTGCACCTATCCCAAATAGATTACCGGCCAGGGAAAACCTGGCCGGATTTTTACCCTTGCACGCCGTTGCTCTAAATTTTGTAAAATATAGCAAATAATTCTATATATAGGAGATGTACATGAGTTGCGAAAAATGCACCCCTGAAGTACAAGCCATGTGCTGCGTCTGCAAAGGCGCAAAGCATGAACCGGCCCCTATCCCCGAAGAAGGGAAATGGGTCAAAGCCAAACAAATTACCGACATTAGCGGCCTGACGCACGGCGTCGGCTGGTGCGCCCCCCAACAAGGTGCGTGCAAACTAACCTTGAACGTCAAAAACGGCGTTATTAAAGAAGCGTTGGTGGAAACGTTGGGCTGCTCCGGCATGACCCACTCCGCCGCTATGGCCGCGGAAATCTTGCCCGGAAAAACCATTTTAGAGGCCCTCAACTCGGACCTCGTGTGCGATGCCATTAACACCGCCATGCGTGAACTGTTCTTACAAATTGTCTACGGCCGCACACAGAGTGCGTTCTCCGACGACGGTTTACCAATCGGTGCCGGGATGGAAGACCTGGGTAAAGGCCACCGCAGCCAAATCGGCACCATGTACGGGACCGAAGCCAAAGGCGCGCGCTATTTGGAAATGGCCGAAGGATATGTGCTTAAAATCGGTTTGGATAAAAACAACGAAATTATCGGTTACCAGTTTGTCAATTTAGGCAAAATGATGGACGCTATTAAAAAAGGCGAAGACCCGAAAACCGCGTTTGAAAAGAACGTCAGCAAATACGGCCGCTTTGACGAAGCCGTTAAAACCATTGACCCCCGCAAAGAGTAAGGAGACTAACTATGGTAACGTTTGAAGGATACGAAAGAAGAATTGAAAAAATTAACGCTACGCTCAAAGAATATGGTATTAAATCGTTGGAAGAAGCCAAAGAAATCTGCACGAAAAAAGGCGTAGATGTGGAAGCCATTGTAAAAGGCATCCAGCCCATTGCGTTTGAAAACGCCGTCTGGGCCTACACCGTGGGCGCGGCGATTGCCTTTAAAGCCGGGGCCAAAACGGCGGCTGAAGCGGCTGAAAAAATTGGCGTGGGTTTACAGAGTTTCTGTATTCCCGGTTCCGTAGCGGACCAACGGGCTGTAGGCCTTGGCCACGGAAACTTGGGCGCGATGCTGCTTCGCGAAGAAACCAAATGTTTCTGCTTTTTAGCCGGGCACGAAAGTTTTGCCGCGGCGGAAGGGGCCATTGGTATCGCCCGCACCGCTAACAAAGTACGCAAAGAACCCTTGCGTGTTATTTTAAACGGTTTAGGCAAAGATGCGGCGTATATTATTTCCCGCATTAACGGGTTTACGTCTGTGGAAACTGCGTATGATTACAAAACCGGAAAACTTAACATTGTAAGCGAAAAAGCGTTCTCTAACGGCAACCGCGCCAAAGTAAAATGCTACGGTGCTGACGACGTGAACGAAGGCGTAGCCATTATGCGCCACGAAGGCGTGGACGTTTCCATTACCGGCAACTCCACCAACCCAACGCGCTTTCAGCACCCGGTAGCCGGCACCTATAAAAAATGGGCGACCGAAAACGGCAAGAAATATTTCTCCGTAGCTTCCGGCGGCGGAACAGGCCGCACCTTACACCCGGACAATATGGCTGCGGGTCCTGCCTCTTACGGTATGACCGACACTATGGGCCGTATGCATAGCGACGCCCAGTTTGCGGGTTCCTCCTCCGTACCGGCCCACGTGGAAATGATGGGCTTAATCGGTATGGGAAACAACCCGATGGTAGGGGCCACCGTGGCAGTAGCCGTAGCCGTGGCTGAAGCGAAATAATTAACAACTGTCGCAAAATTAAGTTATGTTTTAACCCACCCTTTTAAGGGTGGGTTTTTCTGTGCAACAATTTGAGTTGTGGTAATTAGGCAGTACCTGGTCTACAACGGCACTTACTCACGTTTGCCGCAAACTTGCAAATTTAACGGTCCTCAAAAAATCTCTTGAGGGCCGTTTATTGTAAGAATTTGAAAATGTCCAACTATATCTTGACTTACTATACTTTCTCAATTTAAGTAACAATGTTCTTCGGTCTTCCATTGTGTACACTCGCCATTGTAGTATCCTATACATCTAGTTTCTTCCGTAGGAGTACAATCAAAATACAATTGGCACTCATTATTTAAACAAAAAGTAGATGTACGCTTCCCCGTAGAATCAAATTGTGCCTCAACTCTTGCCGTTTGATTATCTTTCCTAAATACAACTTGAAGGTCCCCTCTTAAACCTAGAAATTCAAAAGAAGAAGCTCCTGATATTTCAACATATTGAAAATAATTCAAATCAGGAATCTGCACATTCAATTCATCGGCATCAATTACAAAATAACCTCCTGCTTTTATATTGCCATGTTCTAATGCGTATGTAGTTAGTGCTTTATCTAGCGCATCTAGGGCCACTAATACTTCGCGACCTTGGGCTTTTTTAACTGCTTTTTGGTATTGCGGCAACGCTACTGCTGCTAATATACCAATAATCAGTACGACGACTAAGAGTTCTATAAGTGTAAATCCGCGGGCCACACGCTCCGTCTCCCCGCAGGTCTGTAATGCGGGGTATAGCGTGCGGACCGCCCCTATATCCCGCATAGAAACATTGCGGGATAACGAGGGGCGGGGCGTGAAGTTGCTTATAGAACGACTAAATGCTGCAATAAACGGAACCTGACAACTTTGCGTGAAACTTCTGGTGGTAAATTTCATAATTTTTCCTCTTTATATTATGTGGGCCCTTAGGCCAATTTGTGTCATTCCAACATAAAAACCTATAAAAACGGCTCTTATGTTGGACTCCACCAGGTATCCAATTATAACAGCCGTAACCTGTTGCCTTACAGCAACAAGCATTCAGCACCAAACAACCGGCTCATGACTTCCTGTTATTTAGTGCTTAATACGTCTGCTTTAGAACTGGTGGAAGGTTGGACATTCCCAACCAACCGCACTCCAAGGAGTGCATTCCCAAAAACAGTTAAAATTTTATCTTGAATGAACGGGAAGAACCCGTTTTTCCCCCTCCTTACCTCTAGGTTTATTTTATTATACTAAAAAAATTTCTAGGTCCAAAAGTTCCCTAAAATTAGGCCCAAAGGCCCTGTTCTCCCCGCTTGTATAATTCTATAATAAGGTATATTATTAGGAGTGATTGACTATGAAAAAATGGTTGGGAATTGGTTTTTTATTAGCATTTATTTCACCGTATGCCGGGGCATGGGGATTAGTGATTGACGCAGCCTATACCGATAGTTGGTTTATGCGGCTATTAGGGAATGAGCAAGCGGTCCGTCCCGTTTGTGTGCGTACCTATGCGGGAGGAGAGTTTTTCCCAGGGTTACCGGCCGATACCCCTGTTTCACAAGAAAAATTAGTTTCCGAAATGGAACAGGCCCTAAACTATTGGTTGGAAAAACCACGGGAATTTTTACAAGCAAGCGGACGTAGTGAAGAATTTGCGGACTTTTTAGCCGTCTTACCCAAGCACATTACCTTACAACTGCAAGATACTTGCCAAACTTCCGATATTTTACAATTAGTATATTCTCCACGAGACTGGTATGTGAACGTACAGGAAGAAAACGGCCGCGCCGTAACTGTTACACACAAAACCCGTTACACCGTACCTAAAGTACGCGCATCTGATGAAATTGCCTGGACGAATACTTCTGTGGACGGGAAAACAGCCACCATTCATCTCTATGAACGGCCGGACGTAATCAATTTACGCGCCGTACTTACTCACGAAGCCGGGCATTTAATCGGCTTAGCAGACCAGTATGGGTTTGCCCCTTATATTTACCCGGGCGAAAATATGCATAACCAATTTTCTTATTTGCATATTGCCGGTAAAAATACTGCCGTTTTAAACCGTACCCAGTTCACACGTAAACCCGCTGCTTTAATGGGAAACCCACGCTACCATACCCAAGCCCTTCAAACGATGTGGGCCGATGACGTAGACGGACTCATTAACGCGGTGGATATGGCTCAAATTTATCACCACAGATTACTTAGCCCGCGGGTGGTAAACGGATGGAAAAGTTTTTCATTAGCAAATAAAAATGTAGGTTATGCGTTGGGCATGCCGTTTCAATATACGGCCCGAAATACGGTACCGGAAGAATTAGAAACCCAGGCATTTGATTATACGCGCGGAAAGATTGGCGGTTTGGAACAAAACGACTTAAAACTGCTGCAAGCCTGGTATCGCCAAACCGGTGCCGAAGTTGCCTACACACCCGTTAATTTAGATACGCTGCATGATTGGCAAACCGCCCAACTTGTTCAGCGCGAAGTACAACAAACCGTAAACAATCTGCCTGCCCAACAACTGAAGATTTTTCCTCATGATATAGTGGAAGTTTCCACTTCTCCTGTTTCTACCTTAAAAACTGAACTTCCCACCTTACCCCAACGAATCATTTTATCGGAGGTAAAAATCCCGGCTTTGTCCGCACAGGAAATAACGGCCGTACGGAATCCAGTTGCCAAAGATACAGATTGTCAATTTTATTTGGTTATTACAGATAAAGAATTAAATTGGTTTTACCAAACCTACGGACCAACCTTGATGTCTGCACGCCGTAAAACAAATGCACAGAAAAAATTAACCAAAAAAGAACTACAGCTATTAAATTTACATACGCAAATGAAAGAAAACCAACGCAAAACCAATAAATGTTGGGCGGGTTCTAGCCGTTAATTTCATCAACCTGCACGGCCTTGTGTGAGCCGTGTGTTTTCTCCAACCCGGTTCTTTTCCCTGGGGACCGGGTGGTTTTTATTGAAACGGGTGCTAATCGCTTATATCTTCGGCAAAATTCGCATATGGCTGCGCCTTTCAAATCCCGACGCCACGCAACAAGGGATTTGCCTTCCGGTAAAATTCCTGACGGAATTTTCCTGCAGGCCGGGCTCGCGGTACTCGCCTTTGCCTGACGGCAAAACTCGTACATCGCTGCGGCTTTCAAATCCCGACGCGATACCAAGCAGTTGGTATCGCTCCACTCTCCATAAATTTAAAACCCCGCCAAAAGCGGGGTTTAAATTTATACGGAGAGGGAGACCGCTTTATCCCTCGTCTATTTCGGTAGCGTTCGCGGTAGCATAATAAAGCCCCAGCGTTTTTTGCTAGGGCTTATATTTTAATACTTCAAGGGAACAATAAATTTATCAAGTTTCTTTAATCGTTCCCGCTCTTGTTGGCGCATTTGCGGCGTGGCCGTATTGGTGTAATGTTCAAGCGTTACTTCCTTTCCGGCATGGCCCATGCTCTTACCCGTTTCTTCAATGGTAGCCCCTTGCCCTTGACGGCTGGTACTATAATCCTTGCGGAGCGTCTTGCAAGTGCCGGTAATTTTGATAGGGTTTTTTTCTTTCTGCCTAATTTCTTCATTAACGCGCTTTACAAACTTGCGGTAGAAGTGGCTAAACCCTTCTTGGCTATAAGGCTCTCCGTACTGGTTTGTAATGAGATATGGGCCTTTTGGGTTAAGCAGTAGTATTTCTTTTTTCAAACGCTCTGTAAGGCGGATTTGGCGCACCTTATGGCATTTGGGATGCCAGTAATGTATGCCGCGTCTTGCATCCTCTGCATTGTCGCTTATATCCCCAAAAAGATTTTCAAGGTCTAATTTTTCCACAAGCATATTAGCCATTTCTTCCGGGCGGCAACCGCAGTCAAACCCCAACAACACAACGATACGCTCTTTGGTAGAGCCGTATTTTAATAGCAGTTCTATTTCTTTGACGCTTTGAGTTTTAACTTTTATATCTGCCGTTGGTAGTGTATGAAAGTTGTTTATAAGAATATCCCGCATGTAGCCCTGTTCCATAGCCCAAGCCAAACTTGAACGCATACAAGTAACAAACTTATTAGGGCCGTAGTTGTCATTTCCTCTTGTGGCGGCTTCTTCCGCAAGCGTACCACGGGCGCGCCGTAAGTTTTCTATGGTTATATCTGCTAAATATCGTAGCGGCGCAATAAGCCTTTGCGCTTGTGAAAACGCCCACTTGTATTCATAAATGGTGCGCTCTGCCATAGGCTCTTTTGCTTTGGAACTACTCTTTGCCCATTCTTCCCACTTGGTTTTGAAGAAATCCCAAGTTTTCGTTCCATCCCAATTATTACAATAGCGGATTTTAATATCTTCCCACCACGCCGCCGCTTCCCGTTGGCGTTTATCTTCGCTTCCGTAAAAGTCTTTTACAAAGCGTATGCCGTGTAATTGTTTTTGTACCCGCCACCCGTTGTGGCCTTGTACTTTATAAAAAGTTATTTTGTCATTCATTGTCCTTTTCCCGCGCCCGTTGTTTAAGATATTCATTGATAAGGTTGTACTCTCTATCGTTTGCAATGATAAAACAGCCTTCCGTAAATTCCTTCATAACTTCATACCGCCCGTCAAAATATCCGTTTTGCCGGCCAAGGCGGTAACATTGAACGGCAATAATTATTTCCAACGCAATAATAATTAAGT
>CALAFB010000087.1 GCA_937891135.1 uncultured Elusimicrobium sp.
ATCCGCTGTTGGAAAGTCAAAGGATACTTGCTTTCGGACCATGCTGAAGTAGAAAAAGGCGAAGAAGTAGTTATCCCTGGCACGGATATGTCAAAGAAAGAAAGCAAAAAGGATAAATAACTATGGAAAACAGACAACAAGTAACTGTTGCGGATAACAAAGCATTTCCGCAGTTAGTGCCGCCCACCAAGGAAAAGTTGCTCTTATACCTTGAAATCAATGGGCTATCAAGAATAATGACTCCGCATGAAAAAGACTACTTTGTGGAGACCGCACAAGCGTACTGCCTTAACCCTTTTAAACGGGAAATACACTGTGTGCCGCGAGGAACTGGCGATAAGCGCGTTATTGCGCTCATTACCGGATACGATGTCTACATTAAACGGGCAGAACGTACAGGCAAACTGGACGGATATGGTTTTGTGACCGAAGGCAAATCTCCGGCCTTAAAAACAATTATTACCATTTACCGCAAGGACTGGAGCCATCCTTTCGAGTATGAAGTCAACTTTGACGAAGTCGTCCAACGGAATCGGGATGGTTCGATTAGTTACATGTGGGCTAAAATGCCAAAGTTTATGCTCCGCAAAGTAGCCATCGCACAAGGATTCCGGTTATGCTTCCCCGATGAGTTGGGTGGTATGCCTTACACAGCCGATGAACTGGCCGATGGCATGGGGATCCCCAACGCTGTGGTGGAAGAGCCGGAAACTCCTGCCCCTAAAGCTAAAAGCCGGACTACAACGAAGAAACTAGATCTTACGGAAGAAGAAAAGGCATGTATTGCCAACACCACATCCGATAAAGAGTTAGTTAAAGTGTGTTCCCAACTTCAAAAGGATAAGGGACCGGATTATCGGCAGGTAATTGTCCGATACTATAACCTTAAAAAAGGAGATTTTAAATGAAAGTTTATGAAAATTTAGAGCAAGGTACGCCGGAGTGGTTGCAGGTACGGCTCGGCAAATTTACAGCCAGTAAATGCGCTACAATCGGCTCAGAAGGTAGCGGTAAAGGGCGTGGCGGATTAGAGACGCTATGCGTTGAAAAAGCCGCAGAGCGCATCACAGGTATGCCGCCGGAACAGTTTACTAATGAAGATATAGAGCGTGGGCATGCCTTGGAAGACGAAGCGCGTGGTGCTTATACGTTGGAAACGAAGAACGTGGTCAAACAAGTCGGCTTTGTGGAATTAGACGATTATATCGGTTGCTCTCCTGACGGTTTAGTGGGCAGAGATGGGACAATTGAGATCAAGTGCAAAGACGATAAAAACCACCTGCTTATGTTGTTAGGTAAAGAGATAGATAAAGCATACCAATGGCAGATCCAAATGATCCTGCTTGTAACAGGCCGTAAATGGTGTGACTTCATATCCTACAACCCTAATTATAAAAACAAACCGCTCAAAATCATTAGAGTTTTGCCGGATGCGGACATGCAAGCCGCCCTTAAAACGGGACTGGCCAAAGGTGTCGAACGGGTAAAAGAAATCATTCAAATAGCAAATGCATAAGGAGAATAATATGGCAGAAAACAATAGACCAGTATATAAATACCAACTCGGTAGTGTGGAATGCGCGGTATGGGCCAAACAAGCGACCGATGGCAAACCTTACTTCCAATTCACATTCCAAAAGACCTACAAAAGCAAAGACGGCAAATACCTGCATAGCACGTC
>CALAFB010000088.1 GCA_937891135.1 uncultured Elusimicrobium sp.
TAATAATAAATTAAAAATAATATCCTGATTTTTGGGAATTTTGTAATTGATTTTATTTTGGGATAAAATCAAGTGTTCAAATTGGTAAAAATTGACTTTATCAAAAACACTTATATCACTTATTTCATTATTAGATAAATCAATTTCGATTAAAAGAAATAAATTCGCTTTGCTTAGGACATTAATGTCATTAATATTATTATTATTTAAATATAAATATTTTAATTCATTAAACTTCGCTTTCGCGAAAATACTTATATCATTTATATTATTATTGGATAAATTTAATCGTTCTAAATGTATCATATTAATATAGGAAAAAACGTTTATATTAATGATATTATTTTTATCTAAATGTAAATATTTTAAATCAAGCAAAATTAAGCATTATTTTGCTAATCAAATTGATCCTATTTGTTTGAATTTTTTTCTTTTAACATGAGAGATTTGATGAATGAATATATGCCCCTGTGGCTTTTGGGGGTATATCTATATACCCCCGGAATGGAATTTGGGGTTATATGGGTTGGGCTAATTTTTCAGATAATACGAATGCGCGGGCAAAACCTTCATCGGTTAGTTGATAGGTTCGGCTGCGTTTGGCACCTTGTGCTAAGATGCGCCCGGCTTGGATTTCCCCCGCCAGTAAACGGTCTAGCCGGTTGCCTGCTACCCCGCAAGTTTTTAAGGAGTGTGCTAATTCTAAAGCGGAGTAGGCTGGGCGGTTCAATAATACGCGGGCGGCCGCTAATACCAAAAGGGCTATATCTTGGGGTGGCAATTTGGTTTTTGGGCGTAAGGTAAGCGTGTGTTCTTCCTCTTTAAATAAGCGTTCCCAACGGTAAATTTCTGTATGAGGGGGCGGCGTTGGGAGGGTGGGTGAGATTGGAGAATTTGATTGCTGCAGGGGGGGCCGGATGGCGGCCCGTCCAATAAGGGTTAGAAAATAATTACGTTGGGTTTCTATAAAATCTTGCGGTCCTTCCGCCTCAAATTCTTCGCCGTTTGGCAGCCGGAATCGTATTTTTAAGGGTTTGTTTTCTTCGTTATTCATTCTTTTACCCCCCCATTCTAAGAAGTTCTCCACAAAAGTTATTCCCCTGCTAATGACATATAATACCTATTTTTTTATTTTATGTCAACCATGTTTGTTTTATGTCAATTTTATGTCAAAAATTGTTTATAACCTTGTATTTACGACGATAAAATATCTTTGAAATCAGCCAAATAGAAGCCAAATGATGTCGCGCGTGTAGCCCACAAAAAACGCACGCGCTTACAATAGGCGTGCGTTTGCAATTTTTAACTACAAATAATTTATTTTAATACTTCTTTCCAGGCTTCTACTTCTGTATTAACTTGGGTTTTAACGGTATCTACTTTTTGTTGGACTTGGGCTTTAACCGAGTCGGACACCGAAGACGAACCACTAGCCGATTGGGAAGCGTTTTTAGCGTTTTGATATTCTTTTTTGGCTTGTTCCAACTGAGCGCGGGTTTCTTGCGATTTTTGCAAGGCTTGCTCCAGGGTTAAGGTTTGAGTCGGGGTACTTTCCGTGTTAGCCGTACCCGTAGCACAACCTGCTGCCAAGGCAGCTAATACACCTAGTAACATCATTTTTTTCATAGTACAAAACTCCTTATCATAAGTTATGTATATTGTATCACTTTCCCCCGATTGTGTGCAAAAGTGTTACAATAAACCTATGAACGATTTGCAACAAGCAGCTCAATGGCTTCAACAAGCCCAACATGCCGTGGCCTTTACGGGGGCCGGCGTGAGTGTAGAAAGCGGAATTGCTCCGTTTACGGGTGTAGGCGGTTTATGGAACCAATACGACCCACAGTTTATAGAAATCAATTTTTTTCTTTCGGACCCGGCCCGCAGTTGGCAGGAAATGAAAAAAATCTTTTTTACGGATATGGACGAAGCCGTTCCCAATAAGGCGCACGAAGTATTGGCCCGGCTGGAAGAAAGCGGTTTGTTAAAAGGGGTTATTACGCAGAATATAGACGGCCTACACCAGCGGGCCGGTAGTAAAAACGTGCAAGAATTTCACGGCACCATTCATACGCTTTCTTGTTTACGGTGCGGGCGGAAATACCGTTTGGAAGATATTGATTTGGAAAATATCCCCCCCACCTGCTTATGCGGAAGTGTATTAAAGCCGGATTTTGTATTTTACGGGGAAGGAATCCCGCCGCGGGCCTATGAAAAATCGGCCGAACTGGCTGCCCAAGCCGATGTAATGCTGATTGTGGGAACCGCCGGGCAAGTGATGCCGGCGTGCAGTTTGCCGCTAGCTGCCAAAGAACATGGGTGTAAAATTATAGAAGTAAATCCGCGTGAATCTGCCTATACAGGGCGGATTACGGATTTGTATTTCCCGCAGAAAGCGACAGAATTTTTTGCCGCATTAGAAAAAGAAATCTTTTAGCGTTGGCGCGCCAAGTGTTGCCCGGCACAGAATCCGCTGGCCCACGCCCAATGCAAATTATACCCGCCTAAACGCCCGGTTACGTCTAATAGTTCCCCAATGACGTACAAACCGGGTATTTTTTTGACTTCAAAGGTGGACGGATGAATAGCCCGCGTATCTATGCCGCCGGCGGTTACTTCGGCCTTGGTATAGCCGGCTGTACCTGCCGGGATAAAGGTAAATCCGTTTAATTTGCGGGAAACGGTTTCTAATTCGGCTTTGGTAGCGTTGGCAAGCGGTTTATCTAACGGGCCTAGCACGGTTTGGGCAATATGCCCCGTCAGCGGGAGTACTGAGGACATTTTTTTAGAGGTATTTTTATGAGTTGTAAAAAGTACGTGTGCATCTTGCCCGGGCAAAAAATTGACTTGTACCGGGTCCCCCTCCTTCCAAAATAGCGAAAGCGGCAGTACGGCCGGGCCGCTGATGCCTTCGTGTGTGAAAAGCAGTTGTTCCGTAAAAGTATGTTTGCCTGTTTTTACTTCGGCCAGCGTGCTATTACCGGCCAGCGTTTTAAAGATACGTTGTAATTCTTTGGAAAACGTAAGCCCACACAAGGCAGGACGCGGAGAAATGACGTCCAATTCTAATTGCCGGGCCGTTTTAAGCCCAAACGGGCTAGCCCCGAGCGATGGATACGATAACCCCCCGCACGCCAGCACGACGTGTTGCGCTTGAATTAACCCTGATGACGTGCGTATGGCAAAACCGTCTGTAAGAGGTTGTACGGCAAGTACTTCGGTAGTAAAAGCAAAATCCGTATGGGCGTTTTCGGCGCGTTGGCGTAAGTAATGCACAATGTCTAGTGCGCGGGAGGCAAAGAGTTGCCCGTGGGAGCGTTCTTCATACAGGATGTTGGCTTGGTCTAACAAGCGGGTAAAATCGGTCGGTTTAAAGGCCGCCAGGGCGTTTTTACAAAAATGTTTTTGGGTACAATCATAGTCTGCGGCGGATACAAAGCGATTGGTAAAGTTGCATTTCCCGCCGCCGGAAACCCCCACTTTTACGCCAGGGCGTTTATTGTGGTCTAATAGGATTTTGGATTGGGGAAAAGAGCCCGCGCAAAAAAGTCCGCTAGCCCCTGCCCCGATAATTGCTGTGTGATAGGTAACCATATATAAAGAATACCAAAAAAGACGTGGTTGTTGGCTGCTTGTTTTAAAAGGCTTGACGCGTTTTTTTTTTGGTAGATTTTGATGATAGCAGCCGTATAAATGGGGGGGAGATGCCCGGCTCCTAAAAGCCGTTTTAAAGGGTGTTTTTGCCCCAAATAAAGGTATACGGTTGTTGCAAAATTATTAAGGAGAAAAAGATGAAAAATATAGATGATGTCATTTGTCCCCCTTGTGGGGAA
>CALAFB010000089.1 GCA_937891135.1 uncultured Elusimicrobium sp.
ATCAAAATCTACCAAAAAAAAAAAACGCGTCAAGCCTTTTAAAATGAACGGACAACCACAACGGAAAAAACAAAGAAAACCGTTATTGATACTCCCTCCCAACGGAAATAAAAGTGAGAGGGCATTTATGTAAGTCGGACTCGGCCCCCACATCCTGCAAACTGCTAGGCCATTGCCCAGTCTATATGTATCTTGTTATTGAAATATTTTTTTATTATACTATAGATACAATTTATCTCTGTTTTTGGAACCGTTTAAGAAACGGAGTTCTTCTGGTCAATCAGAAGGTTTGTTCAAGTCCAAAGATAGCCAATAATTAAGGTACACAAAGGCGACGGCTTGCGTGTACCGAATATTTGCCTTTTTTTGAAGTGGCGAATTACGGCTATGCTGTAGTGGCTCTTGAACAAACACGTCAGTCATAGCCGTTTTCGTTGGGTTGCCGATAGATAAATTGGAATTAAAACTTAAGGAGACAAATTATGAAGCACAAGAAACGGGGGTTTACCCTCATTGAGTTGTTAGTAGTTGTACTTATCATTGGTATTTTAGCGGCGGTAGCCTTGCCGCAATACCAAAAAGCGGTTTGGAAATCACGGTTAGCTACACCTGTTTTATTTGCAAAAAATATAGAACAAGCATTTGCTTTGTATGTATTAACACATGGATTTCCTCCAACCAATAATCTAAATAATGGATATAGGCCCTTGGGGGCCACACCGGAAATTCAGTTGGATATAGATATTCCGCTATCCAACTGTGGTACGAGCGGACCTTGCGAGGATGATTTTTTCACCTATGACGCTTCCTTAGAAGACCGAGGATTCTATACCTGGCGTGTTGCATTACAAGAAGATCCCGTGGATAGCTATTTTGAGTGTATTACATACGCTGACGGAAACCAAGAATGTACCTGCACCTATGATGAAGAAGTGGCTCCTCATGGTAAAATAACGTGCGATTTAATAAAACAACTCTTGCCGCGAAATTGGGACTAAACCGGACTACCGGCCCGTTATAACTACGGGCCGGTTTTACAACACATCATATTCGCTTTGGGCAAATTCGGGGCGGGCATACGCGGCCGAATTTCCAGCGCGGACCGGCGCAGCAAACGTCAAGGCTAAGGCATCAGCCAGGTCCGGGCTTTTGCCCGTGCGTTCTTTAAGCGTTTCTTTACTTTCTAGCCGCAAACGGCCTTGCACATCATAACTGTAACACACTTGGCACAAATCAGCTTTTAAATCCGCCACATCCGGCAACTGTCCGCAAGTTTTAATCCATTGAGCCATTTCCCCCCATATTTCAGCCCGCTTATTGGCATACTGCCCAGGGCGCGAAGCACTACCGCCGAACGGTACTTCTATAATCTGCCGGTACCCTAATTGGCGTAAGCGATCAATTACCCCGCCGCCACATCCGGCATCTATAAATACGCCATCTGCACGGAAGCGTTCTATCTCTTGTGCCACGCGGGCGGCCAACGTCATATTATCCACCCCTTGAAACACCAACGGTGCAAACGCTTTAATGCCTTGCCGGCAAAAAATAACACTACGGTCCGTGCCAAACCGGGCCGGGTCCACGCCGATAATTTTAGGCGCGTGACGGTAATCCTGCATATTCACCAAACGCGTACAAGCCTGTGTAACCGCATCAATAGGAATGAGAATATTCTCCGCACTAGCCGTAAAATCGCACAAATATTCTTGCCGGAAAATAACAGCCGGCGTTTCTTTTTGCAGTTGGGTCAATTCTGACTGTGCAATCACACCACTCTCCGTAGCACGGAATACTCCCACCCACCACGTATGCGGGTCCTGCTGGGCATTTTTTTGAGCCTGGTTAAACAATTCAAAAAATGCATTTTGCCCTTTGGGCGTGCCCATAAATACAGCCCAACCTGCGCGTGAAAGTAACATCGGGCGGATGATTTCGGTAAACACGTTTTTCTTGATTTGGGCATATTCATCCAGCACCACGCCATCCGCATACGTACCACGTAGGGCATCCGGATTATCGGCTCCGCATACCCATATCCGCGCACCGCCCGGTAATTCCATACATAACTCTCCTTCGGAAAAATGAACCCCGGGGATATGCCGCCCGTAGCGTTTAAAATAATCCCATGCAATCAGTTTGGCCTGTTTTAAAAACGGGGCCACATAAAAATAACGCGGATACGGCTGCTTGTTTTGAAGGGCGGTTCGGATTAAATGATTAACGGCACAAACCGTTTTTCCGAGTTGCCGGTGCGTTACCAATACACAGAAACGGTGGTTGGCTAAGGCCCGGTGAATTTCTTGTTGCACAGGACGTGGTGCATACGGGATTTTTACAACCTGCTTAGTCATCCGCTATCCCCTCCCATTCTACAACTACCGGGCCAGACGGAGCAGTTTTGCTATCCTTCCACCCTAGTAAATTTTTAGCCGTAAACACGGCAAAACTAGCCGCATAATTACCGCGCAAACTGTTTTGCAATAGAATGTTGGCTTGCCGGTCCCGTGCTTGTTCACAGGCATATTTAAATGCCGGATATTTTTCTTCCCAAGCACGCAATTTGGCACACGTTACGCCTATTTTTTTAGCAAACGCAGCAAAGGTGGGCAATTCGGCAGCGGTTTCCAACAACGTAATGCTACCGTCTTTTTTTTGTACTTCCGTTACGTGAAATGCCGGCTGGTCAAAAAATGCAATTAACTCCTGGCAAAAATCAGGATGATACTGAATTATTTTCATATATTTATCCATTCAAATCTAATCTCCTTCATATAGTACACCCGCATGCAACCCGGCCGGCTATGGATGTACTGCGGCTGTATCCAACGGGTACGCGGCAAGCAAAACTGTCGGAAATTTTCTGCCCGGTAACACACGTTATAATGAAATAAAAGTGTCTGTAAAATAGCGTCTTGGGCCGGAGCAAATAAGCCCCCGTCCTGTGCGTATACGGCACTTCTGACCACTTGTGCACGGGCAAAAATACTATTTTCCAACCTAAGTTTACCAGCAAAAGACATTTTTCCCCCTGAAAGATGAAACAGTCCCCGGGTACTTAGTACCCTTTGCATACGAAAAATCAACTATTGTGTTACCAACCGGCCAGATACGGCGGAATTAAGAGTAACATAGAAAGTACCGCTAAGATAATTTGCAGTTTGATATTCCATTTGGCCCACGTCAGCCACGGAATCCCGGCCATTCCCAAGGCAGCCATAGTTACCGGAGCCGTAGGAATAATGGCATTCGTCCAACCTTCCCCAAACTGATAAGCCAAAATAGATAATTGTGGGCTAATATGCATTAAATCCGACAACGGAATCATCACCGGCATCGTGAGTACCGCCTGCCCGGAACCAGACGCGATAAAAAAGTTCAAAAAACTATGCGCCCAAAACATTCCTTCCACGGCAGCCAGCGGATGCAAATGTCCAATCATACGGGAAATACCCTGTAACACGGTAGCTAAAATACGTCCGTCATCTGCTAACACTACAATGGCCCGTGCCAAAGCTAACATAATCGCCACGCTAACCATACTGCGCGCGCCGTCTATAATGGCATCCGTCGTCTGGTTGATGCTTAAACGCCCGATAAGAGCCGATAACAACCCCACGCCTAAAAATAAGGCAGAAATTTCAAAAATATACCACTCCCAGCACGCTACACCAATTACCAATAAAATCATTCCCAAGGCAAATAAAATACTAATAGCCAGGTGTTTTTTTTCAAACCGCGGCTTCTGTTGTACCGCCGTTACATCCAACATTTGGCGGCGTTTTTGGTCGGCCTCGTAGGTAAAACTCAAGTTGGGCTGTTTACGCACTTTTTCTCCGTACCACATTACAAACCCAATTACCACCGCCGTACAAATAAACCATACAAACAGTCGGTAATTCATCCCGGAATATAAAGGCAGTTGGGCAATTCCTTGGGAAATCCCCACCGTAAACGGATTCATAAAGGCCGCACAAAAACCAACCCACGCCCCTAAAAACGGGATACTCATCCCCACCACACTATCATACCCTAAAGACAACGCCAGCGGAATAAATAGCGGAATAAAAATAAGGGTTTCTTCTTCCATGCCAAATATACTGCCGCCTAACGAAAACAACAACATACTGACTGGAATAAAGCCTTTTTTAAGTTTTTCTTTCCGGGAAAACACATAACTGGTTCCCATAATAACCGCATGCACCGTGCCGGTACGTTCTAAAATAGTAAAAATAGCCCCGGTAATGAAAATAAAAACAATAATATCCGCACATTTCGTAAACCCTTTGGCCGGAGCCATCAGCACGGATAGCACGCCCTGTGGGGCGGCATCTACCGCGTGATACGAACCCGCTACGGTATAAGTACGGCCCTCTTTTTCTACCGTATCATATTGGCCGGAAGGCAACAGCCAGGTCAGCCCTGCCACCAAGAGCATAATACTAAAAATAAGTCCGTAAATATTAAGGGAAAATGTTTTATTCATATTATTATTATATAAAACATCTTCGTCCTTCCTCTATTATTACTGTAAGGTCCCTGGCGGCGCCGCCTGATGTACCCCTGTTTACGTGTTGGTGGAAGAACCGTTTTCAGCACGCCGGCAGCCCTTTTAAAATATGGGACGGACAATACATGTTAAACTTTACTAACCACACAAACAAAATTTATGCTATAATAAATTAAGTACTTATCCGGTGGATAGGTACCCGCAGAAGCAGCGCACTAGGCAGGATGCTCTGCCGGGTTTAGAGGATAAACCTGCTGCTCCCGAGCGTTGTATAGCATAGGCGGTGTAAACTTCCGCCTGTTTACAAGGGGGTTATTTTCCCCTTGATATTGTTAGCATAGCAAATTTTGTTATGCTTTGTCAAGAGGCCCCAGGTCCTAAAAAAGACCTAATTTTTGGCCCAAGGAGATGAAGATGAACAAATTTGAAAAAGCCCTTATGACCTGGAATAACGGCATTTTACGCGGCTCACAAGCAAAGTTAGCAAAAAAGTTGCAAGTATCCACCGCTACCGTAGCCCTGTGGGCTACTGGCAAACGCAACCCCTCTAAGGGTTATGTAGCCCTCATGGCAAAATTATTTAATATGTCAGAATATGACGTTTTACGTTTATTTATGCCCGGGCAAGAACCGGCCACCCACCCGGATGCACTCCATGAAAGCCCGGCAGCACCCATTTACAATACTGACACCGAACTTTTAACCCCGCAAAGTAATAGCGTGGCCTTACCGTATTTGGCCAACGTCCCGGCCGGCTACCCGGAATATGACCAAGCCGACGTCATTGAATGGTGGACGCTTCCGCGGCGGTACGCGCGCGGGGCCAAATACCTGGTACGCTGCTGCGGAGATAGTATGGAGGGAAGCGTAGGGTACGATGATTTGTGCCTGATTAAACCCGAGGAAGAATTTTTAGACGGAAAAGTTATGTTGGTAAGAGTATCGGAAGGGTATTTAATCAAACGCATCCGCAAAGAAAACGGCAAAATCGTGTTATATTCCGATAACGATAAAAAATACAAAGCCTTCGCACCGGAACGGGTACAGCCGATAGGGCTGGTAGTCCGCAAAATTACAGACGTACAATAGTTTCTTCGTAATTTGCCTTGGGCTCTTGTTGCTCAATGTACACAAAATTGCCCCCCTTGACAAATTGTAAAACGTCCTTATACTATCAGTAGTTGGACAGGGAAAATGTCTTTTGGCTCCTGGGAGCGACAAAAGAACTATCCCATGCGTTAGACGTGCTATTAGTGCGGTTAGGGTATTGGATAGACACTAAGCGGCAAAAGCCCGGAAGGAGTTGTAAGTTGGAGTACCGTTGCACGAGCTCGGCCCCTTGTTGGTAAGCAGGAAAGGGAACCCACCGGGAGATGGAACCGGCAACTGCAGCTACGCCGGGGGATGACCCCGCCCCTCTGACCAGCAAACCTATGAAAAAAGCGATTAGTTAAAAACCCCTTGTTGAATAAACAAGGGGTCGCTTTTTCTCCCTATATTGTTTTTAAAATAGGAATTTAAATTTAATCACATAAAGGAGGCTCACCACTAGAGTCCCCAGTTCCATCTCTGCAAGTAAAAGACGGATAATGTTGCGCCAATGTACGGCAGATGATAAGCCCTTCTTGGTCCCACCCAGCACATAACCCGTTAAATGGGTTTCCTGACACCGCTAGATCTATATGCCCACTCGAAGCAGCCGCCCCAAGACTCCATTCTGTGGGACTAGCCTCCAACACCCAAAAATATTCTTGTGCCAATTTATCACTAATCGGGATAAAAATATTCAATTCTTCCCTTTTATCTAGGCTAATATTACCGACGGAATCAGTAACAAAAAATTGTTTTTCTTCTCCCCCGGATAACATATAAGCATTGAGTGCTTTTTGTGCGGCATCAATAATTGAAATAAATTCTACCGCACGGGCTTTAGCCACCGTCTTTTGATATTGCGGCAACGCTACCGCTGCCAACACACCAATAATGAGTACTACTACTAACAACTCTATAAGGGTAAAACCCCTTTTTATTTTTTTCATCTTTTCTCCTACCCTACTATACTCCCGGATATCCTAGGGCATAATAGGTCTACTAGTATTTGAGGAAAATTCTCACTCTCTTCCTCAGATTTCAGGGTAGCAAAAAAAAAAAACAAATCAAGGCCTAAAAAACTTATAATAATGACATGGTACAACTTAATAGACCCAAAATCGGATTCTTCGGTAAGATGAACGCGGGCAAAAGTTCGCTCATCAATGCCCTCACGGGGCAGCAGGTTTCCGTCGTAGCCCAGCAACCCGGTACGACGACGGACCCCGTCAAAAAAATCATAGAACTAACCGGCATCGGCCCGGTGGAACTTATTGATACCGCCGGATTTAATGACACCAGCACCCTAGGCTCCCAGCGGGTAAGCCGAACGCAAGACATTTTAGACCAAGTAGATTTGGCGGTCTTTGTGTTTGCCGGGAATTTTGACGCGCACGACCAAACCTTTTTAGAAACTTGCCAAACCCGCAATATCCCGTTTTTTTGCGTGCAAAATAAAACCGATTTGCCGTTTACTCCCTTTTCACAAGGCGGCATAGATGTGATTCCTTTTTCTTGCCAACAACCGGATGTGCCGCTGTTGTTGCGTACCATTTCCAAACATTTACCTAAAAGTTCATATGCGGCAAATGCCCTGTTAGATGACTACGTGCGCGCCGGGGATGAAGTAGCGCTCGTTATGCCGATTGATGGTTCCGCCCCGCAAGGCCGCTTGATTTTGCCGCAAGTGCAAACCATACGCAATTTATTAGACATTGGTGCTGTAGCCGTTTGCGTACAGCCCGCTCAACTGGCGGATTATTTGCACACACACGCCCCCAAACTGGTAGTAACGGATTCGCAAGCGTTTGAGTTTGTCAGTTCCGTTGTACCTACAACTATCCCGCTGACGAGTTTTAGTATTTTGTTCTCCCGGTTAAAAGGGGATTTTGACGCATACTTACAAGGCACGCCCGCTATCAGCCGCTTGCAAGACGGGGATAAAATTTTAGTATTAGAATCGTGCTCGCACACGGTAAACAAATGTGATGACATCGGACGCGTAAAAATACCCAACTGGCTGCAACAATTTACGGGCAAAAAATTAACCTTTACAACGGTTAGTAATGTAGACCCGCTTCCCCCCCATTTGACCGATTATAAACTGGCCATTCAATGCGGTGGGTGTATGGTAACACGCACGCAAATTTTGCGCCGCTTGGAAAAATTAAAAGCAGCGGGTGTACCGGTTAGTAATTACGGGATGACAATTGCCTGGTGCCAAGGAATTTTTGACCGGGTCACAAAATTATTTTGCAATAAAAAATAAATACCCTGTATGTGGGCGCACATGCTTTTTATTAAGTATAATACTTATATACCTAACTAAGGGGTTTTTATGACCAAATTTGAAACATACCAAAAAGAACGGGCTAAACTCGTTGAAAAAAATTTATCCAAATATATTGCTAAAATTAAAAATTCACCCAAGATTTTAACAGATGCCATGAATTATTCTCTGCAGGCAGGCGGCAAACGCGTGCGCCCCATTCTGTTAATGGCTACCGCCGAAGCGTTCGGCAAAAAAGCAGCCGACGTACTCCCTGCTGCGTGCGCCGTGGAAATGCTGCATACGTATTCTTTAATCCATGACGACTTACCTTGTATGGATAACGATGACCTGCGCCGCGGTAAACCCACCAACCACAAAGTATTCGGCGACGATTTGGCCTTACTAGCCGGCGATGCGCTTTTAACCTACGTGTTTGAAGTGTTTGCCCAAAACGGAGCCATTAAAACAATCGGAGCCGAAAACACATTAAAAGCCCTGCAAAATTTTGCCAACTGCGCGGGAGCGTCCGGCATGGTGGGCGGCCAAACCGCCGACGTATATGCAGAAGGTATGGGGGCTGATGATGCCAAAAGTTTCCGTGCGGAAAAACTCAAAAAATCGTCCAAACTTTTGGCCGATAAATCGTTACGTTATTTTATGCTCCCCCCTACCGTGGCCGAAACCACCCCGGAAAATATCTTGCGCTACATTCACGCCAATAAAACAGGCGCACTCATCCGCGGCAGCGTGGAAACCGGCGCGTTACTGGCCGGTGTAAAAGGGACCGATTTAAAATACATTCAAACGTATGCGAACTGCATTGGGCTGGTGTTCCAAATTGTAGATGATATTTTAGATGTTACGGCCAGTACCAAGCAACTGGGTAAATCCAACAGCGACCAAGCAAACGGCAAGTTAACCTTTGTCAGTTTGTTTGGCTTGGAAGGCAGCCGTAAACATGCACAATTACTGATTGCTAACGCCCAAAAAGCCCTTGGTAAACTCAAAACCGCTAAACAAAAAAACCTGTGGCCGCTGTACGAAATGGCCGAATTTTTCAAAACCCGTACATATTAAGGAGCGCGTATGAAAGTGTTGCCCAGTATTCACAGTCCGCACGATTTACGCTTAATTAAAAAAGAGCATCTGCCCACCTTGTGCAAAGAACTGCGCGACGTTATTATCAAAACTGCCAGTAAAAATGGCGGGCATTTAGGGTCCAGCTTAGGCGCGGTGGAAATTATTACCGCGCTACATTACGTGTATAATACGCCCGACGATAAAATTGTATTTGATACGGGGCACCAAGCCTATGCACATAAACTGCTTACAGGCCGCCAAAAAGAGTTTTCTACCATTCGCACCAAAGACGGATTGTCCGGTTTTCCCAAACGGAGCGAAAGTGAATATGATGTATTCGGCGCAGGCCATGCATCTACAGCCGCGTCGGCAGCCTTAGGTTTAGCTATTGCGCGCGACCAGCAACACCAATCACACCGCGTGATTGCACTCGTGGGCGACGGCTGCTTAACAGGCGGTATGGCGTATGAAGCCATGCAAAATGCCGGGCTTTTACGCACAGATATGCTGGTAATTTTAAATGATAACCAAATGTTTATTTCTCAACGCGTCGGTGCGTTGGGCACAGCCCTTACCAAACTTTTAACTAAAAAATACGTACAACTGGCGGAAGAAAAAGCTACCAACTTTTTAAAACGCTTTGACGAACTGGGCAACAATGCCGCCAAACTGGCTAAGCGTGCACGGTCCATTTTATTCCCGGGAACCTTGTTTGAAGAAATGGGGTTCCGTTATTTCGGCCCCGTAGACGGGAATGATATTAACGCCCTTATTGACGTTTTAGAAACCTTAAAAACGGTGAAAGGCCCCGTCATCTTACACGCGGTTACCAAAAAAGGCAAAGGGTACGAACCCGCCGAAAAAAACCCAACCAAATTTCACGGTGTAGGGATTTTTGACGTAGACACCGGGGATTCTTTGGGAAAATCCGGCACGGTTACGTTTACCAAAGCGTTTTCCAATGCGCTTGTAAAATTGGCGGAACAGGACGAAAAAATTTGCGCCATTACAGCCGCTATGCCCGAAGGAACAGGCTTAGACGCCTTCCGCGATAAATTCCCCGCCCGCTATTTTGACGTGGGTATTGCCGAAGAACACGCCGCCACCTTTGCAGCAGGCTTAGCAGCCGGCGGGCAAAAACCGTTAGTAGCCCTATACTCTACATTTGCCCAACGCTGCTATGACCAAATTTTACACGATATTTGTTTACAAAAATTGCCCGTTGTTTTTGCATTGGACCGGGCCGGCCTTGTCGGGGAAGACGGTCCCACCCATCACGGTGTATTTGACATTAGTTTCTTGCGCAGTATACCCAATTTAATGATGGCTGCCCCGGCGGATGAAAATGAACTGCAGCATTTGCTCAAAACGGCCTTTGCTTCTAACGCACCGTTTGTACTACGCTATCCGCGCGGGGCCGGGTTTAATGTGCCCTTAGACAAAGAACTAAAAACATTAGACATTGGCAAAGGGGCTTGGGTAACCAAAGGCAAAGATTTAACCATTTTAGCCATTGGCAACCGTGTTTATCCGGCGGTAAAAGCCGCTGAAATTCTGCGCGAAAAAGGCATAGACGCCGGGGTTATCAATATGCGTTTTATTAAACCGTTAGATACGGGCCTTATTGATGAAGCACTAAAACGCTCCCCCAAACTGGTTACGGTGGAAGACAATATGCTGGCCGGCGGTTTTGGCTCGGCCGTGGCGGAATATCTGGAAGATGCAAACAAGAAAGCGCATCTATTACGTTTAGGTATTAAAGATAACTTCGTGCCGCACGGCAAATCAACGCTGCTTTACGACCAACTGGGGCTTAATGAACAAACCATGGCCAAACAAATTTTGCAGTGGAAAATTAAGTGAGGTATTTATGAAAAAAACAACTCAAATAACCAAACACCACTCTTCTTATATCAAAGCGTATGAAGATGTGGAGCTTTTAAAGCACGATGACCTTCGCCCTGTGCGTATGGAACTGGAAACCTTAAAGCCGGAAATTTATTTCCGCAAAAAAGGCGTAACCGAAACCATTGTTTGCTTTGGTAGTGCACGTATCGCCGAACCTGCCGCCGCCAAAGAAAAACTGGCTGAAGCACAAAAAAATCTGGCTAAAAAACCCAAAGATATTACCCTGCAAAACAAAGTAAAAGCGGCCCAAGGGCTACTCTCATTAAGCAAATATTATGACGCAGCCCGCCTATTTGCCAAACTGGTGGTAGAACAAGCCGGGGATCGGTTTTCCGTGGTTACCGGCGGAGGGCCCGGCATTATGGAAGCTGCTAACCGCGGTGCGTATGAAAATGGGGGGCGCAGTATTGGGCTCAATATTACCTTGCCGCACGAACAGGAACCCAACCCGTATATCACCCAAAACCTGGCTTTCTTATTCCATTACTTTGCCATCCGCAAATTACACTTTGTACTGCGTGCGCGCGCCTTTGTGGTGTTCCCGGGTGGATTTGGTACGTTTGATGAGTTATTTGAAATTTTAACTTTAATTCAAACGGGCAAAAAAAGAAAAATCCCAGTAATATTAGTGGGAAAAGAATTTTGGACAACTGTCTTTAACGTGGAAGCCCTGGCTAAATATGGGGTAATTTCTATGGATGACAGACACCTCTGCCCCATTGTAGAAACGGCTGAGGAAGCCTGGGATATTGTAGCCAAGTTCTATAAAATTAAATAATAGAATTGGCACAAAAACTAGATGTTTTATTACAACCACCCGTAATACGCGGGTGGTTTTGTGTGTAGTTATTTTTAAGGTAACGAATAAGCGTTGCATTGAGTTTGGTACTTGGTCCCTTCTGCGCAACCAATACGCTGCGTTGTCCATAAAGTTCCCCCCATATCCAAACAAATTTGATTAGCTAATGAATCGTCTATATTTGCTGCACAATACGCTTTACCCCCTTTTGTATAAGAACTTGTAGTGTGATAGGGATTATATTCAGAACAAATACCATACATATTAGTTACTTTATTTTTAATTATTACATTCCCTGCTCCTCCTAATCGGGGAAAATGACCAGAACAATACCAATTATCCACATTTGCTTTATATACGGATGAAGGAGTATCGGGCAAATGAATATCTAATGCATCCATTGATAGATTTCCATTAGGGCCATAATCTCCATGATCTAAAAAATAGGATTCTCTAGCTTCATGTAGTGCTTTTACGTTCGGGATGATTGACATTAAACGGTTTTTATAGACCGCTTTTTGGTATTGTGGTAACGCTACCGCGGCCAATATGCCAATGATAAGCACCACAACCAAGAGTTCAATGAGTGTAAACCCGCGGATCTGGGCTTCACCCACCTTCCCCCTAAGGGGGAAGGATGCCCTCTCCCTTGAGGGAGAGGATGCCGCTTTTGCGGCAGGTGAGGGGGTGTCAAATAAAGGGGTCCTCCCCGAATGTCTTTGTCGGGGATCTCCTCCTTGTTTTTTGAAAGCGGATGAGATGCTGAAAAGCGGCTCCCCATCCTGACGCTCATTTTCATTTACTACATATTGATTTTTCATCTTTTCTCCTTCCCTGCTATACTCTTAAACAACCTGGGGCACAACAGACCTGTTAATATGTGAGGAAAATTCTCATTCTGTCCCTCAAATTTTAGGGTAGCAAAAAAAAAAAACGCGTCAAGCAAAAGTTGCCCGCAAACCGCGCACTACATATAAGATGTTTTTTGTTATAATAAGAGGGTAGTACAAGAAAATTTGAAATCTGTTTTTGGAACTGTACGAAGAGTACAGGGAACTTATAAAAAAGTTTCCTACCACGCCAAAAATAGCCGCTTGAGGTACAACCGGGGACTATAGCCCTGGTTGTACCGAGTGTTTCCTGCCCGTATGGGCAGGGAACTGCGGTTGTTATGTTCGGTACCGTGGTAGGAACCGGCTATAACAGCCGTTTTATAACTTCTGCCGGAAACAGATACCAAGGAGAACAAAAGATGAAAATTCAAAATACCCGGCGGGGTTATACGCAAATAGTAAAAAATGAGGTGGTTATCTGTCCCCCTTGTGGGGAAAGTGTCGCGCAAGCGACCAACGAGGGGCAACCTTGGAAAAAATCCTTATGCTCCCACCTAACGGCGGTACTTTCTCAACGAGGAAAAACTAATTTTATAACCCTCCTTTGGCACTATGTGCCACTTCCCCCACGCAGGGGGGAAGATAATGAGGTTATAACTTCATTACCACAAAGGAGGGAAATAACAGCACGCGGGTTTACACTCATAGAACTATTAGTTGTGGTACTGATTATCGCTATTTTGGCAGCCGTGGCGTTGCCGCAATATCAAAAAGCCGTACATAAAGCACGCTGGGCCGAAGCACAAACCAACCTAAAAACTATTGGACAAGCATTGTTAGCCTGTGATATGGCACGCGCCTCCCTCAGCGATTATTGTGCGATAAATGAGAATCTTGATATTGATTTACCAGGAACTCTTAACGGAGGAGGCTATTTAGATACAGACAATTTTATGTACGGCGCATTTTCTGATAACACCTCAGAACCACACACGTGGGCCTCATATAACAACAATGTAGGTTGTTTATGTTATTTGCCTAAAACAAACACCTGGTTGTTCGGGGATGACTATTGCCACTACGGAGAAACCCCTGCCTATAATTGGAGTGAATTATTAAATATCCCCCCTGATACAACAAACTCCTGTTCTTGCTGTTAAACTGCAAACGGGGCCGCTTTGTTAAAAGCGGCCCCGTTATACTATCTAAAAAACACAACTCATTCATTTACGTATAACTTTCCAAATACGTGTGCAATTTTTCCGCGCGGGCTTGTTTTACGCCTTCGTCATACAATCCTTCGGCTTCGTCCGTGCGGCCCAGCGCATATAACACCTGCGCCAAAGATAATTTGGTTAAAATCTGCCCGCGTTTTTCGTCCGAATTATCAAATAGCACGCGTGCTTCTTGCAAGTCTTTTAACGCCAGGTCCAATTTGTTTTTGCGTTTTAATACGTCGGCCCGGCCCCATTTTACAAACCCCAGGTCTACATTATCCCCAATTTGGGAATATAATTTATCGGCCACGTTATAATGCCGCAATGCTTCGTCATATTTCCCTTGCTGGCGAAGTCCGTTTGCCATCCCGCATTGGGTATATGCTTTGCCAAATTGGTCTTGCGAGTTTTTAAATATCTTTTCGGCCAGTTTATAGTTTTTAACGCAATCATCAATTTTTCCGCAAATACGGCTAATGCCCGCTAGTCCGCAATAACCGTAGGCTTCGTTAATTTTATCGCCCACTTTTTTGGCAAGCGTAATGGATTTTTTAAATTGAAAAATACCTTCTTCAAAGTGCCCTTGCAGGCGGAAAATTCCCCCCTTGGCCCAATGAATAAAACTTTGGCCCGCATAGTCTTTGAGTTGCACATAGGCCGCCAATACCGCGTCCAACAGTTCCAAGGATTCGTCCAGTTTTCCCCACGCACGCAAGGACATCCCCATTTCCTGCATGGCGCGGATTTCATAGTCGTCATATTCCAGTTCTTTGGCCATTTCTAAAGTTTCCAACGCCAGTTCATAGGCGGGCGCACTATGCCCCAGCGTGCGGTAACACGCTGACATGGCCAGTAAAATATCCATGCGTTCTTCAGCTACGTCTGCTTTAGCAAGGGCCTTGGCATACGTTTTTAAGGCCATTTCAAAAGACCCCAACTGCCGGTGTGCTTCTCCTTCTAAAAACAGCAATTGTGCATCTTTATTACGCGCATTTTTCAGTTCGGCTAATGCACGAGTAGGCTCGTTCATTTCCAACAGTTCAAACACATAATCTATATCACACGCCATAAAAACCTCCTATATTTTTAAAATCTTTTTAATTTCCGTTAGCGTAGACGGCAAATCATACGGTTTTGGAATAAAATAATCTGCCCCGGCCGCCACTACGCGTTCGCGTGATTCGGGGTCTGTCAAGGTAGACATAATGACTACCGGAATCCGCC
Source organism: uncultured Elusimicrobium sp. (assembly GCA_937891135.1). Taxonomy (GTDB): domain Bacteria; phylum Elusimicrobiota; class Elusimicrobia; order Elusimicrobiales; family Elusimicrobiaceae; genus Avelusimicrobium. The sequence continues at coordinate 14,933 of CALAFB010000089.1, forward strand.
ATGTGGCGTTATCCGTCTTGAGCATTTTGCATACTTCAAATCCGCTAAGTTTAGGCAACATTAAATCCAGCAAAATGAGGTCCGGTTTTTCGCGTTTGGATAAGGTTACCCCTTCCACCCCGTTGGCGGCCCAATAGGTTTCTATCCCGTCAATTTTTAACGCGCCCATAAGGGCCGTTGCCAATACTTTGGAATCTTCTATTAAAACGATTTTCTTCATAAGGTTTTGGCTTGGTTTTTATAAATGGGAATCGCTTGTACATATGCGGTCGCATTTTCGGCAATTGCGCGGATTTCCGCTTCAGTTAATGCCCGCACCACTTTACCCGGAACGCCCATCACAAGAGATCCCGCCGGGATTTGTTTACCTGCCGGAACTACTGCCCCGGCCCCAATCACACAGTTTGGGCCGATTTCACTCTCCATAACCGTTGCGTTCATGCCAATAACTACGTTATCCGCAATTTTACTACCATGCACCACCGCCCCGTGTCCCACGCTGACGTTGACCCCAATTTCACACGGACAGCCGTAATTAACGTGCAGCACCGCGTTATCTTGGATATTAGAATTTTTTCCTACGCAAATAGCAGCAATATCCCCGCGCAGCACCGCACACGGGAACACCGACACGTTTTCCCCCAGCGTTACCTGGCCGATGACAGAGGCCAGCGGATGCACAAAACAACTGGCGTGTACCTGCGGTGTTAAATGAGCTAATTTTTCAATCATAGGGCACTTCCTTTACGCTTACGTTTGGGCTCACTAGACGGGGAAGATAACTGCAACCCCCAATAAATAAAAATACTGACAATGCCCGGAATTACATAATATACCACGCGATAAATAAGCGTAGCCATAAGTGCGGCGTCCCACTCCACTCCCATTTGGCTAAAAACAGCTGTCATAGCTAGTTCCATAGCACCTAGTCCGCTGGGCAAAATGGGGATTAAGGTAGTAGCCATTCCAATGGCAAACCCGGCCACCAGTACCCCGGCAGAAATATTCACACCTACGGCACAAAACGCAAAATATAAAACCATAATCGTAAAAAACCAATCTGCACATACATATAATACGGTGCGGGTCAGTTTACGTTTTTTTTGGTGAATGAGTGCAATCCCTTCATCTAACTGGTCCATAAAATCGTCATAGCGGCCTTTAGGAATAAGCGCCCTGAACCCATGGAACAACACTTTATTAAGGGCCCGAAACCCTTTGCGCAGCCACTTGGAACGCCATTCATTATTAAACAAAAACGCCGTAATCAGCGCGCATACCATACACATTCCTACGATAAGGGCAAAATTTTCAACAAGCTGCACCTTGGTAGCAGACGCATTAAATAACATGAGCACCGATCCCTGCAAAATAATAATAGCCAGCACAAAATACAATAGCACAGTAATCACAATACTAGCCGTTACACACATGCCAAACGGTATTTTGCGCCGGTTTAACAGATGTGCGCGCAACGCAAACCCACTAGCCCCTAATGAAGAAATCAAATAATTTACCGTGGTAGAAACCAAAGCAATCCCCACGGCCGCACCTTTAGAAATGCGTTTGCCCATAATGCGCAGCATTTCATACAAACTCATTCCCATGGCAATATAAATGAGTACCGAAGAAAAAAACGATAAAAATAAGTACCGGGTTTGTACTCCTTGCCAAATTTTAACAAAACTATCCTTGGCCTGATAAATCATCACGGCTAAAATGCCTACGGATAGTAACATCCCTACAGCATACAGCGTATATTTAAGCGGTTTTTTCACGCGCACCTCCCAGCTAAGTCACATAAATTATATAATATATTTAGAGTAAGCGGCAGCCGTCCACCGCGTAAGAGGTTGACATGAAGTCCATTAAAGTAATTGGTGCCAAAGGCCACAATTTAAAAAATGTTTCTGTTGAAATTCCCAAAGACCAAATGGTCGTGGTAACGGGATTGTCCGGCTCGGGCAAAAGCTCGCTGGCCTTTGATACCATTTACGCCGAAGGCCAACGACGGTATGTGGAAAGTATGTCTGCCTACGCGCGGCAGTTTTTGGAACTCATGGAAAAACCGGACGTAGAGCATATTGAAGGTTTATCCCCCGCTATTTCCATAGAACAGCGCAACCCCTCTAAAAATCCGCGCTCTACGGTAGCCACCGTTACAGAATTGTACGATTATTTGCGTTTACTTTTTGCACGCGTAGGGCACCGGTTTTGCCCCGCATGCGGACGCGAAGTGCAATCTTGGAGTGTGCAAGGCATTGTGCAAGATATTTTAAGTAAATTTAACGAACAAACCGTCTATGTTTTGTCTCCGGTCATCCGCGGGCGGCAAGGTACATACGAAGAACTTTTTAAAAAATTTAAGAAAGAAGGTTACGTCAAAGCACGCGTGAACGGCACAGTCCTCTCGTTAGAAAATGTACCCGTTTTGGAACGCTATAAAAAACATACCATAGAGCTGGTATGTGATGAAATTTTTGTAGAAGAACTGGACCGTGAACGCCTGGTGGAAAGCGTAGAGCAAGCCCTCCGCTATGCCAAAGGGCTCGTACACATTGTGCAAGCCGAAGGAGAAACACCCCGTGAATTTACCTATAGCGAAGAAAACGCCTGCGCGCATTGTGGCATTGGGTTTAGCGAGTTGGAACCACGGTTATTTTCGTTTAATTCCCCGTACGGAGCCTGCCCGGAATGTAATGGGCTAGGCGTTAAAATTGAAGTAGACGAATCCCTGGTAGTGCCCAATACGGATTTATCTATTAACGAAGGGGCCATTGAAGCGTGGGAAAATCCCGTTACTACCCGCACGCACCGTTGGAAAAATTCCTGGAGTGGGTATTATTACGATATGCTAAAACAAGTCTGCCGCCAAAATAAAATCAAGATGAATGTACCGTGGAAAAACCTACCCCAAACGCAGCGGGATTTACTGTTATACGGTACGGGCGGAGCCACATATACATCTATAATTTCCGGCACAGAAACGGAATTTGAAGGAGTAATCACCAACTTAAAACGCCGCGTAGCCGAAAGCGAAAGTGATTTTGTAAAAGAAGAAGTTACCCAGCGTTTTATGCGCGAAGTGGAATGTCCCGCTTGCCACGGTAAACGCCTAAAACCCGAAGCACTCTCCGTTAAAATTAACGGGAAAAATATAGACGATATTACCACGATGCAAGTTTCTGCCGCCAAAGCGTTTTTTGCAAACTTACAACTAACCTCCAAAGAAAAAACGATTGCCAAAGACGTACTCAAAGAAATTAACGCACGGCTTAACTTTTTAGACAGCGTAGGTCTTTCGTACCTTACCTTAAACCGCAAAAGCCAAACACTATCCGGCGGAGAGGCACAACGTATCCACCTGGCTACGCAAATCGGCTCTGGTTTAACGGGGGTATTGTACGTATTAGATGAACCTACCATTGGGCTACACTCACGCGATAATGACCGTTTGATTGATACCCTTAAAAACTTGCGCGATTTAGACAATACCCTTATTATCGTAGAGCACGATAAAGACACTATTTTAGCATCTGATTACGTGGTAGAACTCGGCCCTGCCGCCGGGGAACACGGCGGACAAATTGTAGCCAGCGAACCCACCCGCGATTTCCTCAAAAACAAAACGTCGCTGACGGCTTCGTACTTAAACGGACGGCGGATGATTTTACCGCGTAAAACGCTGCGTAAAGGCAACGGGAAATTTTTGACAGTTTGCGGGGCGCGGCAGTTTAACCTGAAAAATATAGATGTTAAAATTCCGCTGGGCAAACTGGTGTGTGTGACGGGAGTGTCCGGCTCCGGCAAGAGTACGCTGGTACACAATATCTTATACAAAGCACTCGCCCGAAAATTTTATAACGCCAAAGAACTCCCCGGTGCCCACAAAGCCGTGAAAGGGCTGGAACACATAGACAAAGTCATTATCGTAGACCAAAGCCCCATTGGCAAAACACCGCGCAGCAACCCGGCTACGTATACGGGCGTGTTTTCACATATTCGCGATTTATTTGCCCAAATGCCCGAGGCCAAACGCCGCGGGTACAAACCGGGCCGTTTTTCGTTCAACGTCAAGGGCGGCCGGTGCGAAAAATGCCAGGGCGACGGAATTTTAAAAATCCAAATGCAATTTCTGCCGGATATTTACGTCAAATGCGAGGAATGTAACGGCAACCGCTTTAACGAAGATACCTTAGAAGTAAAATTCAAGGGCAAAAATATTGCTGAAGTCTTAGATTTAAGCGTTTCGCAAGCGTTAGATTTTTTCAGCGCGATTCCCAAAATCAAACGCTATTTACAAACACTTAACGACGTGGGACTCGGATACATCAAACTGGGCCAAGCCGCCACCACACTCTCAGGCGGAGAAGCCCAACGCGTTAAACTAGCCGACGAACTCTCCCGCAAGGGGACCGGTAATACACTCTATATTTTAGACGAACCAACCACCGGGCTGCACTTTGCGGACATTGAAAAACTTTTACAAGTCCTTCACGGCCTGGCGGACAAAGGCAATACCGTCCTGATTATTGAGCATAATTTAGATGTGATTAAAACCGCAGATTGGCTCATTGACCTAGGCCCCGAAGGCGGCGATAAAGGCGGCCAAATTGTCTGTGAAGGTACGCCAGCCCAGGTAGCCGCGTGTAAACACTCCTACACGGGCAAATACTTAAAGCCCGAACTAGATGCCGTGGAAAATTTCCTCAAAAAACATCCGCACAAAACCCCGGCTGCGGACTAGTATTGCCGCCGGGGTTTATGGTGTACAACTAAAGAATAATTAGTATTCTTCGTCTAAAACACCCCAGCCTTCTTTTTCCAGTAAAGAACACACATAACGCCCTATATCCGTATCATTGGTTACACAACCGTAATACCAATTTCCTTTTTTGTTGTAAACGTAGTCTTCGTCTGGTAAATAAGTAGCTACTGTCAACACATAACCAATGCCTTTTCGCGATATATCCATGGAACATCCTTCAGGAATACATCTTGCCCCCGTACTAAAATATTGACCGGTTGGCAAATCAACATGTGTAAATTCTCTAAACCCTTTCCCGTCTCCTTCTGCCGGGAGGCCATGTTCCAGCACATACAATTCCTCTTGTTGCTGAATGATGGCTATACTTTGCAAAGCTTCCGTCAACCGGCTTTTTTCTACCGCTTTTTGGTATTGCGGCAACGCCACCGCCGACAAAATACCAATGATTAGAACTACTACTAATAATTCTATGAGGGTAAACCCCATTCGTCTATTGTCATGCTGAACCGCGGCCTTTACCGCTTGGCCGCGTCCCGGAAGGTTGTAATCCGGGATCTCGTCCATGGGTTTCAGCATCTCCTCCGATTTTCCATAAGGATGAGATCCTGAAATAAATTCAGGATGACTCTGGTGTATATTTTTATTTTTTTTCATCTTTTTCTCCTTATAATTATTATTCGCAACCGTATACCTTTCTTTTGAGCAAAAACACCCTTTAAACGGCCTTTTACTACCTGAGTATCTCCCCCCATTTATACGGTCGCTATCATCAAAATCTACCAAAAAAAAAAAACGCGTCAAGCCCTTAAAAAACAACTGACAACAACAACGGACTTTTCCAGTAATTTTTAAGACCTAGAAACTAACCAGGTCCTTTGACTCTGGTATTTGCTGTAAATTTCTGCTACGCTACTAGTAAGAGGATACTTATGAAACACACCCCTTATATCTTATTTAGTTTAGCCCTTCTGACCCTGGCTGTCCCTGCGGCGGCCCAGCGTGCTTTTTCAGTACCTATGTTTGTAAAAACTGTTACTAAGCCCGCTTTTACATTTCCGGCACAACGTGTATTATTCCCCGTTGAACACGCTGCCTCAGCACCCCATTTAAGCCCCCATTTATCCCCGCAGAACACCGTTCCCCTAGTCACCCATACCCCCCCCCATGCTTATAAAAACGCCCTTCCTGAGGCAATTTCACTCTCGGACGGCAAAGGAAAAACCCGCGGAAAACATTCCATTGTCCCTTCCGCCAGCACCATCTTAGGGTCCGATGCCTTCCGGACAGCCCAAACTCGACAAATTGATTTATTGCGCCAGCAGGCCGAAGCTGCCCTGAATACGGAATATTTACCCCCGGCCGAACGGGCCTACTGGGCGGCGGAACGGGAAACATTGGGCCGGATGTGGCGGACTATGTCCCCGGCAGAGCCAAGCCAACTTGCCTCTTACCTGGCACACCCGGTTCCTCCGGAAACCCTGGCCGACTTAACCCAATCCTATATGGAATTTACAGCAAACGTACAAAATGCCAACCATGAAGTGATGACAAAAATTATCTACTCCTCTTTACAGGGGGAAGGCAAAACCCTCAGTCTGCCGGAAAAAATTTACATCAACAAAACCATTTCGAAGATGCGCTTTAGCGTGGCTATCTTACGTAATGCTTTTGTGAAAGACCCTTATTTAATTGCCCAGCAAAAATACTGGAATAAAGTATTCTCGGCCTTTAACCCGCTGTTAGAAGGGCTGCTTTTAAAATTAGATATCCCGCGCCCGGATAAACGCGTGTATGATTATCACGAGTTTGTTCTCTCCAACCCGGACCATACCCTCCCTTACCTGCCGGATTCTCACTCCCTGATTAAAGGAGAAAAAGATGAGGATGACGATTACGATGACTATGAAGACGGCTACGACAATTATGGCCGCCCCATGCCTGCCGAGCTGCGCGCCGCCCAACGCGCCGCCGAACAAGCCCACTACAACAAAATGATGCAGTTCACCCAAGAAAAAGACGAACTGCTTACGCACATCCCCGAAAACTTACGCATTGCCTTCATCAACGATGACGCCAACCCGCGGCTCAATATGGAATCCTGGGCCAAAAAAGGACACCTGGGCAAAGGGGCCACCGTAGAAACCTTTAAAGAAGGAGGCAGTTTCCTAGATAAAGTGAAAAACGGCACACACTATGACCTGGTCATTACGGATTTATTGGTAACCAAAGGCGGGATTATCATGATGGAAGAACTACGCGATTTAGCCCCTTTCCTGCCTGTCATTGCCTCCAGCAAATTTTACCCCGGAGACGGAGACACCATTAAAACAGAAGATGGGAAAGAAGTAACCACCGCCGAAGATTATTTCCACGCCGGTATTGACGGATATATGTGGTATAACAATAACTTAGATGCCGGGGCCTATGGATATATTCAATACTTGCGTTCTCTAAAAAATTACTATTACTATAAAAACCTACACGGTTGGGCCCGCTAGCAGCCCGGCCCGTTTCTACGCTCTTGAACCGCTCGCATCTCCGGGCGGTTTTTGTATGGAAATGCAGAAAATTTGCTACAATATGCTAACCATGACCCGCGAATTATTATCCCTGGATTTTTACGGCGAAGGCGTTACCGCTGCCCTGGCTACGTTAGACGAACAAACCGGCACCTTGCGTATCCGGCATTTGTTGCGCCAAGCCAGCTCCTCTTTAAACGGGGCCGTTGTGCGGAACCTGTCGGGCGCGCAGGAAACCCTGGGCCGCGTATTTACGGAAATGGCCCAATACACCCAAGGAACCCCTACTGTTATTGTTGGGGTACGCAGCAGTTTTTTATCGTTCCGCCACAGTACCGGCACCGCGTATACCGAGGCCCGCAGCCAACTCATCCGGGAATCGGACATCCGTAACGCGCTGGAAAACTCCATCCCCCCCCATTTAAGTGATATGTTGGAAGTGGTAGATATTTTGCCGCTTTCATATAGTATTGATGACCAACATGGTATGCCTAACCCACAGGGAATGCACGGCTATTCTTTAGAAGCTGAAACCTTTATTTCTTTAGCTGTACGCACCCATTTAACCAATTTAAACCAAGCCCTTACCGCCAGCGGGTGTGAAGAATACCAGTTGTTGCCGTCCTCAGTAGCATTAGGGGATGCGGTGCTCCTACCGGCTGAAAAAAGCGGACGGACGTTGCTAATAGACCTGGGAGAAAGCGGCATTTCAGCGGTACTTTATCATAAAAATTCTATATGGGAAGGTTGGGAAATGCCCTTTGGCTTAGAAATGGCCGCCGAACAAATGGCGGACCTATTACAAAATGATTTACCCACCGTACGTAAACTGGTCTATCAGTACGAACCTGACCCTATTATGGACGAAGTGTTAGAAGATTCCGCCCGCCCGCTGATAGAGGCCATTCACAAAGAACTCGTGCAAACCCAGTCGCTGGCGTATATTCATCATCCCCCTACCCAGCTGGTTCTGTGCGGACTAGGGGCCAATCCGGTACTACTCAAATCTCTTCAACATACGCTAGGGCTGCGTAAGGCACGGCTAGGAACCTTTGAACACGTGATTGCCGATTGCGAAACAAACCTCCCTCAATACGACGGGGTGCTGTCCCTGTTGGAACATACCTTAATGCGCGAAGAACACCAATTTGGCACAGCTCCCGTCCAAGAAACCGGATTCTTTGGCAATCTACTCGCCAAATTCGGCTTAAATAGTTTATTTTAAGAGAATATCCTTAGAGCCCCGCTTGCGGTTCTATCGTGGGGACTACTTTGCGCAATTTTTGCGTGCGCGGGCGGTCCCCAAACTTTAACATCGTATTTTGGATAAATTTAAGCGTTGTTTTGGGAGCAAACCCCGTAAATAAAAAGAAATCATCCGCTTTCCCAAACGTGGGGAATGCCCGGCGTACGTCTGACGGTAAATTGTTATTCATTTTAGCCGTTGCCACACCCACTACGCCGCCGTCTGCTAACGTTACCGCCCCGCCGGAGTTTCCGTGGTCCACGCCAAATCCGTCCGCCGCCCATAAAGAGGCCCGCTCCCCAAAATAAAGCACCGTTTTTGGGTTGGAAAACATTTCCAGTTCTCCCCAATTCCACCGCGGCACGATTAAATTTTCATTTAACGTCATAAGTTCCGGTCCGTTGTACGTATGCAACACAGGGATTTGCGGCCGCATAGCCCCTTTCCATTGTACGCGCAGTTTTCGGTCCTTTTGCAATGCCTGTTCAAATTCGGCGCGGGTAGCGTTGCCGCCTTCAGCAAATTCATACAAAAATTCTTGCGGTTGATAATGAAGCAAAGCCATATCCCACACTTTGTGCGTGCGAACACGCTGATCTTTATCTACGGTGCGGTACTCCTTAGGGATAAATACGTCCCGCGCACTTAATTCGGCCGAAGCATTTATTTCTCCCTGCGCCAAAAGCACTTTTACACGGCACGCACTTTCTATACAACTTTCCACACAATGGGCCGACGTTGCCAACCAGTTTTTATGGATAAAAAATGCCTGACACGTATTTTTATTATCAATAATAAGTTGTTTCTGAAACACAAAATCATCTATATACAGGCCGTTTTTGGCTCCGGCCCATACAGGGGACAAACCCAATATAAATACAATAAATAATTTTTTCATATTGTTAGTATATACAAAAAGACCTATTTTTTCAATACACCCTTGATTTTGTGATAAAAACCCGTACACTTTTAGTATCTTATTTGTGGAGGACTCTATGTATTACCGACGACTTTTAATAACTTGTGCCTTGTGCTTAATCTGCCCCTTGTTGTGGGGACAAAGCGGAAAAACCTCCAAACAACTTACGAAAGCACAACTGGAACAACTGCAAGCTGACTACATTCACGCGTGTTTGGATGCTCATCAAACAGAGATTTTGGCCCTTGCCGCTGAAAAATTGCGCCCGCTGGTCAGCAAACAAATTCCGCCCGTTCCCAAGGGTTATCACTAGTACCTGGCATCACTTTATCCCCGCGCTGCAACCAAACTGGCTAAGCGCGGGGAGTTCTTTTTTAGTATAATACTTGTATATGAACACAACTATTATTTTACTACTCGTTTTCAGTTATTTATTGGGTTCCATTCCTACCGGCTATTTAATTGCCAAACGCGTCATGCATATTGATATCCGCCAGCACGGCTCCGGCAACCCCGGGGCTGCCAATGTGTACCGCATTGTAGGTAAATGGGCGGGTATTTCCACGTTTTTAATTGATGCCGTTAAAGGGTTCATTCCCGTGCAGCTGGCCTTGCACTTTTGCCCGGACATTTACGCCGTAGCCGTAGCGTGCGGGGTCGTTGCTATTTTGGGGCATATGTGGACCATTTACCTAAAATTCCGCGGCGGCAAAGGGGTGGCAACCTCGGCCGGTGTATTTTTTGCCTTGGCTCCTATTCCTACGGCGTTGGCTTTTGCAGTATTTGTGATTTTAGTAGCCATTTGGGGGCGCATTTCCATTGGTTCTATTTTTGCATGTGTGGTGCTGCCTATTGCCAGCTGGTGTATGAATTATCCGCTAGCCGAAAAAATTATGGCTACTGCGGTGGGGGCACTCGTCATTTATAAGCACATCCCTAACATTAAACGCCTACTTGCCCAAAAAGAACTTAAATTTGAGGACGGCGCCAAAAAACGCCAAGCAAAATGAAAATCACCAACATTACCGTATTTGGGGCCGGTATTTGGGGCAGCGTAATTGCCCAACACTTGGCCCGGAAAAATTACCAGGTCCGCTTGTGGGAATACAACGAACAACTGCTGCACGCGCTCAAAACTATGGGCCGTCACCCGAATATCCCCAATTTTAAACTGCATGATAATATCCGCCTTACGGGCAGCGTGGCGGAAGCCATGCAAAATACCGATTTAATCATTTTTGTCATTTCGTCCAAAGCCATTCGTGCTTTTTGCCGCGAGCAATTAAAACCGTTATTGGCCGGGCGTGCGGTGCCGGTTATTAGTGCGTCTAAAGGCATTGAAGACAAGACATTTAAGACTATTTGCGAAATTATTGAAGAAGAACTGCCGCAATGCAAAGGGAAAGTGTGTGCATTTTCCGGGCCAAGTTTTGCCCTGGAAGTAGCGCAAAACGTGCCCACCAAAATTATGTTGGCCGGGCCGGATGCAGCCCTGGTAAAAGAATTAACACAGTTGCTCAATGGGGACCCGATTATCGTTGTACCTTCTAATGACCGGCGCGGTGTGGAATATGGCGGCGGCGTTAAAAATGTAATTGCTATTGGCTGCGGCGTGATTGACGGTATTGGGGACGGAGCCAACACAAAGGCCGCTCTCATTACCCAATCCATGCAAGAGATGAACGATATTATTACCAGCCAAGGCGGTCAAGCCGGTACAGTATACAGTTTAGCTGGGTTCGGGGATGCGATTTTGACGGGAATGTCTGCCATTAGCCGCAACCGCCGGTTGGGCGAAAAACTGGGGGCAGGCCTTTCTTTGGAAGAAGCCAAAAAAGAAGTGGGCACCATAGCCGAAGGCGTAAACTCCGTACAAAGCGTATATGATATTGCCCGCAAAAACAACTTACATACCCCCATTTTAGATGCAATTTGGCAGCTAGTCTGCCAGGGTCAAAAACCGTGCGTATTACTCCACGCATTGGGATTTACAAACAGAGGAAACAAATAATTTTATGAATAAAGATGATGTGATCCGCCACTTAACGCGCACCATGTTAGACAAAAAACAAGCCAAAACCACCGTAGACCGCGTGTTTGAAATTATCAAGCACGGCCTCAAGCGGGACGGCAAAGTAGTCATCAGCAATTTTGGAACGTTTCATTTAAAAATGGCCCGCCCTGTGCAACGCCATAACCCCAAAACCGGGGAAAAGGTACAAGTACCTGCCAAGCAGAAGGTCCGTTTCAAACCGTCCGAAAATATCTTAAAGAAATAATGTATATTATAGACTTACGAACTACCCCGTCTACCCTTCTAGGCGGGGCGGTTTTTGTTCCAGTATGTCTTTCATCGTTTCTAAGGCATTGTAAATAGCCGTAAATCCGTCCCGTGCCGTTTTCGGTACGCTAAAATAAACGGGTACACGTGCCCGGCCAATACGTTCCAGTTTTTGCTCGCATTGTTTGAGTTGTTTTTCTACTTGAGTGAGTTGTTGCAGCGTCTGTTGGGTAATATCCATAAAAAACGGCCCTCGTTTGAGCATCTGCAAAGGCACACTCAATACAATAGCCGCGGCTTTCCGCCTAAGCGGAAAACACTCGGCACTTTCTTCTCTGCAGAAAAGAAAGCACCTAATCGGCTATTTTTGACTTTGCAGATGAGTTATTAAAACATCCCGTATGCCTTATACGGTTCAAAAACAGATTAAAAACTTTTCATACTACCTTGTTATTGTAACATATTTTATTGCGTTACCACACAAGCAAGGCCCCTTAAAAAGGGGCCTTATTTGCAAATACATTACATAAAATATTATGGTAATTGCGACAGATGACGGCGCGTGTAAATTTTATCTACAATCACAGCAATTGCGCCGTCCCCGGTTACGTTGCAAGCCGTGCCGAAGGAGTCCATAGCAATATACAAAGCAATCATCAGGGCCAATTCGGCCTGCCCAAACCCCAACATACTTTCCAGCACACCCAGGGCTGCCATAATAGCCCCGCCCGGCACACCCGGCGCGGCTACCATCGTTACACCCAGCATACAAATAAATCCGGCAAATTGTTCTAAAGAAACGGGTTGCCCGCTCAAAATAACAATGGCTAGCGCACACGCTACAATTTTCATTGTACTGCCGGACAAATGAATCGTTGCACATAACGGAATCACAAACCCGGCAATTTCCTCACGCACGCCGATTTTAACCGTCTGGCGCAGCGTTACGGGAATAGTAGCAGCGGAAGATTGCGTACCTAGGGCCGTTGCATACGCCACGAGCATACTTTTAAGCATGGCAAACGGGTTTTTCTGCCCGATAATCCCGGCCAAAATAAACTGGAAAAGCAACATGACCGCCGTAATGGCAAAAATAATCACAATAATTTGGGCAAATACGCCTAATACTTTAACGGCCTGCCCGCTGACCGTCATATTCATAAAAATTCCAAAAATATACACCGGCAGCAGCGGAATAATCACTTTGACGATGACTTTATCAATAATATCGCGCAAATCCAGCATCACACCTTTTAAGCGGCTGCCTTGAATAACTGCCATCCCGAGGCCTAGCGTAAACGCCAATACGAGTGCGCTCATCACGCCAAACACGGGCGGCATAGAAATAACAAAATACGGTTTTAATTCAATAGCCTCGGCAAACGAGGTAATCCCGGCGTGCGCGTCCAATAAGTGCGGGAACGCCGCTGCCGAAACCGCATAACTAAAAAATCCGCTGGCCAGCGTAAACCCATAAGCCAAAGCAGCCGTAATAAACAAAAGTTTCCCGGCGTTACGGCCCAGTTCGGCAATACCGGGGGCCACTAACCCCACAATGAGCAGCGGAATAATAAACCCCAAAAAATTACCAAATAGTTCATTAAATGTTAGTACGATACGTACAAACCAAGCCGGCACAAATAGCCCACATAAAATCCCGGCGGCAATGGCAAAAAGTACCCGGGGCAATAGGCCCCATTTTAATTTCAAATGTAATTTACGTCTTCTAAATTTAAGCATATTCTTATTATACGAAAAATAAGGAACTGTGCACGCAAAAATTTCATTTTGCTATAATAACAATATGCAAGTAAAGATAAATATGGACGGCGGATCTCGCGGTAACCCCGGCCCCGGTGCCGCAGCGTATGTTATACGGGATATGCAAGGAAATATCCTCTCGCAAGAAGGATATTTTATCCCGCATTGTACCAACAACCAGGCCGAATATACCGCCCTCAAATTAGCCCTTATTAAATGCAAAGAATTGGGGGCTACGGAACTATTTATTGAAGGGGATTCTTTGCTACTTGTGAAACAATTTACCGGGGAATACAAAATCAAAAACCCGGATTTACAAGCCCGTATGCAAGTCATCCGCCGGCTGGCGCAAGGGTTTACGATTCACATCAAACACGTCTTGCGTGAGTTTAACAAAGCCCCGGACGCACTAGCCAACAAAGCCATGGATTTACAACAATCCGTCGGTTTCCACCCCATTAAACACTTGCCGGACGACGGCGAAATTATGACGGCTCCGTCTAAGAATAATTATGTAAACGGCGTGGCAGTAACCTCGGTGGTGCGCGCTTCAACCCCCAAAAAATCTTCCAAAAAACAAAAACCTGTGGAACCCAGTTTGTTTGATTTTTAGTATAATAGATTTGGTAGCCAGATAACCGCTCCCGGCCGTTTGAGGCGCAGGGGGAGGAACTTCCGGACTCCACAGGGCAGTATGCCGTCCGAAAGGGCGGGCCGGTGTTTTTTCTTTTTTTCGCCGGACGGAAAGTGCCGCAGAAAACAAACCGCCCGCAAGGGTAAGGGTGAAAAGGTGCGGTAAGAGCGCACCGCGCGCAAGGTAACAAGCGCGGCAGGGCAAACCCCATACGGAGCAAGGCCAAGCCGGTCCATAGGTGCCCGCCTTCGTGACCAAGTAGGCCGCTTAGAGTAATGGTTATCCACGACAGAATCCGGGGTACCGGCTACCACATTTTCTACTTACTTTTCTGGCTAATTTGGCACAAGACATTTTACAAAAGGCCCGCTAGTATCGGGCCTTTTGTTTGTTCATTAAATAACTAGTTAACGTCTTCGTTCAAATACTGCGCTAAAATAGCCGCCGCACATTTCACTTTGTCAGCACAAGCACGGTGCTGGTAATAGGCCGCGGTACGCGGCTGCGGCACAGGCGATTGCGGCCCGGGGGGCAAGCCCAAAAGTTCGCGGCAGATGATAGAGCCGTTTTCTTGTTTAAAACGGTTGCACACGTCTTGCACACGCGCATAAAACGCGGCTTTGGCGGCCTGGTCGGTCGGGTCTTTGGGGGCGTATTTTAGCGAAAGTGCCATACACATCCCGCTAACAGCCCCACACACTTCGCGCTGGCGGCCCAGGCCTCCGCCAAAACAGGCGGAAAGCGCAAGAGCGGTTTGTTCATCTATCCCCAGTTCGGGCGCAAACGTGCAGAACACGGCTTGCGCGCAATTATGTCCTTTTAAAAAAAGTGCTTTGGCTTGCTCTGCTTTTGTCATATGTATATGATAGCAAAAAACCCACCTTTACTAGTGGGTTTTAGATTTGGAAAAGCGTCTACAACCAAAAATTACTTTTTCTCGTTATTCTTTTACATAAAGGGTACCCAAGGGAGCACTAGTAACCTCACTATAAGCATAACTCGCGGTTTTGGTAAATCCCATTTTTTGACACCAAGTTTGATCCAGGTCTCTGCGGCGCCCACATATATACTCTGGATTAGACGTATCTGTAGGTTTCACAACACCTATAAAAATAATATCCGACATAGAACTATTCGTCCAGAAATACATAAACGTAAATGGCAGTTTACCAAAACCCCACTCATTCCCTGTGCTACCCAATCCTTTTAAGGCCCTTTGTTTAGGAATATTGATAGACAATTTGTCTCTATCGGAACTGCTCGGCCATCTACCATTTGCCAAATAATATTCATGACTTGCCTCATAAATACTCTGTAATACTGGCAGAACAGATTGTACTTGGCTTTTTTCTACTGCTTTTTGGTATTGAGGCAAGGCTACGGCCGCCAATATACCAATGATGAGCACTACTACTAATAATTCTATGAGCGTGAAACCCCGCCGGGTCATGTACTTATTCATTTTCTCTCCTTTAAAACTTCTTTCTAGCATGCCGTTAGAACGCTTAAAACTCTTTTATATTGCGTTTTAGTACAGAAGATACCTCCCCCCATACCCGACATTGGAAACTGTAGCAAAAAAAAAAAACAAGTCAACTAATAGCCGTTTTAAACGACAACGGCCAAACAATAAAAAACAGCCAAAAACTAATCAATTTTTTGGCTTGCGGAACTTTTCATAACCTGCTAATTTTTTTATAATAGTAGTAAGCGGTTTGGACCGCATCCTAACCAAATAAGGGGGAATTATGGATATCTCTACCATGAACCAACAAGTACAAAAGGAAAGTATTTTCCTGCAAGATTTAAAACGTGAAATTTCTAAAGTCATCGTCGGGCAAGATGCGCTACTAGAAAAAATGCTCGTGGCCTTATTGGCTGACGGGCACGTACTCATTGAAGGGGTCCCCGGCCTTGCCAAAACCTTAGCCGTAAAAACCTTAGCACAGGCCATTCAAGCACAATTTAGCCGCATCCAGTTTACGCCGGATTTACTACCGGCTGATATTACCGGTACGCTGATTTTCAACCCCAAAGACAATGTATTTTACCCTAAACGCGGGCCGATTTTTGCCAACTTTGTATTAGCCGACGAAATCAACCGTTCCCCCGCCAAAGTGCAAAGCGCCCTTTTGGAAGCCATGCAGGAACGCCAAGTAACCATTGGCGAAAAAACCTACCCGCTGCCGTCTCCGTTTATGGTACTGGCTACGCAAAACCCCGTAGAGCAAGAAGGAACCTACCCGCTGCCCGAAGCGCAAGTGGACCGCTTTATGTTAAAAGTATTGGTTACCTACCCCACCAAAGAAGAAGAAAAAATGATTTTGGAACGTATGGCCAGCCGTCAAAAAATCCAATTAAACTGTTCGGCCACGCCGGAGATGATTTTAAAAGCCCGCCAGGTAGTAGACCAAATTTATGTAGACGAAAAAATTAAAAACTACATTGTAAACCTAGTCTTTGCCACGCGCGATCCACGTGCCTACGGGCTGGAAAAATTGGCCTCGTTTATTGCCTATGGTGCCAGCCCGCGTGCGACTATTTTCCTTACGCAAGCGGCCAAAGCCTACGCCTTCTTAAACGGGCGTGGCTATGTAACGCCGGAAGATATTAAAGCCATCGGCCTAGACGTACTGCGTCACCGTGTATTACTGTCTTACGAAGCTGAGGCCGAAAATATAGCAGCAGACCAAATCGTCAAACAAATTTTTGACGCTGTTGACGTACCCTAACCTAAGGGGGCTCCTATGGACACCGCGGAAATTTTAAAAAAGGTCCGCCAAATTGAAATTCAGACGGACCGCCTGGTTTCAGAAACCTTCGCCGGAGATTATTTAAGCACGTTTAAAGGGCAGGGCATTGAATTTGCCGAAGTGCGCGAATACATTCCGGGGGATGATGTGCGTAGCATTGACTGGAATGTAACCGCACGCACGGGCGTGCCGTACATCAAAAAATTTAATGAAACGCGTGAACTAACGGTTATGATTGCGTGTGATGTGTCCGCTTCCGGACAATTTGGTTCACGCAGTAAACTCAAACAAGAGGCCGCTGCCGAATTAGCCGCTCTGTTTGCATTTGCGGCGTTGCAAAATAGTGATAAAGTAGGCCTTCTGTTATTTTCGGACCAGGTAGAATTATACGTTCCCCCCAAAAAAGGCAAAAAACACGTTTTGCGGCTCATCCGCGAACTCGTTGCCTTTGAACCCCAGCATAAACTCACAGATATTGGGCTTAGTTTAACTACCTTACTAAAAGTATTAAAACATAAAAGTATCGTGGTATTAGTGTCGGACTTTTTAGACGAAACCTTCCGTTTTTCAAAGCCGTATCAGTTAGCCGCTAAAAAATTTGATTTAATTCCCGTACGCATCCAGGACCCCTTGGAACGCCGCTTGCCCCGCGTACCGGTTTGCTTGGAAATAACAGACCCGGAAACAGAGATTTCCGGTGAGTTATGCCTTTCGGATGCCCAACTTAACCAACAATTAGACCATTTTTGGAAACTGCAAGACCATGCCTTAAACGCATTATTTGCGCCGTGCAAGACAGAACCTATTCTTATTGATACGGATAAAAACATTGCAGACCCGGTTATTGCGTTTTTCAAGCGACGGGCCAAAAAAATAAGGAAATAAACTATGTATAAATTTATTTTATCCGCGGTTTTCATTTTGAGCATACTTCCGGCAGCAGCCCAAGAAATGGCTGTAGTAAAAACCAACGTGCCAGAGAATGTACCATTTGCCCAACCGTTTACGGCTCAAATCGTGCTCTCCCACCCACGCGGCGAAACCGTTACGTGGGATAAGGACTCCGTCCCAACGGAATTTTCCGTCCAATCGGCCCAATTCCAACCTGTTGGTATAGATTCCACCCAAGCGGATTTAACTGTATTACCGTTTACACTCAATAAATCCACCTTTACGGTTTCTTTTTCGTTGGCCGGGCAGCCCGATAAAACTGTACAGGCCCAATTGCCGCTAACCGTTACCCCTGTTAAAG
Source organism: uncultured Elusimicrobium sp. (assembly GCA_937891135.1). Classification (GTDB taxonomy): domain Bacteria; phylum Elusimicrobiota; class Elusimicrobia; order Elusimicrobiales; family Elusimicrobiaceae; genus Avelusimicrobium. Next base: position 33,066 of record CALAFB010000089.1, read on the forward strand.
TATTTGATGATAATGAACTGCGGGAAATCCGCCCACCGCACCGCGTGATTGATTGGGCCACTTGGCTATGTGTTTTACTGGCCCTTACCGCGCTTATTTGTCTGCTTATCTTTTGGGCACGCAAACTGCACACCGCCAAAACTACACGGCTGCAAGCCCCCGTGGATAACCGCCCGCCGCATGTAATTGCCTTGGCGCAAATTGATTCCCTTTTAAATAGTGGCTTGTGGGAAAATAAACAATATAAAGTGTTTTACATAACACTAACGGATATTTTACGCACGTATTTACAGCGGGCATTTAAACTAGACGTATCGGCAGATACTTCCGTAGAATTGTTACGCCGCCTAAAAACGGTGCCGGCCTTGACCGCCCAGCTGCCGTCCTTACGCCAGTTTTTAGCTTCCGGGGATTTAGTCAAATTTGCCAAACAAATTCCTACTGAAGAAACCCGCAACCGCGATATTACCACACTACGTAACTTTATTAACCACACCACCCCACGCCCGACCAGCCCCAAGGTAGAGGAGGTCTCTTTATGATGTGGCAAAATATGTTAGAACATTTCCGCTATCCGTGGGTACTCGTCTTACTCATACTGCCGCTTGTTTGGTTAATCATCCAGCCCCTACGAAAACCAAAACGAACGGTAGCCTATTCTTTAGCCTACGTACCCAAAAATTCTTTCTCACTACGGCAACTAGGTACCCAATGGGCTGCCCCGCTTTTATATGCCATGACAATGGCCCTGCTGATTATTGCATTAGCACGCCCGGTACGGTTGGATAAAACCCCACTTCCTCCCACCGAAGGCGTAGATATTATGCTTTTAATGGATGCGTCTGCCTCTATGCAAAACCGGGATTTTGAACCGAACCGGTTTGTAGCTTCCCAATTAACAGCACAGCGGTTTGTGGAAAAACGCCCGACAGATCGTATTGGGCTTGTTGTATTTGCCAAACGGGCCATGCTTCAAGCCCCGCTCACCTTGGACCACCAAGCCCTCCAAGAATATATTGCTGGAATGTACTTAGGAATGATAGACCCAAACTTTACCGCTATTGGAGACGGCCTGGGTGTAGCCGCCAGCCATTTAAAAGACAGTAAAGCCAAAAGTAAAGTCATTATTTTACTAACAGACGGGGATTCCAACGCTGGCACCATTGACCCGATTTTAGCTGCCAAAGCAGCAGCCACCTATGGTATCCGCGTCTATACCATTGGGGCCGCTAGTGCTCCGGGAAAAACCATGTACTCCAGTCAGGAAGACGAAATCAATGAAGGGCTCCTCTTAGAAATTGCCCAACTTACCGGTGGGCAATTCTTCCGCGCCCAAAACGCTATGGAACTGACCCAAATTTATAATACCATTAACGAATTGGAAAAAACGGCGTTTACCCCGCCTGCTTCTATCCAGCAACAAGACCACTTTATGCCCTTTTTGTGGGCGGCCTTGCTATTATTAGCCTTGGCCATTGTGGCAGAAAAATTACTATTTATCAAGGTGCCCTTATGAGATTATTTGCCCATCCGTTTGTGTTACTTTATATCTTACCCGTATTGGGAGCGTTGCTGATTATTTTATGGCTGGGTAAACGCTTGGCACGGCACTATACAAACCGCCTCTTTGGACGAGAAGCCTATACCAAACTAACCCGCCCGCTGGGCCAGGTATCCCGCCTGAAAAATACGTGCTTAGCCGGAGCTGTATGCTTTGTATTACTAGCCTTAGCTGGCCCCCAATGGGGCATTGAAATTACGGAAGCACAAGGCAATTTTGCACAAACAGTCATTGCGGTAGACGTTTCTTCCAGTATGCGGGCGCAAGACTTGAAACCCGACCGTCTAGCTAACGCCAAACAAATGTTACAAATGCTGGTTTCCCACTTAAAAGAAAACCGTATTGGTATCATTGCATTTACATCCCAAGCATTTATCCAATGTCCGATTACGACCGATACGAGTGCCCTTGATTATTTTATTACTTCATTACAGCCGGATATGCTGCCCGTGCCGGGTACATCTTTATCGGCTCCGGTAACGCTGGCCGCCCAAATGCTGGCCCGTTACCCCGGTCAAAAAGCTCTTATTTTACTAACAGACGGGGAAGATCACACCCCCCAGGAATTAGCCGCCGCTCAAAAGGCCGCCCAGGAAAACGGCATCCGTATTATTGCTGTAGGTATTGGAACGCCGCAAGGGGCGTTAATCCCGGCCCAAACGGACCCAAACGGCCAAGTAACCGAATACAAAAAGGATAAAAACGGCAAAACGGTTGTTTCTAAATTAGATGAAGCGTCCCTGACGGCACTTGCACAAGCCACGGGCGGGGTCTATATTTCGTATACCTCTGCAGCTCAAGTGGCTCGGCAAATTGAAGCGGCCATGGCCGGATTGGATAAATCCACTTCCAGCACTGGGGCTCACGCGGTTTATCAAAACCGCTACGTGATACCGTTAGTTCTGGCGTTACTCTGTTTAACCGGATATCTGTTATGGCCCCAACGGACTTCAAAAAAGGTACAATAAAGATGATGAAATTTTGGATTATAGGTTTATTTACTCTCATAACCTTACCGCTGCAAGCCGGCGTTAATGCTGACGTGCGCCAGGGCAGCAAACTTTACCAAAAAGGCAAATATGGCCAAGCCTTGTCTGCCTTTGAACATGCCTTACAACAAGATCCCAAAAATCAGTCCGCTTCATTCGGGGCCGGAGCATCAGCCTATTATTTAAAAGAATATGACCAAGCGGCCCAATCTTTTGAAAACGCTGCCGGGCAACCCGGCACGTTACAACAAGATGCCTGGTTTAACTTGGGTAACACTTATTACCGTACCCAAAATAAAGAAAAAGCAATTGCTTCCTATAAGCAAGCCATTTTACAAAACCCACAGGACAAAGAAGCCATTCATAATTTGCAGTTGGTTTTGCAACAACAAGCGCAACAAAACAAAAACAACCAAAACCAACAAAATGAGAACGAAAATTCCAATAATCAGGATAAACAAGATAACCCGGATCATAAAGGCCAGGCTCCGCAGCAGCAACCTCAGCAGCCGTCTTCTCCGCAACCACAAGAGGCGCAAGATAACCAAGAAAAACAAGCAGCGGACCGCGTACTGCAACTGGCACGGGATAGTGAATATAAAAAACCCACCCAACCCGGCCCCTCGGCAAATGATGAACAAGTGGAGAAAGATTGGTAATGAAAAAGATTTGTTTAGTAGTTGTATGTTTGTTAAGTACCCTGCCGTTGGTGGCTCAGGTACATTTAAGTGCCCAAACAGATAAAACCGATTTGGCCCTAGATGATGAGCTGACCCTTACCGTGCAAGTTTCCGGGGTAAGCGGAAATATAGTCATGCCGCAGCTGCCCAGTTTACCCGCTTTTAATGTATATTCCCGCGAAATGGCCCAATCTACCGTAAACGGACATACTACGTTATCGTTCCGCTATTTAATGATACCACGCTTTGTAGGACGTACCACCATCGGCCCAGTTACATTTTCCTATGGGGGCAAAACCTATCAAACAGATCCCATTGATATCCGCATTTACAAATCCGCTACGGTAGCGGCTTCCCAGTCCAAAAGTTCTAACCGCCCGGCTACCCGGCAAACAACAGCTGCAGCAGCAGATATTTCTCAACTTCCCCCTTTAGAGAAAGAATTATCTACCCGCGCCTATGCCCATGAAAATGAACCCTATTTTATGATAAGTGCGATTAGTAACAAAAAACCGTATCCCGGACAACCGTTTACGTTAGGAGTGCGTTTTTATTATGCCCCAGCATTTTATGAAGCCGCCTATCACAATCCACAAGTTTCTAACTTATTTATGGAAGAAGGCCCTAGTGTGCAAGGCCGCCAAAATATCAACGGGACCATGTATAATTATGAAGAAAAACGCTATGAACTTTCCGGCGTTAGTGCGGGGAAAGCGTCCATCGGTGCGGCCATGGTAGATTACCGCACAGCTTCGGCCGGGAACTCGTTATTTGACCGTTTCTTTGGAGGCGCGGTTGTTTCTAAGCCTGTCACGGTAGCTTCCAAACCCATTACACTTAACATTTTACCGTTGCCCGCCGGCAAACCGGCTTCCTTTTACGGGGCCGTGGGTACGGATTACACGTTAACCACCCGTTTAGATAAACCCCGTACCGAGGCCGGAGAAGCCGTTACCCTTACCGTAACCGTCCAGGGACCGGGCAGTTTAAAAACTACGTCTGACTTAAAATTTCCGGAAATTCCCGGCCTCACTTCTTACCCCGCCGCCCCAGAAACCGGATTTGTTTCCAATAATTCTTCCCGCGGTTATAAAACCTTTAAAACGGTGCTTGTCCCGGCTTCGTCCGGTCAATATATGATTGAAGGAATTAACTGGTCCTATTTGGACCCGAACACCAGCACCTATAAAACCCTGTCGGCACGCCCGCTTACGCTGGAAGTATTCCCCGCCACTCACGCCGCTAAACAACTGGATTTCGGGACTTCATCCCCGGTTGGCAACGGGATCCAAACAATCCGCCAAGATATTGAATATGTAAAAGGCACATACGATACGGACCTTTCCCTCCTACAACGCATAGCCGCCTGGAAATGGATGCATGCGCTAGTATTTACCTGGTTAGCCGTATGTTTATTTATGGCCTGTATCGGCAAAAAAACAGCCGCAAAAAAACATGCCTACCAATACGCCAAAACCCAACTAAAACAAGCCCGTACCTATGAACATATCTCGGACGCGTTGGCCGATTATCTGCGCCTTAAATGGAATATTTCTGCTGCCAGCTTACCCCTAAAAGGAATGATTACGGCACTTGCCCAACATGGGGTCCCGCCGGAAACCCAACAAACCTTTGCCACATTATGGACAGAATTGGAATCAGCCCGGTTTGCCCCCTTATCTAAAGATACAAATACGTTGGCACAATTGTCCGCACGTGCTGAAAACTTACTGAAACAATGGGAGAACTCAAAATGAAAAAAAGAAATTGGTACGGGTTATTAAGCATCTTGTTTCTGACAGTTTCTCTGGGGGCCCAAGCAGGCCAAACCGCCGAAGATTTATACCGGCACGGCCAATACGCGCAGGCTCTTTCTGCTTATGAAAAACAAATAAAAGACTATCCAAACAACCCCTTTCTTTACTACAATATAGGTAACTGTTATTTTAAAATGGGAAGTACCGGGCTAGCCGTTGCGAATTATTACCGGGCCTTCCAGTTAAACCCGCGCGATACAGATATCCGCCATAATTTAGAATTGGCATTAGCTGCCAGCGGGGAAAGTTTAGTACCTGCCGGGATGCCTGTTTCCTTGCATAAGGCGGTATTTGGGTTATCCCTTACCGAATTACAAGGGCTATTACATTTGGTGTTATGGGCGTTTTGTCTGTTAGCCGGGTTATGGTTACTTACCCGCAAAGCGGGTAAAATCACGCTGGTAGCCGGGGTACTGTTACTAGCGGTGGCCGGGTGGTTTTTTGTACGGTACAGTTGGCAAAGCGAACCGTTAGCCGTAGTAGCCACCCCGCAAGCCGAACTACGAAGTGGACCGGGAGAAAATTTCCCGGCAAGTGCTACCATAACACAAGGCCATTTGGTACAAATAGTAGACCAAAAAGGTCCGTGGCAGCAAGTGGTTTTACGTAGTGAAGGAATCAAAGGATGGATGGAAAATTCTTCTTTGGAACACATTTAAGAGGATAATATGTTTGTAGAAAAACAAGCTGATGAACTTATTGAAGCCGTAACGTATGTGAAAGAAAATTTAGCCCAAGGGGTAGAACAATTAGCTACCGAAGTGATTAAAGCCTTTAAAAAGGGACATAAAGTCATTTTAATGGGAAACGGGGGTAGTGCCGGGGATGCTCAGCATATTGCCGCCGAATTTGTAGGCCGCTTTAAAAAAGAACGCCCTTCATTACCGGCCCTAGCTTTAAATACCAATACTTCTACTTTAACCGCTATCGGGAACGATTACTCGTATGATGTAATTTTTTCCCGCCAGATTGACGGATTCGCACAAGAAGGGGACGTAGTTATTGGTATTTCTACCTCCGGCAATAGTAAAAACGTATATCTAGCCCTAGGGCTTGCCAAACGTAAAGGCTGCTATACGGCTGCTTTTCTAGGCAAGGACGGCGGCACTATTAAAGAGATTTGTGATTTACCGTTAGTTGTAAAATCTAACAATACCCCGCACATTCAGGCGTGCCATATTTTTATGGGACATTGTATGTGCGAACTGGTAGACCAAGCATATTAGTATGAAAATAGCCCTCGGTTGCGACCATGCCGGATTTGCTTTAAAAGAAACCGTTTTACGCGTATTGCAAACTGCCAAACACGAAGTAATTGATTGCGGCACGTGTTCGTGCGAACGGACCGATTACCCGGACTATGCTTTTGCCGTGTGTCAACAAATTACCACCGGTAAAGCCGAGCGCGGGATTTTAATTTGCGGTTCCGGCGTAGGAATGTGCGTAACGGCCAATAAAGTAAAAACCATTCGTGCGTGTGTTTGCCACGACAGTTATTCCGCCCGCCAAGCCGTAGAACACGACGATCTAAACGTGCTTTGTTTAGGCGCACGTATTATCGGCCCGGCCCTGGCTGAAGAACTGGTAACCCAATTTGTAAACGCATCTTTAAACGTAGAACCCCGCCATGCGGCGCGCCGCGGCAAAGTGCAAGCGTGGGAAGATGCACATTTTAAATAAATTAAATAGAAGGAAGAAAGAAATTATGAAGATACAAGCCAATCCCTTAGCACAAGGTATCATCCGTGAAGGGGAAATTAAATTAGAAAATCTAGAGTTTAACACCAAGTTTTGGGCCAAAGACCCTTCTCTGTGGAAGCAGGACCCAGAACATAAAGCTTTTATTGTTAAATTCTTAGGCTGGCAAAAAGTATATAACTGGACGTTAGAACGCATAGACACCGTACTTTCCTTTGCCCAGGAAGCCAAAAAAACATTTAAACATTGTATCGTGATGGGAATGGGCGGTTCTTCGCTCGCTCCGGAAGTATTTCGCACATTCTTCGGTAAACAATCCGGCTGGCCGGAACTCATTGTATTAGATACCACGCAACCCGATTGGGTGGGTGCTGCCCGTGCCCGCATAAACCCGGCAGAAACTTTGTTTATTTTTGCCAGCAAATCCGGCGGGACGGTGGAACCGTCTTCCCAATTTGCGTATTTTTACGAAGAAGTAAAAAAATCCGGCATCAAAACTCCCGGGGATAATTTTATTGCCATTACGGACCCCGGCACCGGGCTCGAAAAACTTGCTAAAGATAAAAAATTCCGTAAAATTTTCTTAAATCCAGCCGATATCGGTGGCCGTTTTTCCGCACTTTCTATGTTTGGGATTGTGCCTGCCGCTTTAATGGGCGTAGACGTTAAAAAACTCTTAGAAATTGCCAAACAAGAAGCGGAAACTTTTGGGCCTGAAACCCCCATCAAAGACAATGCTGCCTTAGCACTAGGGGCTTTTATGGGCGCGTGTACAGTCAATGAATCACGCGACAAATTAACGCTATTAACCCCGAATGATTTCTCCACGTTTGGGTTATGGGCCGAACAACTAGTCGCCGAATCTACCGGCAAAGAAGGCAAAGGGATTGTGCCTGTGGCGGGGGAAACGCTGCAAGCCAATTTCAATTACCGGGAGGACCGCTTCTTCGTGCACCTGTCTACCGGTAGCGATGATGATAAACGCGTAACTGCCCGCGCTAAAGAAATTACGCAAGGCGGTGCCCCGCTGCTTACCTTGCAAATAGAAAATAAATATCAACTGGGAGCCATGTTCTTATTGTGGGAAATTGCTACGGCAGCAGCAGGGGCTATTTTAGCCATTGACCCGTTTGACCAACCCAACGTACAAGCCGCTAAAACGATGACCAAAGACATTTTGGCTAAACTTGCTGCGGGAAATGTACCAGCTGAAGTAAGTGCCCCTATTTTAGCCTCGGCCGATATTGCAAACCAAATTAAATTAGATACGCTGGGCCAGGATATTTATTCTCTATTAGAAAGTAACGATTATTTGGCCATTTTGCCGTACGTATATCCGGATGCAGACACAGAAAAAGCTTTGTCTGCTTTACGTGACAAAGTGATGAACAAAACCAAACGGGCTGTATTGTTTGGGTATGGGCCGCGCTACCTGCACTCTACAGGGCAGCTGCACAAAGGGGACGGTAACAACGGGGTGTTTATCCTCTTGTCGGCCGAACCTAAAAACGATATTAAAATCCCGGGCCAAAAATATACATTCGGGCAACTCTGCAACGCACAAGCGTTGGGGGACTTCCAAGCCTTACAAGAAAAAGGCCGCCGTGTGATTAAATTACACCTCACGCAACCGTTGGCAGAGAATATCCAAAAACTAACCGACTTATTCTAAAAAACAGGACAGAGCGGCTTACGGGCCGCTCTTTTTTTGTATGCTAAAAGTATTTATCCAAACGTACGGTTGCCAAATGAACGAGGCAGATTCAGAAGAAATGTTTTTACATCTCTCAGCCCGCGGGGCTGTGCGTACGGATAAGTTAGACGAAGCCGACGCTGTGCTCATCAATACGTGTACCGTGCGGGACCATGCCGAACACCGCGCCTTGTCTTTTTTAGGCCGTCTATGTAAATGGAAACGCCAAAATCCAAAGCGCATTATTATTTTTGCCGGATGTGCTGCCGAAAGATTAGGAAATCAACTCAAAAAACGCTACCCGTATTTAAATATCGTAGCCGGGGCCAAAGGTATTGAACATTTTTCGGATACACTTAACAAAAGCGGTTTATTTACAACGGCGTTAGCCGCCCCATTAGCCCCCGCCCCCACACTTTCTGCTTATGTTACCATTATGCGCGGCTGCAATTTTAACTGCACCTACTGCATTGTACCTAGCGTGCGCGGCCCGGTTAAATGTTTACCGCATGAAGAAATTTTAAAAGAAGCCGCGCGCCACGCCCAAGCCGGGGCCAAAGAAATTATGCTCCTAGGCCAAACTGTCAATGCCTACCAAGACGGAAACGTCACTTTTTCCGGTTTATTAAACCGCGTAAGCGAAATCCCGGGCGTGGAACGCGTCCGTTTTACTAGCCCGCACCCGCTGTATTTTACGGATGAATTTTTATGCACCGTCCGGCAAAACCCCAAACTTGCGCGGCATTTACATATCCCGGTGCAAAGCGGTTCTACCCGAGTACTTACCGAAATGAAACGCGGCTATACACGCGAATTATTTTTAGAAAAAGTCCGCGCCCTGCAAGACGCGGGCTGCCATATTACAACCGATATAATTGTCGGTTTCCCAACGGAAACAGAAACGGATTTTGAGCAAACGCTTACGCTCGTAGACGAAGCAAAATTTTTAGCCGCGTATTGTTTTAAATACTCCCCTCGCCAGGGAACGCCGGCTGCACAAATGCAACTACTTTCTGAAAATGTACTGGAAAAACGGCTCGCTATTTTGTTAAATAAAGTAAGGGGCCTGGCAGACCAGGCCTACCAGCGGCAAATAGGTACGATCCAAGAAGTACTTATGGAAACGGAAAACAAAGGCCGCGCATCGGGCAGTTTTTGGGTGCAAACCCCTGTAAATTACCCGGTAGGCAGTTTGGTACGCTGCCCTATTGAACATGCCGAAGGAACATTATTATTTGCGAGGAATGAACATGACTAAAAAATATTCTGAAAAACGCCGTCACCCGCGTATGCCGGTGATTAGCAACTTAATTGAACCCGTCAACCTGCATTATAAAACGGAAGATGGCAAGGAAACCTCTTTAGTAGCCATTTTGGCGGATTTATCAGCCTCCGGCATGCGGATGATTAGTTTTTTAGGCGCGCCGTTAGCGGATAAATTTTCTATTAGTTTACAATTACCCGGCACCGATAAAATGGAAGTAAGTGCCAAACTGGCCTGGGTAAAACAACGCGAGAACGTATACACCATTGGGATTGAGTTCTTGCACATGAAAGAAAAAGACGCTAAACTCATTAGTGAAATGGCAGATGACTTTAACGATTGCGATACGCGCATTTTACTTAAACTGCCCGACGTATGCACAGCGTCCTGCAAATGCCACCGCATCTGCAATAAAATCCAAAAAGACGAAAGTCTATTTGAAAGTGCCAAGTAGTGTATTGACTGGCACAACCCATTAAAATTCTTCGCAACTTTCCCCCCGGTGTTAAAACCGGGGGATTGTTTTAGTTATCATACCGATGGTTTCTGTCGGGGATGACGAAGTTGATGTAGGTTGGGTGTCAATTCAACGGTTTTTACCGCTTTGGGTAATATCAGGTTTACACCTGTCTACTTCCCAGTTGTTACGTAAACCCAACAGGAGCCGCTAGCCGTAGCATGTTGGCTGCAAGGGTAAAAAACTAAAAATATCTCCCCAGAAGGATAATTATAAAATGGTCCTTCCGGGGAAATACGGCAACAGACTAACATTCTTCACATAGATAGTATGAAGAGTCCTGTGCTTTTAGGTCTTTGCAAATTTTTTCGCCTATTTTGCCAATAGACCCTTCACTTGGATAATAATCACATTCATCTCCGTGCCATTGTCCGTTGAGTCCTTTTATACGAGTTATAGCGTAATATGTTCCACGTCCTACTTGAATGGAACATATGCCCCTGTCACAAACGGCCATATACGCAAAAGTTGTATCTTTACAACCCTCACCTCCCCAGACACTACAGTCCATATTCCTTTCAATATCTATATCTAGGGCTCCTTTTCCGTTTGCATTATCTCCTAAAAAATAAATAACTCCTGTAGAATTTCCGTTGGCAAGAAGCCACCCGTCTATGGCTTTTTCCAAGGTGGACATCACAGTCAACGCTTCTGTAAAGCGTGCCTTTTCTACAGCCGTTTGGTATTGCGGCAACGCCACCGCTGCCAAAATACCGATGATTAGAACTACTACTAGTAATTCAATGAGGGTAAAACCCCGTTTTATTTTTTGCATTATTCTTGCTCCTTAATGTAGATTTCAATTTACCCCGCTTCAGAGAATCCACGCAAAAACGGCTTCATTTAGCCAAGTGCATACCATGGTACTTAACCAAAACAGCCGTAATCCCCTGCTTAAAGCAAGAAACATTCAACACAATACAAAAGGGTTATAAAGCCTTTTACATTGTGTTTGTATTGGCAATTTTTGGCATGGTATGCAACTGCGATTCAGTTACCCGTATCCCTACGATACGATTCCAAAAACAGAAATAAATTGTACGTATAGTGTAGCAAAAAATTTGGCCCTCTGTCAGATTCACTCTCGGGTAAAGGACCAACTAACCGTAACGCCAAATTAGGCAGAAAAGGGTGGAAAAAATACGGAAGTAACCGGAATTTTCAAACTAATTTGGCGAAGAACTAGGCGTAAAAGGGCGCAGTATACTGTGCGCAGCGGCGCGGTAGCGCCGAGGTATTCAAGCCCTTTTACAACAACGTTATGCGCCAAATTAGGCAGAAAATTACATCTTTTCCGGTGCGGATACGCCTATAAACTCTAGCCCCTTCTTAATCCGCTCCGCCACGCGCTGGCAAATAAACAAACGGCTAGCGGTTAATTCCGGGTGGGTTGCATCAAGCACGCGGCAGTTATCGTAAAATGCGTGGAATAAGCCCGCTAGCTCCACTAAATACGTAGTTAAATGGTGCGGGCTTAAATCTGCAATACAATTATTAAGCACGGGTTTGAACCAGATTAGTTTTAACAGTAAGGCCCGTTCTTGCGGGGCGAGCGGCGTTTGGGCCGTTTGCGCTTCGGTAAGCCCTTGTTGTTTGGCAGCTTCAAAAATAGAACAAATGCGCGCATGTACATATTGCACATAGAAAACCGGGTTTTCGTTTGTTTTCTTTTTGGCTAGGTCCATATCAAACAACATATGCGCGTTTGGGGTACGGCTGGCAAAGAAAAAACGGCACACGTCTGTCCCCACGTCGTTCATGAGTTCGCGCAACGTAATAAAGTGCCCGGCACGTTTGGACATTTTCACTTGTTCGCCGTGTTCAGTTAAGTGTACCAGTTGGTGAATAATCGGCACAAAGGTTTTTTCGTCATGTCCTAAGGCGTGTACGGCGGCTTTCATACGCGGCACATAGCCATGGTGATCGGCACCTAAAATGTCTATAAGCGTAGTATACCCGCGGTCATATTTGCTTTTGTGGTAAGCAATATCTGCCATAAAATACGTCGGGCGGCCGTCTTTACGAACGAGTACGCGGTCTTTGTCGTCCTGCGCTTCTTCATCCTGGGTAGAACCGAACCAAACGGCCCCTTCTTTTTCGTAGGTATACCCTTTTTCGGTCAAAAACGCAACGGCCTTTTTGGGGGCATCTTCTTTATGTAAGTCGGATTCACGGAACCAACGCGTAAAATCCACATGAAAATCTTTCATGTCCTGTTGTTGGGTTTTTAAAAGTTCTTCCATAGCCCAACGCCCGTAATTTTCTTCGGGTAAATCCGCCGGAATCCGTTTAGCTAAATCAATTAAATAAGAACCGTGGTACCCATTTTCAGGCGGTTCTTTTCCTTCTTTACGGGCTTTTAAACTAACCGCCAACAATTCGGCCTGGTTGCCGGCATCATTGACGTAGTATTCACTATCGCACTGATATCCTAAGGCACGGTGGATTTTAACTAAACTATCGCCTAAACTGGCTCCGCGCCCGCTGGCTACATGCAAAGGCCCCGTCGGGTTTGCAGATACAAATTCAATAAGAATTTTCTGCTTACTTTGTTCGTTTGCGCGTTCTTTTAAACGGCGGTCGGCTGCGGTGTTAATAATAAATTTATCATCTAGCGTAAGGTTTATAAACCCGGGTTTTAGGGCTTGCGCGGTTGCCACACCGGTTACTTCGCTAATTACCTGGCAGGCTTTTTCGGCAATTTCCAATGGATTTTTATGTAATTTCTTAGCAGCCGCCATCGCCCACACGAGCGAAATATCCGCCCCGGTATGGGCCGGTGCGGGGGCAAATTCTACGGCGGGTAATTCTTGGCCTTTAAAATAGTCAGCACTCGCTAATTTAAGGGTAATATCGTGTTTTAATTTTTCAAGCATGGTTATTTCTTCTTTGTAGTGTTAGTGGATTTTTTAACCGTTTTTCTGGTCGGCGTTTTTTTGGAAGTTTTGGTACCTATTTTTTTAACAGTTTTGACTGCTGCTGTTTTTCTAACGGTTATTTTTTTAGTACCCGTTTTTTTAGCCGTTGTTTTCTTAGTGGGCTTCTTTTTCGCCGGAGTCTTTTTAACGGCTTTAACGGATTTTTTAAAATCAATTACTGTACCAAAACTAAAAATTTTATCCAGCGCATAAAAATCCCGTGCTTCTTGCGTCATAATATGCACAAGAAACGCCCCATAATCGCTCACACGCCATTGTAAACTGTCTGCCCCGTCGCGGTTGGTTTTATAGATACCAATTTCTTTTAATTTTTTGCTGATTTCTTCTTCCACGGCCTCTAAATGCGGTTTAGAAAGTGCCGTCATAATCAGTACATAATCACATAAAGAAGACAGCCCGTTCAAATCAATAAGTCTAATATTTTCAGCTTTTTTTTCATCAGCCAGGCGCGCCACCAGGCAAACCAGTTCTTTTGTATTCATAATTTCCTCTTCTTTTATTCTAACATTTTACAGGGGCATTTTAAAGTCTTTGCCCAGTACGATACGGCTATCGTAATAGGCATCTTGGGCAGCCGGGGCCGAGCGGATTTCACTACGTATACCGATCGCGTGGCTGATTTGGGTTACCTGGATAAGTTTACCGCTATAGTCCTCAATAAAAGATTTGTCTTGCTGCGAGGGATAATTCCCCGTATCATATACATCTACCTGCAAAAGCCCCTTCGCATGCTGGGCACGCAAATATTGTTTTAAAGATTCGGCCTGTCCTCTTTTGCCCGAGGCATTTAAAATAATAACTTTTAACGGCTGCTGTTCGTCACTTTTATTAGGCTGCTCCGTTTCGTGTTTTTCCGGCTGCGGGGCAACCGTTTTTTCAGCCGATTGTTTCCCGCGTTTTTTCTTAGAAACCGGCTGCTCTACCGCAAAATCTGCCGTACTTAGTTCAATTAACTCCAAAGAAAGTACCCCGGCCTGCGCTAACGGCAAATCCGTACGGTGCTGTACTCGGGCATTGATATACGCATGTATCGCCCAAAATACCCGCCCGGGCTGGTAACGCCACGTCGACAGATCTTCTTTAAATTCTTTCCAAAAGGAAGTCTGATCCGTATTTTTAGGAATATAAAAAAAATCAAACTCGCTTTGAAAACACTTTTCTTTTTGTTCTATACTACACGCTCCGCTAGCCAACGTGACCACTACTTTACGCGTATGCGGGTTATAAGAAAACCGCATCGCCGGTTTGGTAAAAAACACCACCCGTACCGGCGTATCCTGCCGGGCCGTCAAACTTTGCAATAGCGGAGAAGTCAGCTGGGCCCCAAATGCACCCGCCAGCAGGGCCGCACACCCCAGGGCCAGTAACCGCCCGATTATTTTTCTTGTTTGATAAGATGGTTCCATAAGTCAATGCCCAACGGGCAGAGCCATTTTTGTGAATCAATTGTAAACAGTAGTTTGCGGTTTGCCGCATAACGCAAGGCTTTATCCAAGTCTTGCAATGCTAACGTACGGATCACAAACGCATCTTTGTATTTACGGTCTTTGGAAGAAATATCCGCCACAAACAACATTTTAGAAAGCGTACTCATTTGTAAACTGCCTAAGGTATGTTCGGCAATAGCATCCAAAATATCTGTATCATGGATACCGAATTGGTTTTTAGCCAGCCAACGCGATGCATAACTATGCAACAGTTGCGGCTCCATGCGGCAAATATCTTCAAAAAACGGTACTTTAATGCGATGTTCCTGGCAAAAAGAGATGAGTTCTTCCGCGCTCATTCCTTTGGCAGCGTCGTGTAAAATCCCGGCCTTAACGGCAGCTTCCACGTTAATCGCATAAATATCGCTAAAGGCAGCCGCCATTTCGGCTACATTTTTAGAATGTAAATAGCGTTTGGGTTTTAAATGGCTTTTAAGCCAGTCGTGTACATCCAAACCATACAATTTATTTTTACGAATGGTAGGTGCAATGGAAGAAGGTACCGTATCCGGGATATCCCCGCAAGCTAAAATATGTGCACGTACGCGGCTAGACGATAATTTAGGGAAAAACCCCGGCAGAAAAATATGCGGGAAAGTAGCCGGGTTTTCCTCATAACCTTTGCGTTTTCCGGCCACAACAACGGCATTTTCAAAAATGTAAGAAGGGTTCTTCCAGTTGTGTAAATCGTTTAAGCAGTCTGTACCCACTAACAGGTAAATTTCCGGATTTTTGTAACGTTTTTTTAGGTATTGGACTAATTGGTAAGTATATGTTTTGCCGCCTTGTTTAAGTTCATAATCATCAAAAATAATATTCTTCCCCGCTCCTTTAAAAGCCTGCTTTAACATGGTCATCCGCAGCCGGAACGGTGTAGGAGACTTGGCCTTAAACGGCGAGTGATATGCCGGCACAATATGAGCCACATCCGGTGAAATCACCTTCATGGCGCGGCGAAACAGAGCAACGTGACCTTTATGAACGGGGTCAAAACTGCCCCCAAAAACGAGTACCTTCATACGTGCTTATTATACCAATTTTTGGGCCAGTTCCACCGCTTGCAGGAGCGAACGCTCCATAAAACTATATTCCCACCGGCCGTAGCGGCCCACACAATAGCAATCGTCTTCTTCCAGTTTGTTTAATAGCTGCGGCACAAGTTCAGCACGTTGTTTATTAAATACCACATACGCATGCCCAATAGGCTGCCAGTGCGAAAACAATTTTACATCATCCGCCGTTACTAACCCCTTTTGATGCAGCCCGTTCCAAATTTGTTGTTCTGTTTCCGGCGTAGCAGGAGGTAACCCGGGCAATTCAATGTAAAAAAGAGAGGTATCTTTTTCCGGCACGCTGTCTGGCGAAAAATAACTGGTTAACCCTACCCGGTAAAACGGTTGGGCCGCATCCGGGAAATAAATCCAACCAAACGGCTCTACCTGGCGGGCAATGGCTAGATGATACACCGTAACTGGCTGCGATACTAACTTCCTAGCCGCTTGCTTTAAAGACGTATTTCCAACCAGTAGATTGATAAATTCCGGCAACGGTATTGTATTTACAATCTGTTCAAATGTAATTTTCTGTTGATTGACCCAAGCAGTTTTACGTGTTAAATCTAACCGCGTGAGCGGCGCACTCAGTTGCAAGTGACGTACGCGGCTTACTAATGCATCAATAAGGCTCCCACACCCCCCGGTTTTGGGGTAATAAAATTGGGCATTATATCCACTCCGTTGTTCCGGCGGACGGTTCGCACTTTGTAAAATATCTTTACGGCGCGGGGCTGGCACAAACGGGCCGCACCAATCACACGTCATTTCCCGAAGGGGACGCCCCCACAGTTTTTCGTTATACGGGCGGAAAAAAGCCTCATACAACGTATATCCAAAGGATTGTAAACACCACGTTTCAAAATCTTGTGGAATCGTTTCAACCGGTGGCCTTTGGGTCAATTCAT
Source organism: uncultured Elusimicrobium sp. (assembly GCA_937891135.1). Taxonomy (GTDB): domain Bacteria; phylum Elusimicrobiota; class Elusimicrobia; order Elusimicrobiales; family Elusimicrobiaceae; genus Avelusimicrobium. The sequence goes on from CALAFB010000089.1 coordinate 49,671, forward strand.
CAATAACCAAGGCACGCAGTTCCGGGTATAAGGCCCATAAATTTTGTTGGAACGGATAAGGAACGTGCATCCCATTGGAGTAGATAAAAGCACGACGGGTATGCTTTTTTAAATTTTTCCCTAATAATTGCCGAACGATTTTCCGCCCTTGCGGCGTGTGCAAATGTAAAAAGTGCCCGCCGTAGTCAAAATGATAACCGTTTACAAATGTAGTAGCACACAATCCACCAGGCCGCGCGGATTTTTCCAACACTACATAATCCGTAGTTCCGTTGGCTTCCAGGGCACAGGCCGTAGCCAGACCAGTTAAACCGCCGCCAATAATTAACGTGCGAACGTGTGTAGTTTTTGAAGTAACCATAATAAAAACATACCAGCTCCCCCGCTAGCCAGCACACACAAGGCCAGCGTATGGGATGCCTCAATTTGAGTAATTATATAAGCTATTAAACTGCCCGCAACCGCCCCCAGTATAAACAAACCCAGTACCGTCCGGTCCGTAAGGTGCCATTTCTTTTTAAGCAGTAATGCCAAATGGTCATTACTTCCTTGAAGCGGGTTTTTACCTTGCAATACACGGGCCGCTACTACAAATACCGTATCTAATAATGGCACAATTACAATAAACAGCGCAGCCGCATAGCCGTACACATTCGTGCGGGAATATTGTGTTCCCATAGCAAGTGCCGCAATAAAAAACCCTAAAAAGGTAGCCCCGCTATCCCCCAAAAAAATCTTTTGCCGGGCATGGTTAAACGGCCAAAATGCCGCACACGCCCCTAACAGGGTAATAGCAGCCAAATTGACGTATCTGAATTCGCCGGGGAGGGCTATCCAAAATAATCCAGCCGTACAAAAAAACGCCTGACTAATACAAAGCCCGTCTGCAATATCCAATAAATTAAACGCATTGGTCAACCCTACCAACCAAAAGAAGGTGAACACATAATTAAGTGCATTTTGCTCAAAAATTTGCACATACACACCGTAATAAATGAGTAAGCACGCCGCGGCTGCCTGTACCGCCAAGCGCAACCCTATAGGAAGCCCTTTAGGCTTGCGTAAATCATCCACCAGGCCCAACGCAAAAATCAAGGCACCTGCCCCTAAAACACCGCGCAAACTATGCAACGTACCCGTCGGGAAATTAGTGGTAAACCGCAAAAGCACCAGCGTACCGGCCACCGCCATAAAAATGGCGCAGCCGCCTAGCATCGGCACCGCCTTTGCATGGGTTTTGAGTCCACCGGGCCTGTCAGTTAAAAAACGCCCTACCGTACGCTGCAGCACGGGGAGAGAAAGCCCCGTCAACACAGCCGATAAACAAAACGTCACTACATATAAGTTCATAAAACGGTATAATATCCACAGGAGGATTTTTATGCTTAAACAAATTTTAACATTTTTGGGTGTACTCGGGTTATGTGCCTGTGCTACTACGCGTAACCAGTTAGCCACCGAATCCGCACCTTCTCAACCTGTATCTTTTTTTGTAGAGGAACACACCCAGGCAGCTTTCAAAATAACCGGACACCTGGACACAATGACTTTAGACGGCGTATTAACCATTCGTCAAACAGCTCAGGATACTTACTCGGTTACACTACTGGCGGGAGGATTATACCGTGTGTTGGATGTTTCTGTCAGCCCGCAAGAAATCACATATTATTATTTATTTAAAGACGTAGATAACGGGATAGTACGTTCCCGCATTACCCAACTTTTGGATTTATTACTAATTCCCCCCCAGCAATACATCGGCACAGTTACTAAAAACGGAAACAAACAAATCCGTTACAAAGGGCCGCGCGCCAAAGAAATTTTCTTTTATAACCCGGGGCAAGAGTATCCAGTATCTTCCCGTACGATAACCGCCTTAAATACGGCAGAACTAACCTACCGGGATTATATGCCTCTTTCCGCCGACGGGGACGTACTGATTCCGCATGAACTGGTATATAAGGACGGAAAAATTACCTTAGACTTGCAACTAATTAGTTTACGATAAAGCTGTTCCGATTTCCTGCGTAAGTCTTGGAATGTTATAATCCGTAGAGGCCGCAAAATATAAGCGTTGCGCCTGCGTATAACGGTTAAACCAGGTACGTTGGCGTTTAGCATATTGGCGGGGTTTAATGATTACTTCTTCCACAGCTTGCGTGCGCGAAAGCGTCCCGTTTAAATAAGCCATCGCTTGCGGATAGCCAAGCGTTTTAAGCGCAGGAACATCCGGGGAAAACCCTTGGGCAAGTAGCGTTTTCACTTCTTCGCACATTCCGTCAAAAATTTGCTCTGTACGCGCCGCAATGCGCGCGTTTAATAACTCTTTTTCCCAATCCAAACAGACCCAGTATGCCTGAGCCGGGTCCGGCAGTTTAAAAAAGGCACCGCTTTTAAGTTGGCTGGCCGGTTTTCCCGTTAACAAATAAAGTTCCAACGCGCGCATGACACGTTGCACATTTCCAACAGGGATTTGCGCGGCGGAAACCGGGTCTTTTTCCTGCAGCAAAGCGTGTAGACCCTCTTTGCCATATTTGGCTTGCAAAGTAATAAGTTGTGCGCGAGACTGGGGAGTACTGGCCGGTAAATCGTCCATTCCCACAAAATAACTGTGCAAATACATGCCTGTTCCGCCCGCAAAAATAAGCGGTTTTGTAGGGAATTGGGCTGCAATTTCACGCACACGCGCACAAAATGCCCCGGCGTTAAACGTATCCGTTACGTCTACAAAATCCACCAGTAAATACGGCACACCGTCCACGGTATAGAGTCCGTTTTGGTACGTACCCTGCGGTTTAGCGGTACCAATTGTAAGGTGTTTATATACTTGGCGCGAATCGGCCGAAATAATGATACCGCCCGTCTGCCGGGCAAGGGCTAGGGCCAGGTCTGTTTTTCCGGAGGCTGTCGGGCCGCAAATCACAATGGGTTTCATAACTATATTATAGCAAACCCTTGTTTATTGTTATTTGCCCGCTTTTTTTTATACTATAGGTACAATTTTATTTCTGTTTTTGGATCCGTATATGCTACGGTTCTCTGTTTGGGGGTTCCCGGCAGGTTATTCAACTCCAAGAACGGCCGATTAAAAGCGCAAAATGAACGGAATTGCAAACCGGTTGTTTTGTGCTGAATGTTTGCTATTTATAGCAAATTACGGCTGTTGCTGTTTAGAGGAGTTGAATACCCGGACATAAATAGCCGTTTTGTATGCAAATACTCCCGAAAATGGAAGAAATTGTAATTTCACATTAAAGGAGTTATTATGATACACCAAAGTACCCGGCGGGGTTTCACGCAATATGGTTTGCCCAAAGGTTTTACACTCATTGAACTTTTGGTAGTTGTACTGATTATCGGTATTTTGGCGGCTATAGCCGTACCGCAATACCAAAAAGCCGTATTAAAAGCACGCGTGGCAGAGGCCAAAGTCGTACTCAAAGCCATGGTAACCGCCGGAGATCTATGGCTTGCACAAACAGGGGAAAATGCTACGCCCCCGCTGGACGAACTGGACATCAGTATTCCCCGAGAATCTGAAAATTGGGTGTTTGACTGGGAAGACGGAGACGCAACGGGAACATCGGCTTATGCGTGGTATAAAATGACAGGTTTTGGGGATTTTTCAATTACTTACACCAGCCCCAATATGAAAACCTATCCCGAATTGACTGGTAAATGGTGATGCCAGGCCAATGATACAACAGCACACAAAACATGCCAACAATTAGGCGGCACACTTATAGATGATGATATATATGAACTAAAACCGAAAACACCAGAAGAATTAGAAGCCTTAGCCAAAGAAAAAGAAGAATGGGAACAAAAAAAGAAAGAAGAAGAAGAAAATAAAGGAA
>CALAFB010000090.1 GCA_937891135.1 uncultured Elusimicrobium sp.
ACCCTATAAAATCATTTTTCAGACGGTATTATCAACTTTTTTGACCATTAGGCCAAAACTTCTTTCAATATTATTTTGCCATGACAAAGGGCATTTGATCGCCGGCCATATACGTCGGCATACGGCCGTCCCATTTATCAATGGCTTTAAGTTGGGCTTCTACTTGGCGCAGTTTAATTAAATTGTCCGAAACTACTTCCCGCTGCAGGCGTAATGATTTGGCTTCTGCTTCGGCTTGCAGGATTTTCTGTTCGGCTTCCTTTTTCACTTTTTCTACTAAGTTTGTGGCGCGTTTGGCTTCTTGTTCGGCAATTTGTTTTTCTTCTACCGCTTTTAAAAATTGCTTAGAAAATTCAAAATTTGTAATGGCAATATCGGATACAATAACCTCTTTTTCTGCCATTTTTTCTTTTAAAATTTCGTTCAATTCTTTGGCTACTTCTACACGGTTTGCAATTAAACTATCGGCCGAGTATTTAGCAATCACGGCCTTGGTCCATTCTTCTACCATCGGTTTTAAAATTGTGCTTGTGTATTCCGGTCCCAAGTTGCGATAAATGGATTCTACCGTGTTAGGCAAAATGCGGTGGTTGACGGCCAATGTTAGCCCCACGGTCTGCAAATCTTTGGAAAATGCCTCAGTATCAAAGGAATCTTTTTTAATACGTACGGAAAATTTTTCCACAGTATCAATAAACGGCACTTTAAAGTGGATGCCTTCTCCATAGGCTCCCACCAGTTTACCAAAGCGCAGTTTTACGGCTACTGTACCCGCAGAAACCGTAAAATAAGAACTAAAGGCTGCTATCATAAATACCAGTAACAACAAGGGTAAAAAAATAACCGCCGGGCTTACCTTATTAGGTGTAATATCTTTCATGTTTTTCTCCTATATTAAGATAATTTATTATATCTTTTTCAAATCAAGTTTGTAGTTTTAACACATTTGGGAAAATGTTACGTATGGGTGTAATAGGTTACTTTTTTCGGCTTTTCTTTTTCATTTCTTTCCAAACGGATAGGGCTTCTTCTGGGGTGTTTGCTTTTACTTTTCCAAATACGTGTGGATGCCGGTAGTGCAATTTATCATAAAGCCCTTGAATAACATCCTCAATGGTAAATAGGCCTTCTTCTTTGGCAATTTGCGCGTGCAGTAATACTTGCAACAAAACGTCGCCCAGTTCTTCCTGCATATTGGCGGCATCTTTTTTTTCAATGGCCGTAATGAGTTCTTCGCTTTCTTCGCGTAGATTTTTAATTAAACTCTCGTGCGTTTGTTTTTTATCCCATGGGCAGCCGTTTGGACCGCGTAAGACGGCAAATGTTTCTACCAAATCCGCAAAATTATTTTTCATTGTGAAGCCCCCCTCAAAAATGCTATACAATTATTATATGAAAAAATGGTTTAGTTGGCTGTGTGTGGTGGGATGTTTGCCCGTCTGTGCCCAAGCGCAAATGAGCGTAGTGCGCGTAGACGGTTCTATGGTATATTTGGATACGTCCGATGAAAAAACAGCTCCTGTGAAAGGTAGTACTTTTAAAGTGATTCTTGCTACAGAAAAACTGACTAACCCCCAAACCGGTAAAAATTTAGGTGAATTATATCATTATTCACCCACGGGTACGATTACCGAAGTGCAGCCGTTGTATGCGGTTGGTAAATTGCCGGATGCAACCGGTGTGAGCATTGGTAAGCAGGCCGTGTGGGAAGAAGCCCAGCCCGTGTCATCAACTCCGGCATCTATTCCCGTAGATCGTACAACCAATCCGTTACCCTACACGGTATCTGAACCGTTGGAACAAACCATCATCGGGTTAACGCAAGCGGATGTAACTGCTCCGGATGCAGCCAATTTAATTACACTTTCTGATAAAAACGAAATTACAGTTTTTACCCGTGGGGATAAACACACCTTTATACCGCAACTTAGTTTTACACTTCCGCCCGGTAAAAAAGGGCTGGCGGTTTCTGCACACGCTGTTAAACCAGGGTTGGCACAAATTTTTGTTTCGGTGTTGGAGGAAACCCAAGGCCGCATTACCACGTTTGTGTTAGAAAATCAGGACGGGCAACTCCGTAAAACTGCGATCCTTCCATTTTACGTAAAAGAACTGGGATGCGGTTCCCAGAAACATATCTGGGCACAACGTCCGTTTGTGTTAGGAGTAAACCCTGGCAATGCACGGGAATTGGTGTTTGAAAAAAATAAATGGGTAGCTAGTGGGGCGATGTTTAATACCCGTCATAATTGGCTAGCTGGGTTAAATTATTATCCGGTGCAGCAAGCCGGGAAAGATAATTTAATCGCTACTGCCTCTAACGGAACGTTACGCTTGTGGTTAAACAACGGAAAAACAGCCGAAAGCAAAGACTTCTTTGGTGCGTCGCCGTTGCGTGCCCAATACAAGCAACAGATTTTAAAATTTTATCCGGCCGTACAAGCATTTGGCACTCCGGGCCAAGCTACCTTAGCCGCCGTGGAGAACGGCACCAAACTGGGGTTATTGTCCGAAACTTTCGGCCAATACCAAGCCGGAAAAATCCATTTTTTACAGTATGAAAAAGGTGCCTTAAAAGTAACCCAAACGGCAGAACTAGACGGAGTTATTTACGATACCACCTGTACCGATAAAACCCTATTCGCTGCTGAGGTACTGCCCGACGGCACCAGCCGTATTGTGGAAATTTCAAAATAAAAGTAGGAGAAATACTGTGGCACAATCAACAGAAAAAATAGATGTTTTAGACAAAGGCTTTGTACGCCTGATTGATTTTATGGGCGGCGACGACCGTGCTGTACAAGCCGCGCGCGTATCCTTTGGCGCGGTATCCAAAGGACCGGAACAGGACAAACGCTTAATTAAATACTTAATGGAACATGCCCACCATACGCCGTTTGAACATTGTTATTTTCAATTTCATATCTGCTGCCCCATTTACGTAGCACGCCAATGGATGCGCCATCGCTGGGGTTCATATAACGAAGTAAGTGCCCGTTATACCGAAGTAAAAGACGAATTTTACATCCCGCAAACCTTCCGCGGCCAAGATACCAAAAACAAACAAGGCTCGGTGGCTACCTCCAGTTTAGACCAAGCGGCTTTACACAAAATTTATGAAAACAGTATTGAAGCGTCTTACGCAGCCTATCATAAACTTATTGAAGCTGGCGTCGCGCGTGAAATGGCCCGCGGTGTACTGCCTGTATGCCAATATACGCAGTTTTATTGGAGTGTTAACGCGCGCAGTTTATTTAACTTTTTATGTTTACGTACGGATGCCCACGCGCAGTATGAAATCCGTGTGTATGCAGATGTAATTGCTAAAATCGTACAGCAAAAAATGCCCTGGGCCTGGGAAGCGTTTGAAGCATTAAACAAACAACTCCCGCTCGGTGCGGCGTAGTTTTTCACAGGGGGACAAAATATGAGAGTGCTCGGCATGATTATGGCCGGCGGCAAGGGCGAACGTCTTTACCCGCTTACGAAGGACCGGTCCAAACCGTCGGTACCGTTTGGCGGCAAATACCGTATTGTGGATTTTGTATTGTCTAATTTCATCAATTCCGGTATTTTTTCGTCATACGTGTTAGTACAGTATTTGTCCCAAAGTTTGATTGAATATTTGCGTACTACCTGGCGTACAGAAGGCATTGTATCGGACCATTTTTTAACGTGCGTACCGCCGCAAATGCGGTTGGGTGAAATTTGGTATCGCGGCACGGCAGACAGCGTACGCCAAAACATCAATCTGGTAAAAGATTTTGCACCGGATTTAGTAGCTATTTTTGGGGCGGACCATATTTACCGTATGGACGTACGGCAGATGATTGATTTCCACCTTAAAAACAAAGCGGATGTTACCGTTGCTGCCAACACGGTGCCATTAGAAGCCGCTACCGCCTTTGGTGTATTGGGCACGGATGAAAAAGGACGTATTATCCAGTTTGACGAAAAACCAGCCCACCCCAAGCCGATTCCCGGCAATACCAAATGTGCGTATGCCTCTATGGGTAATTATATTTTTAATACGGACACCTTACTTCAGGTACTCCAAAAACGGTTTGCCGATACTCCTGCCTTAGACTTTGGCAAACATATTTTGCCTAAAATTTTGACGGACTATCGTACTTACGCTTACAATTTTCAAAGTCAAAAACTCCCCGGAGCCAAACCCTACGAAGAACAAGGTTATTGGCGTGATGTGGGGACGATTGAATCCTTTTGGCAAACCAATATGGATTTACTGGGCCCCAAACCTAAACTGGATTTAGACAACCCCCAATGGCCCATCAGCACTACATTACACCGCGTGCCACCTACTAAATTTTTAGGTGGAAGTGTAACGAACTCTCTCGTGGGAGATGGCTGCGTAATAAATCCCAAAGCCAAAATTAAAAACTGTGTCATTAGCGATAGCGTAATTATTGGCGAAGGAGTTGAATTGGACGGCTGTGTCATTATGGATAATTGCGAAATTAAAGCCGGCTGTAAACTTAAAAAAGTAATTATGGACCGCTTTAACACCATTGCCGCCAAACAAACCATTGGGCTGGATTTAGAAAAAGATTCGCAAAAGTATTATATTGACCCGTCGGGCATTATTATTATCCCGCGTGGCAAAAATAAATTTTAACAAAATGTCATTCTGAACTTGTTTCAGGAGCTCTTCCTTATATGATTGCACATATTTTTTATAACACGCCTGTTCCTAAGTACCTGCGCCGTACTGGGTTGTATACACGTGCGCTGGGAAAGGGGCTTAAAAAATTTGCCCGGCAACCCATAGAAGTAAATGTTATTTTTGTGGGCGAGCAGGAAATTTTACGTGTGAATAAACAGTATTTAAATCATCATTATGTAACAGATGTGATTTCATTTCATCATATGCGGCCGCCTGTGCTGCCGCCCGGTGAACCCTGGGCATTGGGGGACATTTTTGTCTGTTACCCGGTAGCACGTAAAAATGCTAAAAATTTTGGGCATACCATTTTGCAGGAAATGCTGATGTATGTAACACACGGTGCGTTGCATTTATCCGGCATGGACGATCACGCCCCGCAAGACCGTGTGGAAATGGACCGCCAAGCCGAAAAAATCATCAAAGAAGTACTAATGGGACATTAAGGAGGACTTTTCCGCGCTTTACGGCGCAACCTGAAAAATTTAAAAACTGTTTTTGGATTTGCGTTTTCATACGCACACATTTGCAAAAATGCTGTACCACGCCAAAAATAGTCGTATCAGGCACAAGAGGACGGGTTGCAACCCCGCTTTCTTGTGCCGAGTGTTTGTTATTCGTATGGATAACAGGCCACGGCTATTATAATGGGTTTGGTGGTACAGGCCCGGTGTAGGAGCCGTTTTTATTGCCCCGGGCCCGGTAAATCAAAAGGGAATCATCCATGAATACATTACATACCCGGCGGGGTCAAACGCAAAAACTCAAGTAGTTATCTGTCCCCCTTGTGGGGAAAGTGTCGCGCAAGCGACCAAAGAGGGGCAAAATTGGAAAAAATCCTTATGCCCCCACCTAACGGCGGTACGCCCTCAAAGCGGAAAAACTAATTTTCTTTGGCACTACGTGTCCCTTCCCCCACGCTGGGGGGAAGATAATGAGGCGATGACTTCATTACCCCAAGGGAAGGGTTTTACACTCATAGAACTTTTAGTTGTGGTGCTGATTATTGGTATTTTGGCCGCGGTAGCGTTGCCACAGTATAATAAGGCAGTTTTAAAAGCAAGATTGGCAGAATATGAGATGAATTTAAAAACTATTGCAGAGGCCTCTCAGTTGTGTCGATTACGAACGGGAAATCTTTGTACTGTTGAAGAATTAGATATTGAAATACCTTCGTGCTCTGCATTGCCAGGAATTACTGAACATTGTGAATATCATATCGTCAATTCCAGTAATAATTTATTCAACGGAAGTATTTGTTGGTGTCAAGATGAGTATAATGGCAGATGTTTATTGCGATATTGGTTAGAACCAAAGACAATAGAGGTAAGTGTAAATCCAGTAACGAAAGAACAAAAGATATTTCAAGGATTATTATGTTCAGAAGACGGACGGAATAGTGGAGAATGTACGAAATTGGGATTTACAAAATGGGTTGCTATTGGGTATTATTCTCGTTAAACATCTAAAAATTTCGCCCGGCCTTTTTATAGGCCGGGCGGATTCCATCCCTAACTTACAGGATAACTTAGATTTTTAGCAGTCCTCTACTAAATGCGTAAATAGCCGCTAATGCCGCTAAGACAAGCAGTATAACAACGGCTTTTTCGGCCCCGGTAAATACCGGTTTTCCGTCTTTTTTCTGTTTGCGTGCTTCCACAAATACCGGAATGCCTAACGCTAAGAAAATAGCCGCTAAGAACAAGTATTTAAGCCCTGCTGCATACAAGAGCCATACCGCAAACCCCGTCCCTAATACGGACGTAGCCAATGCAGCCGCACGTCCGGTTTTAGACAGTTTTGCAAACTCCCCGTCTTCCACCAGTTTCCACAAATAAAGCGTGCTTGCCAAATAGGCAGGCAGAACCATTACTCCCGTTATAGAAAGCATGGTGTTCCACGCATTGTTGGAGAAATATACCATTAAAATGGCCAGCTGCATAAACGCACTCGTTACCCACAACGATACATCCGGCGAACCGGCTTTGTTTTGGTGTGCAAATGCTTTGGGAAACGTACCGTTTTCCGCAGCAGCCGCCGGGATTTCCGCGGTAATCATCGTCCAAGCCAGCCACGAGGATAATACCGCAATTAAAAGTCCGCAGTTCATAAACACCGCGCCCCACGGGCCGACTACTTTTTCAAGTACCCCGGCAGTAGACGGGTTCGGCACGGCGGCAATTTGCGCTTGTGTTAAAAACCCAAACGGCAGTACAGAAAGTCCGATATAAATGACTAAACACCCTAAAAAGCCCAAGAGGGTGGCTTTGCTGACAGAGGATTGGTCCTTGGCGCGGTTGGACAATACCACGGCCCCTTCAATCCCAATAAAAGACCACAGCGTTACCAGCATAGTGCTTTTTAACTGGGTAGGCAAATCGCCCAGTTTGTGCCCGCCTTCTGCCAAGCGGCCTAAAAAGTTGTAATCAAATTTATCCGCATGGAAGGCAAAAAGCAAAATAATACAAAATGCCAACAGCGGCACTAATTTGCCAATGGTACCGATTAAGTTTAGTATCGTGGCTTGCTTTACACCGCGAAGCACAATAAAGTTAAACCCCCAAATCAGCACCGAGCCGCATACAATGGACAACAAATTATTTCCCCCGGCAAAATGCGGCGGGAAAAAATAATTTAACGCGTCCATGGTAATCACGGCATAACCCACGTTGCCAAAAATTTGGCAAAGCCAATAGCCCCAGCCGATTGTAAAACCGACGTACGGGCCAAACCCTTCGCGCGCGTACATATAAATACCGGCGGTTAAATCCGGCTTGACGCGCGAAAGCACGCTAAACGTGTTAGCAATAAAATACATGCCAAAGCCCGTGATCACCCACGCCAACAATACGGCAGCGGCTGAAGCACTAGCAGCCATGTTTTGAGGGAGGGAAAATACCCCTCCCCCTACCATGGAACTAATCACAATACTGGCTAGGCCGATAACGCCCAGCTTGGCGGTTGTGTTTTTTCCCATACGCTACCGCCTATTTTTTCAAGTTTACCGGTTCGGCAAACTGGAAGTTCAAGAAACCCATGACCGTTAAGCAGTACGCAAACGGCTGGGTAATGTTGATGTAGTTGTGCCAAATTTGAAATTCGCTGTGTTTTTCTACGCCGCGGATTTCCAATTCGTGTTTGAGCGACTTGTTAAGCCACATATGTGCGTGGCCTTCGGCAATTTCATCATCAATGGGCGTATCAAAATATTCTACATACTCGGCTGCCCAACCGCCGATCAGCTGACCCTTTTTATCTTTCCCCCAGCAAACGCCAACACCAGTGGCGATAGCTTTGTGGTCCTCGATGCGGGCCCCGTTGCCGGCCATAATTACTTCTAATACCGCCCCGTGTTTGAAGTATTTGGTTACTTGGTCCACAGGGACAATGTTGCCGTATAATTCCTTCGGCAATACCGAGGTATACGGGACAATGTTAAAGTTTTCCACCTTAGCTTGCAAAAGCGCGGAGTCATAACAAAAGGTTTCAAACGGCTGGGGCGGAATACCGTCGGCTGCTTGTCCGGCACCGCCTGAAATAAACGCTAACGTAGGATAGCGTGTTCCTAATACTAATTCGTTTTTTTCCATACAGTTCTCTCCTTTAATTATAATTGAACAGTTGTGCGTAAACCGACAACCGTCATAAATTCATTCTTGGAGTTGAGGCCCGCGCGCGGATAAATTTGCAAGTCCGGCGTAACGGTTACTAACTGCCCAATGCCCCACACCCACGCTATTTCCAGCGCGGTTTCCGACGAGCGCACAAACCCGGGGTTCCCCAGTCCGTCGGCACTCAAGCGGTTATACGCTACGCCGAGTAAAATAGCATCTTGGCTATTGCGTTTGAGCGGGTTTAACAACGCACCGCCTAATACGTAGGAATTTTTAACACCCGTTACGCCGCCGGTGGAACCGTTGACACGCCCAAACACGGCCCATTTTTCACCCACGTTTTGCTGCATATTAAAGGACCAACCGTTTACGTTGACGGGCTGTTGCTCTACAGCCGGTTGATAATAATAAAGTACACTATACTGCCCGGCACCGATTTTGAAATCCGGCGTCCACGACAGCGAACCAAATCCGGTATATTCCCCGCTAAACGCGTCATCCAGTTCAATTTGCTGCCCGGTTACATTGGTAGCATCTTGATAGCCCGCTGCCACGGTAAATTCTTTCGTTTGTGCTTGCACATAAGCCCCGAACGAAGCCGACGGATACGCCGATGTGGCATTTTGCGAAAGCGCATAATTCATCAGGCCCGTTTGCTGGTTATCTAAATACGTCGTACCGTCAAAGTTATACAGCGGATATTGCCCGATGGTTACGCTGAGCCAATTTAAATCTCCGGGCAGCGTATGCGTATAGGAAAATTGGGAGAAAAATTCCTGGTTCCCGGCATAATCGTTAAATGCGACGGCCGTATTTAAACGGTTTTGGATGTACGCGGCTTGCGTGCCCCAATACCGCACAAACGTATAGTTTACATTTAATTGCCCTGCACCGAACGTATCATCTTTAAATAAATTCCATGTTAAATACGGGTAATACACCCCTTGGATAGCAGTTTGTTTTCCGTTGGGTGCGCCGCGTTGGGCCAAGTAAGAAACATCTACGCCCACATCTAACCCAATATGATTGGCAGCGTGTTTGGCATCGGCCCAGGTTTTTTCAAGGGCGTTTTCGGCCTCGTCTAACGCCAAACGGCGGTTGTGGATACGCTGTTCGTGTTTGGCGGGGGTTAATGTATGGCTTTCAAAAGGAACAGATTGCGCTACAGCGGGCACGGCACACAAAAGGCCAAAAACCGCCAGCGCGGTGCTGGTTTTTTTCATAACACTCCTCAGATTGATTGGATTGGAAGTAATAGCAGGAAGCAAGAACTAACTAGAATATACTAAAAATGAACAACGGGTGCAACCTTATTTTTTACGTAGGAAATTATGTTAAAATAGTAGGGTAGTACCTAAAAATTTTATTCTGTTTTTGGAACCGTTTAAGAAACGGATCGCTCTATCAAGGGCTTTCTATCACTCCAAAAATAACTACCATAGATACTAGACTAACGGCTTAATTACCCGTTTGTTTAGTGTTTAGCGTTTATCGTTTTCGGTAAGCCACGGCTGTTATGGATTGAGTGAGTGATAGAAGCTTAGTCGTCTCAGCCGTTTTGCATACGTTCTCCAAAGGCAGGTAAATTGAAATTAAAAGTAGGTCAGGTGTAAACCTGACAAATTAAGGAGAATGTATGATGAAGCAAAAAATTACCCGGCAGGGAAATACGCAAAATGGAAATGTGGTTATTTGTCCCCCCTGTGGAGAAAATGTCGCGCAAGCGACCAAAGAGGGGCAAAATTGGAAAAAATCCTTATGCCCCCACCTAATAGCGGTACTCCCTCAAAGCGGAAAAACTAATTTTCTTTGGCACTACGTGCCACTTCCCCCACACAGGGGGGAAGATAATGAGGCTATGACTTCATTACCCCAAGAGAGGGAGATGACGACACGCGGGTTTACACTTATTGAACTCCTCGTCGTCGTACTCATTATTGGCATCCTCGCCGCTGTGGCGTTGCCGCAGTACCAAAAAGCCGTAGAAAAAGCCCGATCCAGTGAAGCGCGTGTTGTATTAGACAGTATGTATAAGAGTTGGCACTTATGTGTGCTAGAAGGGAAGGATGGCCGTACATGTGGGAAAAGCATACTTGCTTCGGGTCAGATAGATATACCGGGTACAGAAGTGGGAAATTGCCATACCTTGTTTGGGGTGTCTGATCCGGACATATATCCCTCTCCGTGTTACCGAACAACCGATTGGATATACGGTGTTTTCCACGGTTCACATGTAGATCTTTTCGCACATCGCTTGTCTAAAGACTATGAGTTAGAAAAACAAATAGTCCTATATGACGATATGACCCCCAACGAACCTATTATGTGTTACGGTGAGGATTGCGTCAGCATCTGTGGCTTTAGTAATTGTGAATTAGATTAGTCCAGGGCAATATCTTAAGGAAGTGCATACCCCCCGCACTAGTTACTTGTGCGGGGGGTTATACCTAGTAGCTAAAGGGGCTGTATTATTTTCCAAACAAGTCTTGCAAGAAACTCTTTTTGCCGCTGGTTTCGGCCGCTAGTGCCTCTAAGAGTTCTTTTTGCTTGGCCGTCGGTTTGGTAAGCACTTCAATTTTTACGTGGATGAGCAAATCCCCAAACCCCTTTTTGCCGAGTTTGGGCATCCCGTTGCCTTGCACTTTAAGCACTTCGCCAAATTGCGTACCTTTGGGAATGGTTACTTCCATTTCTTTTCCTTCAATCGTAGGCACTTTAATCGTCCCACCCAATACGGCTTGCGGATACGTAATGGGTGCGTCAATAATTAAATTATCCCCGTCCCGGCGGAAAATTTTGTGTTCTTTTACGTGCACTTCCACATACAAATCACCAAAGCCACCGCCGTTTTCGCCGATGTCCCCACCGTTGGAAACGCGCAACGTAACTCCCGTACGCACGCCGGACGGAATTTTTACGGTAATTTTTTCTTTGACACGTTTATGTCCGCTGCCGTGGCACTCACTACACGGTTTTTCCACCACCGTTCCCCGGCCGCCACAATCGGGGCACACTTGGCGCATACTAAAAAATCCTTGCCGGTACGTTACCTGGCCGGACCCGTTACACGAGCGGCATGTCTTGCGCTGGGAACCTGCTGCCGCGCCGGAGCCGTCGCACGCGCTGCAATTATCTAAGCGCGTATAATCTACGGGCACCTCTTTGCCTAAGAAGGCTTCTTCCAAGGTTAGGGTAACGTCCAACTTTAAATCTTCGCCGCGGGTTACGCGCGGGCCACGGTTATGGGCCCCGCCAAAGCCGCCGCCAAAAATATCGCCAAATACGGAACCAAAGATATCGTTAATATCTCCAAATCCGCTAGCGTTAAACCCGCCAAATCCACCCGCGCCGTTTACGCCTTCGTGACCGTATTGGTCATACATTTGTTTTTTTTGCGGGTCCGATAAAACGGAAAACGCCTCATTTACTTTTTTAAATTGTTCTTCGGCTTCTTTGTTGCCCGGATTGCGGTCCGGGTGGTATTTCATGGCCTGCCTGCGGAAGGCCGATTTAATTTCAACCTCGGTCGCGTTACGCTCAATCCCAAGGACGGTATAATAATCTTCTTTCATAGTTGTAGGCATATTGTTGTGATACTATTATTTTAGCAAATTTAGCACTTACAAAAAAGATTGCTAACAACTTCTTGCCTACGCTGTAGTTAAAATAGTTACGGTAAATTATAAGCCCACGTAATACCGTCTTGCCCCGAGAAAGTCCCGTGTATAATTTGTTCGCAATATGCTCCGGGGGCCAAGTTTTCATCAAATAGATATTCGGCGTTAGCCTTGCGTTCAAAACATGTGATTTCGGGCGAAACCAGACCCAGAGTAGGAGCTTCAAAAACCACGTAAAACCCAGCTCCTTGATATTTACCGGTAATCCGGCCGATACGTAAAATGATATAACCGGAGGTTTTTTCTATTTCTAACGCCCATTGTTCGTTGGATTTCGTATCTTTGGCATAGGACGTAACTTTTAAAAGCCACCCGTATTCTGCATACGGTTCCAAAAACAGAGTAAAATTGTATTTATAGTATAATAAAAAGTCTCTAGCGTTTCAAGAGAAAAGAAACCAGGGGGGGAATAATTAAAGATGAAACGGATATTTTACTGGTACTGAGTAGATTTTTTACCACCGTAATAGGCATACCCCAGGTGGGCTTTAATAAGTTCTTGGGCCAGGTTTTTGCCTTCTCCGTTGGTTACGTCACACAGTAAACGGAAATATTTATCTCGCCCACAATGAGTAAGCGAAACCGGCCCCCGTGCCAAAAAATCTTTGGTAAATGCTTTGGCTTGTTGCGCTAATTTTTTTTCACGTTCGGTTTTGCCTTTGATTTCCGGCGTATCTACACCTAACACGCGTACGGGCACTTTTTCACAATATACGGCTAGGGAACAATTTAGGTTGATTTTAAACGTATCCCCGTCGTATACAGACGCGATAGATACATTGTCAAAACTAGCAGGAGTTTGTGTGTTTTCATCATTGGACAACGGTTTGCCTTGCTGTTGCATGAAATACAAAATGACTGTAATAATAACCGAGGCCCAAAATTTAATTTGTTTATTGGACAATTTCTTACTACGGCGTGAAGAACGAGGCGGCATATTACGGTACCAAAATGCGCAGGGCCCGCGGATCCATAGTAACTTCTAAATGTCGGGCTGTTTTGCGCGGTTCTCCGTCTATGTGATACAAAATTTCTTGGTCGCTTTCTACAACCGCGCTGCGGATTTGTGCCGTAGCCGTTAACCCAAACGGAGGTACCTGCCCCGCAAAAAAGAACGGTAACGCCGCTATTACCTTATATTTGGGTAAATCGTTGACAATGACCATATCTAATTTCCCGTCGGCAATACCCGCTTTGGGCGCAATAATAAAATTACTGCCGTATTGGCGGCTATTGGCAAATACCAACGTCAGCGGAGCCCAACGGTGTGTTTTGCCGTTTAATATAACGCGGATTACCGGCGGTTTGTATTTAAAGAAGGTTTGTGCCGCTAATTTAAAATACGGCAGCATACCACGTTTCCCATTTTGGGCCTGTTCCATAAATTTCCAAGCAACAACGGCTTCTATCCCTACGCCGGCTACATTTAAGAATAGCTCTCCGTTTGCAAACCCTACATCACAGGATTGTGCCACAGCGTTCTTTAATTTTTCAAAAGATTGCGTAAGCGTGCCCATCATACCGATTTCACGTGCAAACCCGTTGCCGCTTCCAAAGGGAATTACCCCTAAAGACGTTTGGGTATGTAAAAGCCCGCGTGCTGTTTCATTTACGGTTCCGTCTCCCCCAACTGCTACTACGGCATCCATCCCCTTTTCGGCGGCTTCTTGTGCCAGTTCGGTAGCGTGGCCAGGGCGTTCGGTTAAACATACTTCGGCCTTCTCAAAATGAGCCAAAATTTGATCTTTTAAAACACCGGGGTCCATTTGGCGGTTGCCGCTAATTGGGTTTACAATAAAGCGAATTGTCATAATTTTTTTAACACCTCTGCCGGGGGGATTTTATTCAGTTGCAACAGCGCATCATGAATGCGTTCGTTTTTTAACAGTTGGCATCCCAGTCCTGCTATTTTGGCGCCGATTCCGGCTACCACCACCATAAACAGTACAAACAACCCCACATTTACCAGGGTATTGATGGTGTCCATGGGTAATTCTACTGGTCCTGCCTGTGTGTGAAGTTGCATCTTTTGCGCTTGCACGAAAGCAGGCACTTGTCTGCTTTCGGCAAATACCTGGTACATACTATGCAAGGAAAAACAAATAATGAGTATCCCTGTGCACAACAATAAGTAA
Source organism: uncultured Elusimicrobium sp. (assembly GCA_937891135.1). GTDB lineage: Bacteria > Elusimicrobiota > Elusimicrobia > Elusimicrobiales > Elusimicrobiaceae > Avelusimicrobium. The sequence goes on from CALAFB010000090.1 coordinate 14,108, forward strand.
CTGAAAATCTTATACATAGTTTCTCCACGCATAGGATAATGGTATAATTTATATTATACCTATTTTATAGCGAGAATTTTATGAAAACAAGTACTCAAATCCGTAACGGATATTTAAACTTTTTTAAATCCAAAGGACTGCCGATATTGCCTTCCAGTTCGCTCATTCCGCAAAATGACCCGACCCTATTATTTACTTCTGCCGGTATGGTACAGTTTAAAGCCAATTTTTTAGGCATTGATCATTCACTCAAAAACGCAGCCACCTGTCAAAAGTGCGTACGCACTACCGATATTGATAGTGTAGGTTTTACCGAACGGCACCTTACCTTTTTTGAAATGTTGGGCAATTTTTCATTTGGAGATTATTTTAAAAAAGAAGCCATTGCTTGGGCCTGGGAGTATTTAACGAAGGAGCTCGGTCTTTCGGCAGAAAAACTCTACGTCAGCATTTACAAAGGTGGCATCGCTCCGCGCGACGAAGAAGCGTACCAAATTTGGCAGCAGTTTGTACCGGCTAGCCATATTTTTGAATTAGCCGAAGCCGATAACTTTTGGACCATGGGCCCCACCGGGCCATGCGGCCCGTGCTCGGAAATTTATTACGATTTTGGCGACAAGGGCTGTACCAATCCGCATTGTGATATTACGTGTAACTGTGGACGGTTTGTGGAAATTTGGAATATTGTATTTGAAAGTTACAACCGTCAGGAAAATGGCACGTTGGCTCCGCTGCCGCATAACAACATTGATACGGGCATGGGATTGGAACGTTTGTGTATGGCGATACAAGGGGCCAAAAATGTATTTGAAACCGATCTATTTACCCCGCTTACTGCACAAGCTAAAAAAGATTTACACATTACAGGCAACACGCGTGAAGAAGTGGCTGCCTTGCGTATTATTGCGGATCATGCGCGCAGCTCCAGCTTTTTAATTGCGGAAGGGATTTTGCCTTCTAACGAAGGGCGCGGATATATTTTGCGCCGCTTAATCCGCCGTGCGGTACGTTATGCCAAACTTATGGGTAATGAAAAACCTTATTTATATACGCTCGTGCCTGTAGTACAACAAATTTTTGCGGGCTTGTATCCGGAAATTGATAAAAACGCTTCACATATCCAAGATGTATTGAAACAAGAAGAAACCGCGTTTTTAAAAACGCTGGTTACCGGGGAAGAAAAACTGGCTGAGTTGCTTGCCAGCGGTGCGGCAACCATTTCTGGCGAAGATGCTTTTCACTTGCATGAAACATACGGCTTTCCGTTAGAATTAACCAAAGAAATTGCGCTTGCTAAAAATGTAAAAGTAGATGAAGAAGGCTACAAAGCCGCCAAAGCTGCCGCGCAGGAGAAAAGCCGTTCATACGCGGACGAATTTAGCAAAGGCAAAGTAATCGTTTTGCAAAAATTAGAAAATACGCTGCCCGCTACCCAGTTTGTAGGATATGAAACCTTGACGGCGCAGGCACGCGTGTTGTGCTTACTTAATGACAAATTTGAAACGGTAGAGGCACTAAACGCAAGCGGATTTGCTGTATTTGACACGACGCCGTTTTATGCTGAATCCGGCGGGCAAGTAGGTGATAAAGGAGTCATTTTAGACGGTAAAGAAATCGCCCAAATTACAGACGTACAAAAACCGCTCGGCAAAATCTTCTTGCACCACGTAACCGGTACGCTGCACAACGGGCAAACGGTTACACTTTGTGTCAATGCGGATTTACGCAAACGCTGCATGGCCAACCATAGTGCCATTCACTTGATTAACGCGGCTCTGCGGCAAGTATTTGGGCCGACGGTGCACCAGAGTGGGTCTTTTGTATCGCCGGAGCGGTTCCGTTTTGACTATACACTTTCTAAAACTCCCAAGCAAGAAGAATTAAACAAAGCTTGGCAAATTGCGAATAAGGCCGCCCAAGCTGCACTTCCCGTTATGTGCCAGACGCGTCCTTTAGCCGATGCCGATAAACTGGGTGCCGTTACGCTATTGGGCGAAACGTATGCCGACCCGGCACGCTTTGTGCTCATGGGCGGCAATTTTGAACACCCGGAGCAAAAATACAGTTTGGAATTATGTGCAGGTACGCACGTGAAAAACACGGCCGACGTTATTACGGTAATGGTTTTAAAAGAAGGTTCCGTTTCCGCTGGTGTACGGCGTATTGAGGGCGTAGCCGGGTATGCCGCACTAGACTATTTAAAAGAAATCAATAAACAGGCTGAAGCGTTGGCTACTCGGTTAGCAGTACCTGCCAAGGACGTATTTACGCGTGTGAACGTAATTATGGACGAACTGAAAGAAGTGAAAAAAAATTACGAACAGTTCCGCCAAAAAACCTTAGCTGCGGGTGGCGTGAATGAAATGAGTTTTACCTTGAAAAACGGTACCACGGTTATTCTGCGTAAAGCCGACGAGGCCCAGCCCAAGGAATTACGCAATATTGCCGACACGCTAGCACAAAAACAAAAACAAGCACTTGTGATTGTAACGTGCGATCATGACGGGAAGCGTTCGTTTGTAGTCAAAATGGCGGGCAAACTGCCGAATACCGATGCGGTAACCGTGGCCAAACAGTTGGCGGAAAACTTACATGGCCGCGCCGGCGGACGGGCCGATTTTGCCCAAGGCGGCGGCGAAGCCAAAGAGCCTATGGAAAAGTTGCTCAGCACGTTGGCGGCCTAAGACAGATTGTAACTATAGAAAAAGACCTCTGTATCCGCAGAGGTCTATATTTAATTCATTTTAGGCAAACATTGAGCACTCAAGTAAAAGCTCATGACTTCTTTTACTTAAGTGCTTCTGATGGCCGTCCTTGGATTTTGATCGTGCGTTCTCTATAAACGCCCTTCCTTGCGGAACTCCAAAAACAGAATACAAATTGTCTATTACTTCCCCTTCATTGTAACATATTTTTCAATTGGACTATATTCCCTCAAATTGTTATGATAATTGGAAGGAGATTTTATGGAACTATTACTCGTTTTTTTAGCTGGTTTTTTGCTGGCAGGAGTACCGGCTTATTTTAAACTCAAACAGTTCTCCGTCCGTGCCCAACAAGCCGAATTAGAAACTGCCCGCTTGATGGAACGCACCCGCGGGCAGGAACAATTTGTGCGGGATTTACTGGCGGAACAAGACAAAAAATTTACTGCATTGCAAGAAACTTCCAAAGCGGCTTTTAAGCAGCTGGCTGCCGACTCTTTAAAAACCCAAAAGGACGAACTGACTGCCAAAAATACAGATTTGCTGACTCCCTTAAAAGAAACCATGGACCGTTTTTCTAAAGAAATGGGTACGTTACGCACCGAAGCTGCCCAGCGGCATGGTGCGTTGCAAACCGCTTTGGACCAAACCAAAACGCTCAATGAGAAACTTTCTCAAGAAGCTCAAAACTTAACTACTGCACTTAAAAACCCTAAAACCCAAGGGACTTGGGGAGAAATCATTTTAGAAGATGTGCTGACTTCTATCGGGCTACGGGAAGGAATAGAATTTGATAAACAATCTTCTCTTAAAAATGACGAAGGAGCCCGTCGTCAGCCAGATTTTATTGTTCATTTACCGCAAGGACGGGATTTGATTATTGATTCCAAAATGTCCTTGAACAGTTATACAAAATGGGCCAATGCTACGGACGAAACCGAAAAATGTGCATTATTAAAAGAACATACCCGCGCCGTAGAAGAACATATTAAAGAATTAGCTGCCAAGGATTATCCCAAACTCCTTAAAAACGAAAAATTGGACTTTACCCTCATGTTCATCCCTATTGAATATGCGTATTTTGCAGCCCTGCAAGAAAACCCGGCTTTAAATGACTTTGCCCGCCGGCACCGTATTTATATTGTAACGGCTTCCAACTTACTGACAGTATTGCAAATTACCGAACATTTGTGGCAGGTAGAACACAGCACGCAAATGATGCATCAAATTTTTAAAACGGCCCAGGATATGCACGAGCGCGTGGGGCGGTTTTTGGAACGGATGGAAGATTTGGAGCATAAAATTACTGGGGTACAAAAATCCTACGCAGCCGCTACCAAAAGTTTAACCGGACCGCAAAGTATTTTAACATCTGCCAAACAGTTGGAACAACTGCGGATTAAATCAGCTAAAAAACTACCGGATACTGTCGAAGTATCTTCCGAAACACCTGCTTTGCCCGAAGACAAGGTCCACTAAAAAAGGTAAAATGTAACTATGATTCGGTTTAATTGTGATTATAGCGAAGGGGCACATCCCCGTATTTTAGAACGGCTTACGCAAACCAATTTAGAGCAATCTGCCGGTTATGGCAACGACCCGTATTGCCGTCAAGCGGCGGAAGTCATTAAAACCTTGTGCCGGTGCCCGCGAGCGGAAGTACATTTTTTAACAGGCGGTACGCAAACAAATTTAACGGTACTGGCAGCGTGTTCACGCCCGTACCAAAGTATTATTTCGGCCGTATCGGGTCATATTAACGTACATGAAGCCGGGGCTATTGAAGCCACCGGGCATCGTATTGAATCCTTGCCGGAACAATACGGCAAAATTACGGCTTCCCAAATTTCCCATTTTTGCAAAGCCCATTGGGAAGATGACAATCCGGAATTTGCCCCTCAGCCGCGCACGGTATATCTTTCGTTCCCTACGGAATACGGAACCTTATATTCCCTTCAAGAATTACAAGATATCCGCCACGCTTGTGATGAAAACCATTTGTTTTTATTTATAGACGGTGCCCGGTTAGGTTATGGGCTGACTGCACCCGGCAATGATGTTACCCTAGCTGATATCGCTGCATTAGCCGATGTATTTTATATTGGCGGAACAAAAATCGGGGCATTATTTGGCGAAGCGGTTGTCATCTGCAACCCTAAATTACAAAAAGACTTCCGTTATTTTATGAAACAAAAAGGGGGTATTTTAGCCAAAGGGCGTTTGCTGGGCTTGCAGTTTTTGACATTGTTTGAGGATAATTTGTATTTTGAAATTTCCAAACATGCCAATCAAATGGCCGAACGCATTAAAATTGCTTGCCAACACGAGGGATTTGCCTTTTTGTATGAATCCCCTACCAACCAACAATTCCCCATTTTGCCTAATGAATTACTGTCCCAGTTAGAAGAAATTTATGCGTTTGCCCATATCAAACGGGTAGATAAAACCCATACTGCTATCCGCATTTGTACCAGTTGGGCCACACGCCCGGAAGATGTAGACCAATTAGTGGCCGATTTACACAAATTCAGGAGGAACTAATGCTGCATATCGGGTGTCATTTATCCAGTTCCGGCGGATTTGAATCCATGGGCCAAACGGCACTTGCTATCGGGGCCGATACATTTCAATTTTTTACGCGTAATCCACGCGGTGCCCGCGCTAAAGACATAGATCCGCAGGATGCTGCCCGGTTGCAAAACCTGATGCACGCACATCACTTCGCGCCGATTATTGCACATGCTCCGTATACGTTGAATCCAGCCTCTGCTGACGTAAAAGTATGGGACTTTGCCCTCATGACGTTTGCTGATGATTTAAAACGCATGGAATATTTACCCGGAAACTTGTATAACTTTCACCCGGGTTCACACGTAGGCCAAGGTGTAGACAAGGGCATTGAACTCATTATCCACACATTAAATGAAATCCTAGATCCCCAGCAACATACTACCGTTTTGCTGGAAACTATGTCAGGCAAAGGTAGTGAGATTGGCGGGAAATTTGACGAATTAAAACGTATTTTAGACGGTGTCAAACACAACCAACTACTAGGCGTCTGTTTGGATACGTGCCACATAAATGATGCGGGATATTCGCTTATAAAATTAGATGACACGCTGACAAAATTTGATAAACAAGTAGGGCTTAAATTAGTAAGAGCTGTGCACATTAACGACAGTTTAAATCCGTTAAGTGCTCACAAAGACCGCCATGCTTGTATTGGCGAAGGTACGATTGGCACAAAAACATTAGCAGGGGTAATTAACCACCCCGCACTCAAACATTTGCCGTTTTGTTTGGAAACTCCGAATGATTTGGACGGCTATGCGCGCGAAATAAAACTACTGCGCGGTTTGTATAAAGAATAAGTTGCTTTTTGGGTATAGAATTGCTATACTATATGTATAACGGGCCTGTAGCTCAGCTGGGAGAGCGCCTGCATGGCATGCAGGAGGTCGCAAGTTCGATCCTTGTCAGGTCCAAAATTTAAAACCTCGCGAAAGCGGGGTTTTATTTTGGCTTGCAGGCGCTAGTCAACGCCAAATGGCCAGGGTCGCAAGTTGGGGCTTCGTCAGGTCCACCATTTGGAAAATTCTTCGTTCTCGGGCGAGAACTTTTGCTTAATTACAAAAAAAACTAGAAAAAGAACATAAGTATATGCGGAGCCATAGTACTAATGCTCCACTTCCCAGAATCGTTATTGCTAGGTTTAACACAAGACCCGGGATAATTAAGTGTTTGGGGACAAGCCATCCTTTAAGATTGCGTTTTTTAGCATACCATTTTTCAACTGCATATCCTCCCCAGAATAGTAAATTTAGTAAGCCAGATATACCTAAAATGAAATATAAAGCTAACCAGCGTAGCATGTGATGTTCTTCAAAATACCACCATACAAGTCCAACGAGCTCCAAATAACCGGCCAAAACACTAATAAGAGTACATAACCTGTAGTTCTTTTTCATTTACTTTGCTCCTTGCAACGCCATTTCTTTAAGTTTAACGTAATCTACTTTGCCTGTACCCATAAGAGGAATTTCTTCCACTATACGAATCGTTTTGGGGACGGCCAGTTCACTAAGGCCTTTTTCTTTAAAAGCGACCAGCAAGGCCCCACGTTCGGCGGTAGGTTCTGTGGTAAACAGCACGAGTTGCTCGCCCTTTTTCTCATCAGGGATATTTACTACCGCATGCATTTTGTTCGGCCAAAGTGCATTGATTTCCGTTTCTACGGCAGTTAAAGAAATCATTTCGCCCGCAATTTTGGCGAAGCGTTTGGCACGGCCCAAAATAAACACAAATCCATCTTCGTCTACGCGCACAATATCGCCCGTATCATACCAACCGTCTTGCGGCGGCTCTAATACACCGGGGTTGCTATCGCGCAGATACCCCGCCATAATGTTGGCTCCTTTGACGAGCAGTTTCCCACCGTCTTCCACACCGGGGATTTGTTCCAACTTATATTCAATACCCGGTAACAGGCGGCCCACACTACCGCGTTTGAAATACATGGGTGTATTGACGGCCATTACAGGCGCGGTTTCGGTCGCTCCGTATCCTTCCATCACACGCAAGCCGAATTGGTCGTAATATTTACGGATGGTTTCTTCCTTGAGTTTTTCCGCACCCACCACCGCTAAACGTACCGAGTAAAAATCATACGGGTGAGCCATTTTGGCATAACCGTTAAAGAACGTATCTGTACCAAAAATAATGGTGGCGTTACTATCATAAATGAGTTCCGGCACAATGCGGTAATGCAACGGGGACGGATAGAAAAACACCGGCACCCCGCACAAAAGCGGAAGTAATGTTCCTACCGTGAGTCCAAACGAATGAAAAATGGGCATGGCGTTAAACACACGGTCTTTAAGCCCAAAGTCCAGCACGCTTTGCAGTTGCAAACGGTTGGCTTGGATGTTTTCATGGGAGAGCACAACTCCTTTTGGCGTACCTTCGCTGCCTGATGTAAAAAGGACTACTGCCGGATCTTTGGGGCTTACGTTACCGCGCACCATTTTATAATAACGGCGCGGGAAGTAAGAGGCTGTTAAACCAACTAGTTTATCCCAGGTAGTAATCTCTTTTTTCAAATCTTCCAGGTATACCAGATTGAGCCCGGCTTGTTTTAGTGCAGCAGCCGTTTCTAATAACCCACCCTGTTCCAAAAAGGTTTTAGAAGTAAACACGGTAGAAATCTGGGCCGCTTTACAACATGCCAACATATTTTTTACACCGGAAGAAAAATTGAGCATACACGGTGTAATGTTAAACGCACGCATGCCAAAAAAAGCTATTACACTAGCTGTCATATTCGGCAGTAAAAACCCCGCCATTTCACCCGGTTTTTGGTGTTTGGCAATTTGTTTGCCAAGTACAAAGACTGCCGTCAAAAATTGCCCGAAATTTAAGGGATGGCGCGTGGCATCATTGATAATACGTTTGTTACGTCCAACCAGTTCATACGCATCTAACAAAGAATCAAACAATGTTTCCTGTGCATTGCCGGCCTCATACTTCATATTGACCATAATGTCATACAACCCGCGGGCGGCCGCCAAACGGCGTGCCTTGCCTTTTGCGTTCTCATCAATCTGCAAGGTTTTAGGGGATTGAATGGTAATCGTAATTTTACTTTGCGGCCGTGTTTTTAACTGCGTACCAAAACGGGAAAATAATGAGTATTGGCTCCCTTCCAAACAAATAGGTAGTAGTTGGGCATTACTTTTATCGGCAATCATAGCTGGCCCGGGGTAAATTTTCATAAGTCCGCCCGTTGTTGTAATGCGGCCTTCCGGGAAAATGACGACCGGCTTACCGGATTTTACTTCCTCAATAATAGACTTCACAGCCATCGGGTTAGTGGGGTCAATCGGGAAGTATTTGACGAGGTGCAAGAAAGGCTTAACCCACCACTTTTGGCTAACATACGTATCAATGGCAAAATACAAATTGTCAGGCAAATACACCCACAATAAAACAGCGTCTAAAAATGAAGTATGGTTGGCAATAATAAGTACGTTGCCTTTTAAATTTTTCCAATTTTCCAAGCCGTTTACCTTTACGCCATATACAAAATTAAGTACCCGCGTTAAGACCATACGAATAATATGCTGAGGTAATAATCCGCAGATATAAATGGCAGCTAATGCGTTCAAAAAGGCAATTATGCCGAAGACGGCCGGTATCGTAAAATGCAGAGCTAGTAAAAGCGCACAAAATCCACTTCCCGCCACCATAAACAATGCGTTGATAATGTTATTGGTAGCAATCACACGGGAACGAGTATCTTCGGTTGCTAAAAATTGGAGCATCGCATTAAGCGGTACAATATATAAACCGCCACATACCGCAAAACCAAGTAAATCAAGTGTAATGCGTTTACCCGCAAATGTCATCAAAAATGCTTTATAATCTACCGACAATGCAGATGATACGTAGCCGGAAGTGGCACACGCCAAATCTGCCAAAAACAGGGTCATTAAAAGCGCACTAACGGGCACATATTTACTGGTAATTTCGCCTTTTACTAAAAATTGGCACAATAGTGAACCAAGCCCAATTCCACACGAAAAAAGCGTCAGTAAAAAAGTAAACAACCCGGGGGTGCCATTTAAAATATCATGTGCCAAAGAAGGCATTTGTGCAACAAGCGCGGTGCCCAACATCCAAAACCAAGAAATACCTAAAATACACAAGAAAATATGATGGTTTTGCTTAGCGAATGCCATATTTTTCCACGTGCTACGGATGAAGTTTTTATCTACTTTTAAACCTGCGTTAGCCGGTTTCTGAGCCGGAATAAACAAACTGGTAAGCAAACCCAGCAACGCTACCCCTAAAATAATGCCTGGCAACCACAGTTCATTAGCGGTAATGATTATCCCGCCGAAAATAGTCCCTTGCAAAATAGCCCCGTATGTACCTGCTTCAATAATACCGTTACCGGCAATGAGTTGTTTTTCATCCAAAATATCAGGCAAGATACTATATTTGACTGGTCCAAAGAAAGCAGATTGCGTTCCCATTAAAAATAGTACCCCCAATAACAAAGGTACATTCGTGGTTAAAAACCCGATTCCGGCTAAAAGCACAATGATAACTTCCAAACCCTTGGTGGCTTTAATGAGAAGGTCTTTGCGGAATTTATCGGCTAGTTCTCCTGCTAGTGCCGAGAACAAGAAAAACGGCAACATAAATAACGCCACCGCTAATGATACGACTACCGATTTACTTCCGGCTGACATGCTGGTTACTTTGTAAGTAATAAACGTAGCCATAGCGGTGCGGAAAAAATTGTCGTTAAATGCCCCTAAATACTGCGTACAAAATAAGGCTAAAAATGAACGATTAAAAAACGTTTTAAGTAAAGACAACATATTATTTTCCCTCCTGTAGTGCTACAAACCAATCTTTTAAAATTTGTTCTATTTGTGGGCGGCTTTGTGCCGGAATTTTTTCCGTCAAACTTTTTACTAATTGGTCATACCCGGGCCACACTTTATCTATAAGTACTTGTCCTTTTTGTGTAATACAAATGATATTTTCGCGTCGGCTTTGCGGATTCGTTTGGCGTGTAATCAACCCGGCTTGAACCGATTTTTCCACTAGTTTAGTGATATTGCTGGCCGAGGCAATCAGCCGTTTGGATAACTCCACTTGGCTAAGCCCTCTACCATTATTTTGATAAGCTGCCAACATCAGCAAATTAAATTGCACAGCCGACAAACCATGCGGGAGCAAGTATTTTTCCACGCGTGTTTGCAACAGATTGTAAACTAGTGCTAACACATACGTAATATTTTCATAATCGCGTTCTTTTTCCGGATTGATACCGTAAGGACGTAAGTTTGTTTTATTAGTTTCCATACAAATAGTTTACTAATGAATATTTAATTTGTCAAGTGTTTGATTCTAATTCTTGACTCATCTGTCTATTTAATGGCATATAGGAGTGTCAATAATATGCCAATAACATTTCATCCAAATTAACAAATTACCCAATCTATCCTATAGAAACTCTACCGGATAGACCCAATTAAAGAACAGGTCAAGGGTATGCCATTAACCCCCAAAGTACTAGCCGGGCTCAAAGAGACGTCCCGGCAGCTACTCCAAAAGTGGGTACAGCAAGGGTTTATAGTGGTAGTGGATCTGTCTAAGAGAGCACGTAAGTACAAATTAAGCGAGGATTACCGCTTAGAAAATGAAGGCCACTTGTTAGAGTAGGTTTTTTGTTTTTCTGAAAGCAACCTTCTAAACGTATGTAGGTTAGACCATAACAACGAAACATTTCAAATTAGAAAAATTATGTTAAAATAAGAAGGTAAGAAAACACAATTTTATTCTGTTTTTGGAGGCGTTTAAGAAACGCAGAACCCACACGGGGGATCGCAACGCCAAAAACAACTGCGTAAGGTATAAGAATAAGGGCCTTCGAATCCCAGTTTTTATGCCGAACGTTTATCGTTTTGACGGTAAATTACGGCTGTTGTAGTTATGGTTTGTTGCGATCCCATAGATGCAGAGCCGTTTTTGGTTGGGTTCTCCGAAGGCAGGGAAATTGCAAATTAAAAGTAGGTCAGGTGTAAACCTGACAATAAAAGGAGAATGTATGAAGCAAGGAACTGCCCGGCGGGGAAAAACGCAAAATGGAAAGAATGTAGCCGTTCAAAATAAAAAGGGTCATTCCCAAAAGTCTCTGTTGGGAATCTC
>CALAFB010000091.1 GCA_937891135.1 uncultured Elusimicrobium sp.
CGACTGCCAACAATAAGCGCGTATGAGTAGTGAGTTACTGCAATATCGTTACGACGTGCTGGCCTCCCTGTATTGGATTCCCTGCACCCTGCAAGAATTAGCGGAAAGGGATTTTTGTAAGAACTTGCCAACTTGGTATATTGACCAAATACTGCTAAAGTTGGAAAGCCTCGGACTTGTCGTTAAACGCAAAGACGGCGTTTATAAGGCCATCAAGGGCAAAGCCAAAAAGGTACTAAACCAACGGGGCTACGAAATAGACGATTAGAGACGGCGGGTTAGATGCCCGCCGTTTCCTGTTATCGCTCGTAAGAATAAAGTTGCCCTAAAGTCATTAGCATAGTTATTGTACCGTCTATTTTGCGGTACTGCGAAATCTTCAAAGGCTTTTTGTTTTCCAACCTATCTTCGTCTATAACGCAATTAGTCAGGCAATAGACGTTAATAGGGTTATTGTTAAAGACTATCTGCGCCGGTTCTGCGTAGGCTAACATTTCAAACGATTCTACGGGTAGATTGAAATTGCCATAAGTCTGGCCGTAGGGTATCAGTACGCCGGTGGCCCCGGCGGTGGCTAAGATGTTTACTAAGTCCTTTGCCTTGTAGCCGTCGTAGCCTATGCGGATAATCTTAACCAACTTAGTACGCCGTATAATATCGTCGGCAATACGTCTAACGTCTATGCGCTTTCCCTTGGTAAATATCAGGTGGCCCGCCTCGTGCCATATCTTATATAATTCTGCGTTGGGATGCCCCTTTAACGCGCCAATGGGAAAATAGTAGTCTGTGTGACAATAGAAACACTTTGTTTCCTTGGAATAGACGGTATAAGATACTGCGCTGAAATCATCATGCACGGATAGGTCAAAGGCTACGGCACATTCAGGATGCCCGGTTACATGGTCTATATCAAAGTCGCCCATCAGGGCGGTAGCATCTTCAAGGCTAAACCACGTCTTAACCTCGTTAATGGTAAAGATGTTAAGCAACTTGGTACGGAAAACCAACATATTTTCGGCTGATAGTTGGGCGTTCTTCCATTCTATTTCGTAGTAATCATCTTGCACCGTAATACCCAAATGGGGCTGCACCTTTGACCATGTGGCCGGGTCGCCCTCTTCATCGTCTACGTCGGGCATAAACAAATCGGCAAACATATAGTCGTTTTCGCCCTCGCCCTCCAATATCTTCTTAACGCCCTCCAATTCATTGTAGCACGGCCCCTCTATTACGTCGCTGGCCGTCGTAATGATAACCGTTAGCGGGTTACGGCGTGGCCCCATAGAGGACGTAAGCGTATTCTTTAAGTCTGCGCCTGACTTGTTGGCCGTGTCTCTCGCCTGTGAATATTCATCTATAATGGCCAACGATGCAAACAGGCCGTCTTTGGTCTGCGCGTTGGACGTGAGGCATTGCGCCAGACTCTCACGCGCCCGGTCTCTGAACGTCACCGTTTCGCGGTTAATCTTGAAATGCTTTTGCCGGGGGTCTAAGTCGAACATAATTAGGCGTATCTCGTTAAAGCATTTTTTCGCCTGGTCGTAAGAGTTGGCCCCTACGTAGGCTTCCGCGTTATAGTCACCAAACAGCATATCGTCAACGGCCAAAAACGCCGCAAAGGTCGTTTTACTGAACTTTCGCGGTACGAATATGTAGACGATACGGATAAGCCTACGGCCATCAGGACGGGCAAAGCCGAAAATATTAGCCATCTGAAAGACTTGCACCGGCGTTAGTTTGTAACGCCTACGCCCGGACGTTCCGCTAAACTTCAATTTCTCGTAAAGCCTGATTTTCTTCTTTACGCGCTTGGGCTTCCAAACCCACTTATCGAGCATTTGGAAAAACCGGCGTATCTTCAATAACTCGTAGAGGTTATGGCCGTCGGGATTATCTATAACGCTCAAAACGTAGTCTGTCATACGCTTGTCGGTCTCTGTAAGCGCATAACTATAGCGGGTAAGGTAATTGTCGCGGTTAGCCTGTAACTCGGCGGCTACTTCGTCTTTTAATTGCCTTTTCTTGGCTTTCTCTTCCTGTGTCATACTCTTATTTTCTTTCAGGTAATGGTATATCAGGCGCAATTATTTTGCTCTTTTCGCGCCGGGCTATCCACTTGGCCATTTTCAGGTCTACCGGCTTACGCTCCTTTTCTGTCAGGCGGTAAACGCCAATATGCCATGCAAAGAAACTTTCGATAGTTGCGCCCTTGCTGTCTTTCCAACCGGGCAAAAGGTAGATGTAATCGCAACGGGAAAGCTGCCAAAGGTCGTAGCATAATGCGACGTTGTAACCTACCAATCTGTAGAGCCATTGCCAACGGCAAACCAAAAACATTGAGGCTTT
>CALAFB010000092.1 GCA_937891135.1 uncultured Elusimicrobium sp.
AACACCCACAACTGTCAGGGCAAGCCCTGACCTATAAGTGTTGCAAAGGTTTTACGCTCATTGAACTATTAGTCTGGTACTTATCATTGGTATCTTGGCCGCCGTAGCGTTACCGCAATACCAAAAAGCCGTAGCAAAGGCAAAAGCTACGCAAATGGTTCATTTAATAAACACGTATCAGAAAGCCCTGGATGTGTATATATTCAAAAGCCCCCCCTATTTACACAGGGGGGGCGTCTACCAAATTACTTCTGTTTATTTAAAGTTGCTGGTTCCCAAGCGTTGCTGCAAGTAGGTTTTTAAACCGCCTTGGTCATTACTGTGGGAAAGAGCCATTTCGTAACTGATTTTCTTTTCAATATACAGTTGCGCCAGGGCTTCGTTCATCGGGCGCATCCCAATGTTGGCGTTGGTCTGCATGGTGGACATAATCTGCTCGGTCTTTGCATCGCGGATTAAACTGCGTACGGCCGAGTTGGCTACCAACACTTCGCACGCCATCGTGCGCCCGCCGTTTAAGGCCGGGATGAGCTGCTGCGATAAAATCGCCTCAATCACGAAGGACAACTGCGTACGGATTTGCGGTTGTTGTTCCGGCGGAAACACGTCAATAATACGGTTAATGGATTGTACGGCGTCGTTAGTGTGCAAGGTAGCAAATACCAAGTGCCCGGTTTCGGCTAAGGTAAGGCACGCTTCCATGGTTTCCCGGTCGCGCAACTCCCCTACCAGGATGATGTCCGGGTCTTGACGTAAAAAGTGTTTTAGTGCCGCGGCGAAGGTTTTGGTATCGCTGCCTACTTCGCGCTGGTTGACGATACTGCGTTTATGCGGGTGGACGAACTCAATCGGGTCCTCTACGGACATAATATGGTTACTCTCGTTCATATTGAGGTAGTTAATCATACTGGCTAAAGACGTAGATTTACCGGACCCGGTAGCCCCGGTTACCAGGATAAGCCCTTTATTGAGTTTCATTAAATTATACGTTACAGGCGGCAAGTTCAGTTCTTCAAAGGTTTGGAACGTATTCGGAATAGCACGCAACGCAGCGGCAATCCCGCCTTTTTCTTTATACACGTTTACACGCAAACGGCCCAGGGCTTTTAAGCCGAAGGAAAAATCCAACTCCAAATCTTCTTCAAAGCGTTGGCGTTGTTCATCGGTCATAATGGAATAAATAAGCGTCTGTGCGCTTTCTTTGGTCAGCGTTTCAAACTGGGTAGCATACAATTTCCCCTGAATACGCAGCACCGGCGGCACCCCCACCATAATGTGAATATCCGAAGCATTTTTGGATTTCATCAGTGCAAACAAGTCGTCCATCAATATCATATTAAGTCCCCTTTCCTGCTATATTTTTCCAACTAAATCAAGTGAAATATTATTTAAGGCCCCGGTTAATTTACCCGTATCCACATCGGCCTGGAATATATATATAATAGGTTCTTTTCGCGTTTTGGTCAACCGATATTTTACCAAATACGCATTTTTATGAAGTGGCTCTGCCTCCCAGGTGCCGCTATATCCCTGGGCCAGCTGGGTTTGGTACAGCCGGTTTAAATAACGGGAAATAGTCCCGCGCGAGCCGGACAGCGGATAATTTTGCACAATCTCTAACGCCTGCTGGCGGCGGTCCGCCGGGGCAGCAACCGCAGCCGGAACCGGCACGGCTAATGGCAGCGGTTCCAACAGTTCCCGGGCGGCCGTTGTGGGGGCAGCGGGAGCCGTAGGAGCGGCTTGCGCCGCGCGGGACGGGAATTGCCGGATGATAAAAATACTGCCGATAATGACCAGTACCGCTAGTAAACCCACGGTTGCTTTGCGTTCCCACAAGCCGGGGCGGGCAGCTACCGTGTGTTGAATGACGTCTTTCATTTCTTGGGTTTGTTTTAAATGGGTTTTAATACTATTTACTTCTACTTTTTCCGCACGCAACTGAGCCGGGTCCGGCAGGACCGTATCCGCCGGTTCAGCGGGTTCATCAGACGCGGCCGGAGTGGAAACAGACGCAGCCAAAGCGGGGGCTTGTACCGCCGGAGTTACTTCTTCCCAATCGGCGGCCGGAGCAGACATAGCCGGAGCCGGTTCTTCCGGTTCGGCGGGCGCAGCCAAAGCGGGAACGGTACTCACTACCGGGGCCGTATCGGCCGTCGGCATTCCCATAAAATCATCCGCCGGCAACGCAGGTAAACTGTTTTCAGGGGAGTGCGCGGGTTCTTGGGAAACCGTAGCCGCCGGGGCTCCAAATACTTCGGTAATCGTGGCGGTGTGGTGGGTAGCTACTGCGGTTTGTAACTGTTGGACGGTCTGCTCGTCCGCTGCGTTTAAAACGGGTTCTTCCCGCCGGGTGGAAGTTGTTTTTGCCAACTGTTTTTCCAAGGCGTGTGCCAGGTCCATATCCGAATTTTCGGCCGGGGCCGGGATGCCCAAAATATCGCCCAGTTCCTCTTTTTGGATATGGTTAAAATAATCTTCTATGGGCCCGGGGGCGGCAGGTTTTTTAGGCAGTTGCAAAGAGGGGCCGTCTGTCGTGGTTTTTTCAAACGACAGGGGAGATTTTTCCTGCAACAGCGTATTCATTTCTTCTTCTAACGTAAGCGAGGCGGCTTCGTCCGTTTCTTCGGAAGTAATCCACGGCTGCAGCTGGGCAAACGACGACGCCGGCTGCCATTGGTCCTCTTTCTCACTCAACGTTTCCGGGCAGACCAAACTGGCAGCATTAAAGGATGACTCGGCTGCCAACTCTTTGGGGGTAAACGGTCCTACCACATCATTGCCGTTGAAAAACCAATATCTCATAAACCCTGTATGTGTAGTTTAGTGGCACTTAGCAACGGCCGCTTTTAAACGGCGTACCACGGTTTCTTGGCCCATATATTCCAACATTTTAAACAACGTCGGCCCGTGGGTGCGGCCCGATACGGCTACCCGCACCGGGTGGAAAATAGCCCCGGCTTTTAGGCCGTTTTCTTTGGCATAACCGCGGGCAGCGGCTTCTAAATTTACGTCGGTAAAATCCGCCAAATTTTGGTAAATTTCCGCCATATCGGCAAGCACTTTTTTGGCTTCGGGCTTGGCAAATACTTTGTCTAACGCGTCTTGTTCAAAGACGGGTTCTTCAAAAAAGAAACGGATTAAATCCGGGATTTCGGTTAAGAGTTTGTATTTTTCCTGCTCTAAGCCCACAATGCCCTCTAAGCGGGTGCGGTCCACGCCCGCCAGGTTGATACCGGCTTTTTCAAGAAACGGCAAGGCCAAGTCCGTTAAACGGGCCAGCGGCGTAGCGCGGATGTATTCCCCGTTCATCCAGTTGAGTTTTTCGGGGTCCATCACCGCGGGGCTGGGTTGGCAGCCGGAGATATCAAATTTTTCTTCTAACTCGCCGGGAGCGAAGATTTGCTGGGAGTCGCTCGTCGCCCAACCCAGCAGGGCCAAATAGTTTTTAAGGGCTTCGGGCAAGTAGCCCATATTACGAAATTCCACCACATTGGTAGCCCCGTGGCGTTTGGAAAGTTTTTTGCCGTCCGGCCCGTGAATCATAGACAAGTGGGCAAATTGCGGTTCCTTCCAGCCCAGCGCGCGGTAAATTTGAATTTGCGCCGGGGTGTTAGAGATATGGTCATCCCCGCGGATGACGTGCGTCATACGCATTAAGTGGTCGTCTATGACCACGGCAAAGTTATACGTCGGGTAGCCGCTGGTTTTTTGGATTACCAAATCATACAAATCTTTGCTGGCAAACTTGACGTGCCCGCGGATGAGGTCGTCCCATTCCACGTCGCCTTCCGTAGGCATACGGAAACGGATGACGTATTTGCGGCCTTGCGCTTCCAGGGCGGCTTGTTCTTCTGGGGTTAAATGGGCACACTTGCCGGAATAGCGCGGCGGGCGGTGTTCGGCCAAACATTGTTGGCGGTTGGCTTCTAATTCTTCCTCGGTGCAATAGCATTTATACGCTTTGCCTTCGGCGAGTAATTGGTCAATGTATTTTTTATAAATCCCTTGGTCGGCGCGGAGGGCCTGGTAGTAGGGTGCGTCCGGGCCTTTGTTTGTACCGTCCGGCATAGGGCCTTCGTCCCAGTTGAGCTGCATCCATTGCATGCCTTCAAAAATAGCATCTGTAGAGGCCTGGGTGGAACGTTCCTCGTCGGTATCTTCAATGCGAAGTAAAAACGTGCCTTTATTTTTTTTAGCAAACAAATAGTTAAATAACGCGGTACGCACGCCGCCAATGTGTAGAAACCCCGTCGGGGAAGGTGCAAAACGAACACGAACTGTCATACTAAAAAACCTCTAAAAATTAAGATAGTATTATTATAGCATTTTTGAGAAACCAAGGAAGAGCCCCCCTCCTCCCGGTGTTACGTACGCGGCCCCGCTCAATACTTACACGCCAGCGCGGTTAGCCGCCGGGCGGCCTGGCC
>CALAFB010000093.1 GCA_937891135.1 uncultured Elusimicrobium sp.
TTTCTTAACTTGATATTCACTAACACGCGGGCTGGCAATAATAATCTCCTGCCGCGCCTCACTTAAATCCGTCTTAAAAATATGGGCGTATGATTGCCTATCAAAAATACAATTTACTTGTTGTGTTTTATTCTCATCTGCCGCTACTTGATATCCCATTTTCTTATAGGTACGCAAGCGCCGGTAATACATGGTCTCCAAAATACCGATATGGCTATCTACATAGTCATAAATCCATACTTCGCGTTTGCCTTCATAATCCCGGTGGAGCCGCCCGGCATACTGCTCCACATTTCCCTGCCAAGAGATAGGAGTAGCTAGCATTAGTGTATCAAAGCGCGGGAAATTAAACCCTTCCCCTACATATTGCCCCGTAGCCACCACAATCATTGTTTTATCCGTAGGAACATTGTGCATTTGCTCCCGAACGAGCTGTTTTTCGCGAGCACTCCCTCCGCCTTGCAACAAAAAGATGAAATCCGATTTATGTTGAAGCTGCTCGTACAGATACTGCGCATGGCTTTTAAACCGGGTTAACACAAGCGGGGTTCTTCCTTGAGCTAGACAATTTTGTGCGTCCCGTACAATTTGTGCATTTCTACCCTCATCGGTAATGACCAAACGATAAGCATCGTTAATTTTTAGTTTATCCTCGTTAATATGAGCCAAGCGCGTAAAGCGCGGATTGATATAGTGCACTACATCTTGGGAATCCAAACGTTCCCGGGTGGTATAACGATGCCGTATCGGCCCCAACTGCATAAAAATCTTTTGCTCTTGCCCATCATTACGCTTGGGAGTGGCCGTAAGACCATAGACATATTTAGCACTCACTTCGTTAAGAACGTTCATTGCCGTAGATGCACCCGCATGATGACATTCGTCCATAATCACCATACCATAGGTTTTAACTAGGTCTTTCACTTGATCTTGTTTGCCCAAGGATTCTATCATTGCCACGTCAATAATCCTAGTGGTTTTATCTTGTCCCCCAACTAGGGTTCCAATAGCACTACTGCGTGTTTTTATGCGTCCGGTAAGTGTCTTATATTGGGGCAATTGTTCCTGGATATTTAAAAACTTACTTAAATCTTCCTGCCAGTTTTTTAAAATTTCTTTATTATGGACTAAAATCAATGTATTAACCCGCCGCTTGGCAATCAAATAAGCACCCACCACCGTTTTGCCAAAAGCCGTAGCCGCTTCTAAAACACCGTTTTCATGGGATAGTATTTCGTCAGCTGCCCGTTGCTGCTCGGGATAGAGCTGGGCTTGAAAAGTAACTTGAATTTTTTTCCCGTTTTGTCTGCAATCGTGCAGCTGATAATCAATCCGAGCTTCTTGAAGTTTTTGCACGAGTTGCTCTTGGCATCCGCGCGGAATACAAATGTAATGGTCTTGGTCATACCCGCAAAAAATAATGCGCGGTATGCCCATTGTAGTAAATCCCATGGCCTGCTTTTTATAAAACTCCGGGTTACTAAATGCAGCTAGCCGCCTGATTTGATTTTGCAAAGGCGGTTTCAAATTGGATGACTCAATAAACAGCATATTGGCTTGTGTAATTTGCACAACGCCCTGGGCATATTCTTTATTCCAAATGGCAGGATGTGTTTCCCAAGGTTTTTGAAGGGTTCCCGCTAAATATCCTATATTGTCAGCCAATACACCCAGTAGCCCGTTAACACTCCACTCTTTAATTTTTTCTTCTACAAATGTTTTAGATAGTTTGGAAACGGTTTGCAATTTTTCCCATTGATTAGGATAAGGTTGCCAATTTTCATCCACAAAAGCACTGTTTCCCACCCGTAGGGCTTTGCCTTGCAACGGTAAAGCAATCAAATTCCCTAACCCGCCAACCGGCACTGTATCCTGTGCAGGGAGCAGAGTGTGTGGCTCACGGTCCTTCAGGCAAACCGGCTGCCAACGATATCAATTATCAAATTTATAAGAGTGATACAAACTACCCTTATCTTACCCCGTTTGGAGGTAGTTCTTATGTATGGTACTATTAAACACCGGTTCGGGCCTACAGCTAAAAGAGACAAAAATGTCGTAAAAATAATTTTCCTAGAATTTTATACAGGGTTTAAGTCCCCCCGATAAGTTCCGTATGTAAATCCTGTTAAACTTTTGCAAATTTTCTGCCCGAGTTTGGACTTGTTATGTACTGCACAGTAAGTTATTCCGGATTGATACCGTCCGTCATCAGGTTGCTGCAACTGCGCCAAGACCAATGCAAAATCCTGATATACACGGCACTCGGTCAAGTTGGACAAATGGTCCGGACAATAGTTTAGCGTGACATTGGTGACATTGTTATCTAACAACCAATATTTTCCGCAACTATAATAACCGAGGTGACCTTGGTATATACAATTTGTTGGCACATCTATATCAAGCACATTGATATCGCGTACATATTCATTGTTGAGTAAATAGTAGGTTTCCTTCGCTTCCCAAATAGCTTTCCCAACGGGAAGAATGGCGCTGATACGGCTTTTCACAATAGCTTTATTATACTGCGGCACTGCGATAGCTGCCAAAATGCCAATGATTAACACTACCACTAACAATTCTATAAGCGTAAAACCCCGCCGACTACTCCTGTTATACATCATATCCTGCCTCCATTTTTATGATTAGTTCCGTCAAGTTTAGCCGACAAAAAGCGGCGATTATACCTGAGCTATACCTGTAACCCGTGTAATAATCGCCGCCCACCCATCCCCGGTTAGGGGATGAGTGTAAAAAGAGGCAGACGACTATTCGTGGACAGGTATATGCCTTGCGGAGTTTACTCCGCCTAGCGTAGTGCAGGCCGAACCTACACTTCCAACAAATAATCTTTTAATGTTCTACATTATTCAAATTTTCTTGTTTTTGTTATTCTCCTTAATGTACATCTTTCTTTTATTTTACTACATTACTCATAAAATGTCTTTATCTGTTACATGTACTTTTCCCCTGTCTTCCTGCCGCTGCCGGAAAATATGGTCCGCGTGTAAGACAAACCATATTGTTTAACCAAATCCAATAAATAGGATCTGTCTTTTTCCAAAAGTTGCACCTTGTGTTCTAGCTCTTTGATTGTGTCCATATTTCAAAACATTTCTTTAATATTACGCTTGCATTAACCACTTTAACACATTTAAGATTTCAATGCCGTTATCATTCCCTGTATTATAATCCCGGGTTAAAATAAACTTGGGATAATTGTCCTTAATTGCTTTTAGCGGTTTAATTTCACGTTGAAACGTGTTTTCGTCCAGTATGCTTTGTGCTACTTGGTAATATTCTATTTTACCACCAGAAAGTGTAGCTACAAAATCCACTTCCTCCTGGTTTATACGACCTGTTTGTACTTCATAACCGCGCCGCTTAAGTTCCAAAAATACAATGTTTTCCAAAATATGCCCCGCATCTTGCCCTGCATTACCCCCTAACAAAAAGTACCGCAGTCCCGTGTCTGCCGCATAATATTTGGCATTGCTGCGCAGGCGGCCTTTGCCTTTTAGGTAGTTGGGTAATACCTTATAAAATGCGTAGCCATCCAACAATCCTTCTATATAATTCTCTATGGTTTGAACATGTATGTTCCCCTTGGCATCGGCATTCAACACATTGCTGATTTTGCTCAAAGAAGTTTCCGAGCCAATGTTACTAAACATAAACCGGATGACCCGCTCCAACTTGGAAAGTTCTTTGATTCCCTGCCTTGCCATAATATCTTTGACGATAATAGTATTATAAATACTTTCCAAATAATTGTGCCATGCCAAATTATCAAACCCACCCTTATGGTAAAAATCCAATATTTGCGGAAATGAACCATACGTAATATATTCATTAAATTTCCGGTCATACGCATTTTCCGTTAATTCAGGGAAAGCTGACATATATTCTTTGAACGACAACGGTAACATTTTTATTTCAATATACCGCCCTGCTAGTAAAGTCGTCAATTTTTGTGAAAACATATACGCATTGGAACCGGTGATGTACAGATCTATATTTTTATGCAGACGCAAGCTATTAACTGCTTTTTGGAATTCAGGTACCATTTGTATTTCATCCAAAAATACGTATGTCATTTTCCCTGGTGCACAATGACTTAAAATATAGGAATGTAACGCTTGATAATCTAACAAATGAGCATAATCGGCTAGTTCCAGATTAATCGGCAAAATTTGTGCATCTAACACGCCCTGTTCTTTGAGATATGCTTGAAATAACTGGAATAAGGTTGATTTTCCACATCTCCTAATCCCAGTCACCACCTTGATTAAATCATTTTTATCTCTCCAACGAATCAATGTTTTTAAATACTCCGAACGATTTATCATAATAAAATGCCTCCATTTTTAAACTTTATATAATTATATGTATAATTTTACATAAAATCAAGTAATTTGTTCAGTTATATGTATAAATAAATTTATTAAATCGGGGTGTTTGGTGTCCTTTTCCTTGCTTGTTCCCTGTTCCGGATTGTAGGGAATTGGATGAATTTGTATTGGGTGTTAATACAGAAAA
>CALAFB010000094.1 GCA_937891135.1 uncultured Elusimicrobium sp.
CATCTTTGCAGTGATTGATACACTGATTCAATATGCTGAATAAGAATATTTTTAGGAAAGTCCGCTTTTTTGCGGGCTTTTCTTTTTTTGCCCTTGCATTATCACTCTTGGTGTGCTATAATAACTAATGGTGTGTATAACAACCAAATAGTGTAATTAGAAGGTGTATTATGGCAAATATCAGAAAAATACTGATGCGTATTGCGGCGGAGAACAATACGACTGTGGCAGAAGTTCGCAGAGAAATCTCGCTTGCGATTGAGGAGGGTATGAAGAACTCCGATCCGGCTGTACAGAAAAATTGGCGTGCGATGTCCCGAACTGGCGGAACACCCACGCCGGAGGAAGCGATTATTGCATTGTCAAAAGAATTGGGCGGGCGCATGGGCAAAAGTGGATGGGGCTCATAACCATCCGGAATTTACTTGAGAATGTCAATCATAAGGTGTGCCCCGTCCCGAAAGCCTATTTCATAGAAATCAGCATTGATGGTTTGATTTAATTTTGCCTGCGCATCGGAGTATTTTGCAAATATTTCGCGCTGCTCTGCAGAAAGCGTTTTGACCAAGGTCTCTGCAAGTGTGCTGCATTGATGCAGCATCGTATCATAGTTGGGATTCTGACAGCAATGCTCCGCAGGAATATTCTGTCCGTAGAAAATATTTTGAATCATGACTTATGCCTCCTTTCAGCATACCATTTTACCGTGTTTTGCTGAAAAAAGCAATTACCAGCATCACCAAATCTGCGCATGAAGTTTGCCCAGATGCGTTGCATACTCCACAATCAACATCGGTGAATAAAAAGTGATAAAATAAAAAAGAGAGCATATTACCGTGGGCGCGGTGGGACTAATCCCGTTAGCTCTCTTTTTGACAACTGATAACGGTTGTGCTGCCGTTATTTTCCAATTTGTGCAATGTAATCAGTTGCCCGCCTTGCCCTAGGCGTTTGCGTGCGTTCGGCCTTGGCCGCCGCAGGGTTTGATTAACTAATGAAAATAAGCGATATGTTAAGTTTAGGTTTCGGTGTGGCAACTACTTTTTTATTTCTTTTTTTCTAATAATTTAAGGCGCAATTCAAAGTTTTCTAATGTCTTTTGTAATACCTCCATTTTGGCTTTTATGAGTTCCAATTCTTGCCCGTTTGTATTCTGCTGCACATTGTGATTACCCTTAATGTTTTGGGTAACACTATCGTCGGCAAAAAAATAATTAACGGGTTTATTTGTTGCCAGCGCAATTTTTTCTAGCATCTTTATTTTGGGGTTCACTTGCCCCGATAAATAACGGCTTACGGAGTTTTGCTTAACACCTAATTTTTTTGCCAAAGATGCTTGGTTTAATCCCATTTCCAACATGGCGATTTTGATTTTTTTTGCTAGTTCATTTATTTTTTTCTCCGTCATAAAAACTCCGATTTTGAAAAATAATGTTGACAAACTTACAAAATATGGATATAATATCCGTATTAAGGATAAAATATCCAAGTTTGATTAACATATCGCTTATTATCGTTAGAAACTGGGTTTCGGTATAAAAACTGAAACCCGGTTTTTTGTTGTATTATTGATATTTGGTAATGAAAAATATAGATAAAAAAAGTGCTTGCACATTGGCGGGTATTTGTGTTTCCTTTCTAGTAGGCAGTATTTTATGGGATACAAAGGCGCATGATGCGGGGGTTGCTATTATCGTATTGGCAAATGTGGCCTTCTTATGGTGGTGTTTTGGAAAAGGAGATAAAAAATGAAAAAATTATTGTTAGTTGCAGTATTTGGAGTGGCGGCATGTTTGTCTTATTCACAAGAAAACGCTACCGAAACAACCTATTATCAAAAAGTACCGCGCCTTGTAAAACAGGCAGACGGCACTTATAAAACATCGGATGAGTATTATTTTGTGCCTGTTAGTAGTAATTCAACCGCGCAAAAAGGCGATAATTTGAATACGAAGGGGCCCGAAAAAACCCACCGGGAGAATAGCGAAGTTCCCTATTTGTCTTTAGGGGTGTCTTACGGTAGGGCAAAGTCCCACGCAAAAGCAGAATTTATGGGATATACTGATGAAGGAACTTTGTTTAAGGACTGGCAACCTGCCTTTAAGGCCGCGTTTGGTACACAAATTAACCCTTATTTTCGTATGGAAGTATTTTATCAATACCGTACTAAAATACAAGAAAGTGATTATGACAGCGATGATGCAATAACCGTAGGGGCCAAAATGCAAGATATAGGTTTAAATGCTTTTTTAACAGTTAATCCGGCAAGTACACAGGCGCGGTTGTTTTGTGGGGCAGGGTTAGCCGCTACCCGTGTTAAACCTATATGGAAAGACAACGGAATTGATATAAGTGAATGGCTATGGGAACATGATTATTTTGTTACGCCTACAGGATTTATAGGAATTGAGTGGCCGGATGAAAACAATAAAGTAGTTATGGATATAACCGCTTTTTATAGTAAAACTTTTATCAATAAAGGGTTTAATTCTGGTGGAGTGGATTTCAAGGTAAAGGATATTGTGTCCTATGGGGTACAGTTAAATTTCCGGTTTAATTTGAAGTAAAACTGAAATTGGGTCTTGACAAAATATAACCAAATGGCTATAATATAACAAACTAAATAAGGAGAGGAAAAATGCCAGAGATAGCACGCTTCTACGGAATTGTTATAACGCTTGTGTTTAGAGAGCATAACCCGCCGCATTTCCACGCCAAATACGGGGAATATCAAGCCAGTTTTGATATTAAAACGCTTAAAATGACGGGGAGTTTCCCCACCACGGCTAGAAACCTTGTACGCAAATGGGCTAAACCTCACCAAGCGCAATTATTAGAAATGTGGAATAAACAAAAAATAGGAAAATTACCGCCTTTGGCATAAGGGGGCGTTATGAAAATCTACAAAATCCGCAAGGTGTACCCGCTTGAAAATATGGTATTAGGGGTATTGTTTGAGAACGGTGTATTTAAGAAATATGATGTAAGCCGTTTGATACCCGAGATACCCGTATTTAAGCAACTTGAAAACCGTAATCTATTCTGCAAAGCAAGGGTAGATTTTGGCGGGGCTGCCGTTGTATGGAATAGCGAAATTGACCTTTCCGAGTATGAACTGTATAAGAACGGCGTGGCATGGGAAAATCCGCCCGTAGCAGATGTGCCGGTATCAAACCTAGTAGAACAGTTTAGAGTGTTACGCAAGAAAGCCAAACGGACCCAACAAGAACTGGCAGACAAAACAGGGATTAAACAATCTTGCATTGCGCGTATGGAAAACGGCGGGCGTACACCTAACATTGAAACACTATTGCAACTGGGTCAGGCATTAGGCTATACGCTTGCTTGGAAGAGGCAATAAAGAAACACTATGAAGGGGTTGGGCTGGTGTTAGTGGTTAAAGATACGCAAAAAATAAACCCTTGACAAACGGGCGTTAGTTTCTTAAACTATTAGTGGGCAAAAGAAAGGCAACTGATTAAAATACAGGTCAGTTGTCTTTTTTGTTTTATTACCGCTTGTATTTTCTTTCCAAGAAAGGGAGTGCAGGCGGTTTTTTATGCCCAAAAGAACAGCACAAAGCAAAACGCATAAAAAAGTA
>CALAFB010000095.1 GCA_937891135.1 uncultured Elusimicrobium sp.
GTGGGTCGGTTAGGGCTGGGGCTATCCATTGCGAAGGATATTGTGCTAAATCATAACGGACGTATTTGGGCACATAGTGAAGGAATTGGAAAAGGAGCCAGCTTTAATTTTACGCTGCCTACAGCAAATTAAATACAGAGGTAAGGGAGTATGCCTACAAATAAGAAAAAAATCATAACTGTACTAATTGCCGACGACCAAACCTTATTCCGCGAAGGAATTAAAGACATCTTGAGCGGGGAAAAGTGGGTGGAAGTAGTTGGAGAAGCGGCTGATGGAATAGAAGCCGTAGCACTTGCTAAAAAGTTAAAACCGGATGTAGTGCTTATGGATATTAAACTGCCCAAAATGGACGGTATTAACGCCACACGCAAAATCCGTGAAGCCTGTCCGCAGGTCAATGTACTGATGCTTTCCAGTTTTGAAGATGAAGCCCACGTGCTGGATGCTATCCAGGCCGGTGCCAATGGGTATTTGTCCAAAATGTTACCGGCGGTGGAACTCGTCAATTCCATTAAAACATTTACGAGTGAAGGACTTATGATCCCCCAGCAGTTGATGGGCAAGTTGCTGCACGGTCTTCGCAAAATGGGGGACGGGTCTGTTCCCAGCCAGGCTACGCTGACTAAAACTGAAATCAAAATTATGGATTTGTTAGGCAAAGGAATGAGCAACAAAGAACTGGCCAAAGAATTAAACTGTAGTGTCAAAACAATTAAAAATCATTTGAATAGTGCCTTCCATAAATTAGGGGTCAGCAGCCGTACGGAAGCTGTCGTCAAAGCGATTGAAAAAGGGCTGATTTCTTCGGAGGGGAATATCGTCTCGGATGAAGATGATTTCTAAGTAGCTATGAAAGAGGTCCCTACGCCGTTATTAGCTGCTTCCCGCGGGCAGGCTACTGTGGAATATGTGCTTATGCTGGCTGCTGTGGTAGTGATTTTTTCGGCGTTTATGATGTCTTTTCATACAGATGTAGTTCACTATATATTCTCATTTATTGGGCAATTGTTGCCCGGGGAAGGATAACTATGTACTCCCTCTTTTCCCGGGCACAGCATACTTTACAAGACCGTCGGGCACAATTACTGTTGCCGGCGGTGTTGTTACTTCCGTTATTTGTGTTAGTCATTTACTTATTGGTAGAAACCACCAAACTTTCTATTGCCAAAGTGCGCCACCAGTTTGCCTTGGATAATGCTGCATATACGCAGGTTACTTCAGTTAGTGCGTTTTTAAATGCGGTGGGTATTTTAAACGGGCCACTACCGTACCGTGTGATGCTTACGTATAATGACCCGTTAAAACAGGTTCAAAATGTGGTAACGGAGCCCTATAAGAGCCAAAACCTAACTGTGTTTGATTTATTTTTTCGTGCCGGGGCTGTGCCAACGGTAGCGCCGGACTATGCATGGGGGAAAAACCCCAATCCGCCGGCAGACTCGCAGGACTGGGGGGTGCATTACGCCAAGTATGATTTATTAGAAAATAACCCTGCTTATAAACGCTATGACCGTAAAGGGTGGGAAAAAGAAACCCCGGATGCTATTAAAGATAAAGTTACCATTATGGATGAAGAAATGGTAAAACAGCATTATGTGTCTGCCCGGGAAGTGGCTCTCCCGGCCATTAAAGGGTATTTAAATACCTACGTACAGGTGGGGGATATTTATAATTTGCAGGAAGATATTTATAAAAAACTTATTAAAAATGCGATTACATTTCGCCAAGGGTATTATTTAAACGTGGATGACTGTAAACTTTCCTCCTGTGCGCGTCAAAGTGCCGGGCGGCTGATGAATTATTTGAATATTCCAACTACGCCGCAAAAAGCAGATGATTTAATTGTATATGTGTCTGCTTCAGATATGGCCGGTGGTACAGGCGGAGCTGTTAAAGTAGATTTAAAAATGACGACAATGGGAGCCGACCCACTGTATTTATTTGCTTATGTATCTCCGGCGGGACGAAGTAAACTGCGTACGTTGAAACGCGGTATTTCACTGAAACAAAATTTCCCGTTGCCGCGCAACCATTTTAATGTTAATTTAGAGAGTAAATATAAACCGTACGTTCATAACGAGGTTATTATGAGCTGTCCGCGCGCGAATAACAATTGCGTGTGGCCCAATCCGTTGCCCAAGTATAACGTAACATTGAGGCCTTAAATGAAAAATATACATTCTTTTTTTACGGCCCGCCGCGGGCAAGCTACCACCGAAATGGTACTCTTGTTCCCGGTATTTGTGATTTTTTTAGTATTCATTATTAAAATTGCCGGGCTTTTGGTACTTAACCAAAAAATGCAGATAGCAGGGACGTATGCAGCACGGCGGTTTCAGTTGCAATCCCACACTACGGAGCATTTCAGCCGCGGGTGGGACCGGCGGTACTTAAAGAAGGATATCCAACGCAAAGTGGAAGATTATATTGGGTTTAATAATCCCGGTATGCGTCAATTTTTAAGTTTAAATGATTTTAATTTAGATATCAATACAGACGGAGATTGGACCAAAATTACGCTGCTTGCACGTACAAAGGCCCCGCGTATCAATTTTTTATGTAATTACGATAAAGACCGCGTTTGCGACCGGGACCGGCATTGTTTGCGCGGATATAGTTTCTTGTGTGAAAACGGGGCCCAAATTAAGGTTATCAAGTATGCGGGGCCGAATGAACGTCCGCTTCCGTTTATGCGCCCGGAAAGTTAATTTCATTTTCTTGCGATTATTTTTATGCGTAAAACCGACATACGCGGTGGCGTTTTTATTAGGCCGAAACTTAGGCCGAAAACACCCCTTGGTTTGTAAATTACTTTCAGAGTTGGGTTTTCAAACTAATTTGACGATAGACGCGGCACGAAAATAGGAGGAATACTGGCGGCACGCGCCCGTAGGGCGGAGGTATCCGACTATTTGAGTAACAAAGTATATCGTTAAATTAGGCCGAAAACACCCCTTGACATTTTGGGTCTTTAGTCTTATACTAACTTTAAGGTGTATCACTCTGTGTTTGAGCGCACACGTTGTATCGTGCGGGTCAACAAGAGTAGTTTTTATTTGTATATAGGGGGAAGTATGTTGAAATTTAAGTTTTTAAATTTGGCTAAGCCCAAAAAAGTATTTGAAAAGTTAAACAAAATGGACCGCAAACAAGCGTATACCGTAGGAGCTATTATCGTGGTAGCGGTGATAGCATTACTGATGTTTGTGGCTTCTTTTAGTAGTGAAGAAAACCCCATGGAAGGGATGAATCCTCGCGGGTATGATTTAGCGGCTATGCCTTTTGTGAACGACCTGGCCGAGCAGGCATTATTGGCTTCCCGTTACCCGGATATGCAGGGGGAAGGGGCCTCTTTCTTGTATACGCCGGAGGAGAAAGCCCAACGCCAAGAAGAAGATGAATATGAATTAATTCCGGTAGAAAATTTTGCTTTAGATGGTAGTGAATCTTCCGAACAAGCAGGGGCTAATGGAGAAGCGGGTTCTCAAGCAGTTGGCGGCAGCGGTTCTGGGAAGGGCCGCGGTTATGCAGGCCGTGGAACCGGCCGCGCTACCACCGAAGTGGGTAAATTAGAAAAAGGCGGCATGGCCGCCAGCGGTGGCAGCGGTGTAGGTACTTTTTGGGGCCCATCTGTAAATAACCGTGGATTACAAGGCCAAGCGGGGTATGTGGCTCCGGCCCAGTTAAAAACGGATGATGCCCGTAAAACATTAGGGCAATTCCGCACCGCCTCTATTGCAGCAAGCCGGTTGCGCGATAATAAAATGGCTAACGCCCGCAAAGCCATGCAAGGCGGTCATGTACAGGGCAGCCAAGCGTTTGGAAAAGACGGCATAGATGTTAGCAAATTAGGCGGACTGGCGTTAGATACGTCCGAACTTCCCAAAACGACGGATTTGGGGAACTTAGATGATGCCGTAGATAATGCCGTTAAAGACCAAGCCAAGCCGGAAAAACCGGATGAAAAACTGGGTTTTTGGGAGCAGTTAGGGCAGGATTTATTACGCCAAGCTGCCGGCAGTTTAGTAGATTCGGTTATGACCGGGGTGGGTGATTCCATTAAAGGTTGGGTCAATGGTAATAGTGCTTCCCGTGCGGCCGGTAAAAAAGCCTGGGCAGAGAAACAAGGGAAGGCTTGGAATGAATTAGATGCAAGTGATAGAAAATATTTTCAAAGCCACTCAAGTTTAGGTTGTAACGAAGATACTTGGGGAACAAGTGGTTGTAAAGCTACTTATGGTAATGCTGGTAAATATCTTTCAAGTGTAGCAGCTGAGCGTCAGCAAGCGTACGCCAATAGAAGTGCCCAATCCATTGGAAGTACTAAATCCACCAAAGATGATAATAAAACTCAAATTGGGGCAGGTAATGATAGCCAAACCTGTACAGATACGTGTAAAGAACAGAAAAAAAGCGGTGGTAGTATTGTGAAAGGCGTTTGTGTATGTAATTAAATTTGTTATTTAGATAGTTGGAGAAAAAGAAGAAAAATGTAGGTCAGGTGTAAACCTGTCAATAAAATAAAGGTGTCATCCCCGAGGAATGTTGTCGGGGATCTCCCACATCCGTTTTAGAAGTGAGGATGTGGGCTTAGGTAAAATGTGAGAAAATGGGCAGAAGGGAGATTCCCAACAGAAACTTTTGGGAATGACAATTTTTTAAAACCCTCGTTCTTTCTAGGGAGAGGAAAACACTTCCCCCTAGAGGGGGAAGATGTCCGAAGGACAGATGAGGGGGAACATAAAATAGGTCATCCTGAGGGGTAGTTGCTCAGGATCTAAGCCTTATAAAAAAAGCGGAGGAGATGCTGAGCAGAAACTCCTCCGCGTGAAAAAAATTGAGCAAAAACTCAGCATGACAAAAAAAGGTTGAGTAATGATTTTGCAGCAAGAAAAACAGATTTTAGGAGGACCCAACTTATGAAATTATTTAAATGGTTCCAAAACAAAGCCGGGAAATTACCGGTTACTGTAGCCCAAGCGGCAGGTCTTACAGCCGTGGTAGGGGCCGCGGGCCTGGCAGCAATTAGCTACTTAGGCGGCCCGTCGGACAATAACAATACTTTTGTTCCGCCGTCTGCGTACGAGCAGGGGGATGTGGTCTATGTGGCGCAGGGTCCCGGTAGTTATGATGCGGACGGTGCAGCCGGTTCTACGTTTAAAGCGGCTCCGTCGCGTTCTATCCAGTTGGCTAATCAACAGGATATGCAACTGCGCCGTGCACAAGAATTGGAAGGTTTTACGGCGCAACCCGCGTTTGAAGATCCTTTGGAAGTACCTACGTTAGACGGGAAGGCCCATGAACTTTCCGGCGGGGAAAGAGGCTTAGGTATGGGTGGTAATAAACAAATTGGCAATTCGTTTGAAATTTTGCAAAATATGCCGGACCAATTAACCGGGCTCAATGATGTGCTGGCCAATGCCCAAAAAGCGGCTGCCCAAGCGGGCGGAGCCAACGGGGCAGGGGTTGCTGCACCCGGAGCAAATACTTCGGGCGGTTCGGATAATGCACCCGGGGAAGGTGGTGCGGCTATTCCTACATTAGCCCGGGCTACACTTTCGGGCGGGCCAAATGGAGCTCCGCGTGCCGGGGGCGGTGGTAGTGGTTCCGGTAGTACCTTTGTGGTGCAAAATAGTGGCAAAAATCCGGGTACCCGGGCGGCAGGCCCTACCCCGGAAGAAATGGCTCAAGCCGGGAACGCCATTGAACAAGCCCGTACCGCTATGACCCGTTTACGTGAAGGGGAGACTTTAAAATCACAGGCTAATTTTGGTCCATCAGGCGGATTATCCGGGGACCGGGATGCCATGGTACAAAAAGGGCGTAATTTTGGCGGCCAGGGGAGAACGGAATTATCCCGTATCCGCAAACACATGGAAAAACTGCAAGCCAGCAATACCTTGCGTGCCAATGCCGTGGCAGAGCCGTATATGGCCAATGGATCGCAGTCTGCGGGGATGCTTGTAAATACGGATAACGTATTTATTGGGCAAAATGGTGCTTCCTCGGGGGATTTTCGTACTCGTGCGCCTTCGCGTGCGCAGATGAAAGGAATTCAAGCCCGGTTAGACCAAGAGCAAGCCAAGGCGGATGAACGGGAAGCCGCACGGGATGCATTAAAATCGTGGATGATAGAAGCATTTTTTGCAACGTTAGGTATGTCTGTTGCTATTTCAATTTTAGTTAGGTTAGCCAAAGGGCCTTGGGCATTTATTTTCTATGCGGCAGCAGCAGTATTAACGGCTGCGGCATTAACGTATATTTGGTGGGGTGCTATTCAACATATTACTGAATATAACGGGGCGAATGGTTCAGACACTTGGAGTATTTTGGGGTGGGTTTTGGCCGGTGTATTTTCAACAAGTATTGGGCTGGCGTGGTTTGTATATCCGCAATGGCTTGAAACGGGTATGAGCAAACTAACCGCTGTCAGTTTAGCGTTAGTTGGTTTGGGCGGTGTAGGAATGACTGGGAAAGGTATTTTTGATTTGGCCGATAAAGGAAAATCTACCCCAACAGAGGAAACTGATGAATCGCACCAAACTGCTGATGAGGAAGAATAGGGAGAAAATTTATGGATGAATTAAAAAGAATTTTCAGGCCGGACCCAGTTCTCTTAGCTCGTATAGGAAAGTGGCCCAAATGGAAATTATGGACGTTGCGTATGGTGGTGCTTGTGTTTTTATTGTTATGGGTTGGGTTGTGGTTTTATTTACATACCCAAGCCGAGCAATCCCGAGCTTTGATAGAGCGTAGACGCATAGAGGCTAGCCGACGCCAAGAGTCGGCCCGCCGGCAAGCGGCTTACCAGCAAGCGGTAGATCGGTATCAAAAAGCGTCGCATACGCAAAGCCAAATGTACGGGGAGTAGGTTAGGTGTAAGCCTGACAATAAAATAAAGGTGTCATCCCCGAGGAATGTTGTCGGGGATCTCCCACATCCGTTTTAGAAGTGAGGATGTGGGCTTAGGTAAAATGTGAGAAAATGGGCAGAAGGGAGATTCCCAACAGAGACTTTTGGGAATGACAATTTTTTAAGGCCCTCATCCTCTCCCCCGCGGGAGAGGTACACTTCCCCCTGAGGGGGAAGGTGGGCAAAGCCCGGATGAGGGGGAACATAAAATAGGTCATCCTGAGGGGTAGTTGCTCAGGATCTCAACCTTATAAAAAAAGCGGAGGAGATGCTGAGCAAAAACTCCTCAGCATGACAATACTTTAAAGAGGGGCAGAGTAAAAACTCCCCAGTATGAAAAAAATAATTTTTGACAGGAGGAACTTATGCAATTATTTCACTTCTTAAAAAATACCCGCGGGGCCATTAAACCCCTAAACGCGCTCTTAATTTCCGGCGCGGCGGGAGCTGTGTTTGCCTACACCGTAGGAACTGTGTCCGATAATCAAATAGAGGCGGAACGCCGTGTGCGGACGCTTTCCGGTATTTCGGCTGCGGCACCTCAACAGGGGTTACTCCGCCGGGACGGGAAACTTACTTCTATTAACGTAGGAGACGGATTGAACCAATTAGCGACGGCCGAAGAACGCGCCGCTATGCAAGGCAACAATGCACTGGATAAATATGTAGCCAACCAACGTGCATTAGAAGGTATGGATGCGGCTCTAGGCCGTGCCGCTCAATTTTCAGAAACAGACGGTTTAAATACCGCAAACCGGGATATTTCCCAAATTTCGGGCCAATATGTACCAGGTACTTCTGTAGATACCGGGGAAGGCGTATCCGGGGCAGTAACCCGTGCGGGAGAAACTCCCGCGGGGGATGACAAACCCGGTGCTTCCGATAGACCTTCTTTAGCTCCGGCTGCTATAACGCGTGCATCCGGTAGCCCTTCCGGTTCGTCTGCCGGGGCCGTTTCCGGCGGGATTGTAGGCGGCCCGGGGGCAGGGGTTAATAATCCCCAAGAAGGGGTGCGTATGTCCGGCGCGATGCCTGGGGGATCTAATATTATTTCCCAACGCGGGTTGGATAAAGGCCCTCTAGGCAATTCTGGCACGTCATTTGCGCCGGGGTACCGGGATGGCCGGGTTAGATTGGCAAAAAATTCGGGGCGTATGCAGGATGAATTGAAACAAATTAGTAAATTCTCTGCAGATGCATTGCGTAGAAATGAAAATCCGGCCAACGTAGTAGGGCAGGCCTATATGAATGCAACACGTTCCGGCGGAGTGGATGTAGAACAACCCATTACAGAGGATGATACTACATCTTCAGAAGATTTAAAAAACCCGAGTGGACACAAACTAAATGCAATAGGTAACCATTTAGGAAATGAGCAAAATAAGTTAGAAGCTCGTGAAAAAGCCCAAGCCAAATTGACCCGCCGTTTGCTGTTAACATTGGCTCTTTCATTAGGAATGATGGCAACCGGGATGATTGTATTGCCCAAATTACATGGTATTTGGAGAGTGGCAGCGGCTGCTGTTATGGTAGGAATTGTCTTTGCAGCGAGTGCGGTGCTATTTAATGCGGCCAACCATTTTATCCGGGATTACGGAAAAGGGGGTGGGCTAGGTATGGCCTGGTTGGCAAAAATCTTATCTCCTTTCTTAGTGGCGGGTATGACGTGTGTTGCGGTTGACCCGAAAGGTTCCTGGAACGCAGTTAAGAAATTATGGGGAAATATTGTAGGCGGATTTAAAAAGATGTTTAATCCCATAAATATTGCCCTGGGTTCCATTAGTAATACAATAAAAAATACCTTATTCGGTTCTTTATTTAAATAACTATCTTCCCCTTTTAGAGGGGAAGATAGTAGGTACATACAAGGGTTTCTTATGCGAGAAAAAAATAATCTTTCGGACGTTCCGGAAGAAGATTTAAACCAACACGATTCGTTCATCCCTGCTATTGGTGAAAGCGGGCGTATCCGTCCGTTTTCCAAATCATCGGAAGAGGATTCGGGCCGGGTTGCGTTCTTGCAGCCGCCTACCTTAACTCGCTTAGATACCGTACAAGATTTAGTGATAGAACGTAAAGCGGAACCCAAAAAGACAGAGGATAAGCCTGCTTCGCAAGAAAATTTGCCGCAGGATTTGGCACAACCTGAATTGCCACAACAGGAACCGCAGGAGAAACTCCCGCCAGAATTGCCGGAGCAAAACTTGCCACAAGAACGGGTGCCCTCTAGGGGGGCTACTGTTCCTTCAAAACCGGCTCCTAAAATACCATTTTGGAAACGGTTATTTGGTAAGAAGAAGACAGAGCCGGTTATGCCGAAAGAATCTATTCCTCCGCAAGAAGCTGTCCCGGAACCTGTGTCCCCGGTTGTATCACCGGAGGATGCGGTAGAGTCAGTTCCCCATCATGTCCCAGAAACAGTAGCGGAGCCGGAGCATATTCATCTTTCGGGGAAGGAGATATTTCCGTTGGAAACTCCGCTTTCGCAAATGAACGTAACAGATAAAGAACGCTCTGTTTCGCAACCGTCAGCTTCTCCTGCCGAACAGGTAGTACAGGATCCTATGTCGGTTTCTTTAGAGGATGTTTCCGCGCATCCTTTTACAGATTCTTCTTTAACAGAAGCCTTACCGCCAACTATATCTCCTGCTGCCGTACAACCGGAGGTGGTTTCAGAACAGCAGCCGGAAGTAGCTTTGGTATCTGCTTTGGAACAGGATCCTAACTTGGAAACACCTATTCCGCAACAATCTGCACAACCAACGCCCGAAACACCTACTGTAGAAGTGCCTACGGACGCGGTTCCCCAAACGCCTGTGGTAGAAAAAGTGGCTGTACAGCCGGAGGAAGTTTCTCCGGTAATTCCGCCTATTGCACCACCCACGGTTCAGGAGTTGGCTCCTATATCGCAAGAACCTTCGCAAGCATCTAAAGAAGAACCGCCACAACAAATGTCGCCACAAACGCCGGAGCAGCCTCCCAAACGCAAAAAACGGCATTGGCTTTGGGTGTTGTTAGCCGTATTGATAGTATTTTTTGGAATCATAGGTGGCGTAGTACCGGTGGAAAATATTCCAGTTTTACGTAGTATTGCACACGCTATGGGGTTTACACCGGATGAAGCAAAGCAGATGTCCTTCTTACGTGCTTTATTAACATGGACGGATAAGACACTTGGCTTAAACGGCAAATTGTCGGCGGGCCCCACGCGGGGGGAAAGTGCGTTATTTGCCGGGCGTTTGGGGCGTACAGCCGGGGGTACGGAGGCAGATGTGCCGGAATCGTCCCAGCAAAATCAAATGACTCGCCAAACAGGTAAAACCAGTTTATTTGATATGCGTGCGCTAAATGAATTGCAACGGCAAAAAGGTCGTCCTTTAGATCAAATTGCCGGAACGGTGCTGTTGCAACCTGGTCAAAAAGCGGATACCCGCGCTGCGATGCGTGATACGAATGTGAATGTCCAAACCGAAGCCAACCGTGATAAAAGTGAAGTATATTTTGGGAGTGATGCATCTGCTACCAACCGGGAATTTTATGACGGGTATGATTCTGTCAAAACCCTTAAAAAAATTGCCAATCCGCACATTGCAGACGGACAAGCCATTGATTGGCTCATGCAAATGACTTCACGCATGATGAAAGCAGATACCGGGCTTGTTAGTATGGATAAAGAATTGGGTACTTCTGTGGTAGGATGGCAAACGAATACGCAGGATGTAGGGGAGCATAAAGCCCAAAAAGATTTGTATCACGCTTGGATTACCAGCCGGATGTCTAACTATACTACAAGTATTATGCTTAAAAAGACATTAGCAGATTCTAGTTTCTTAAATGCGGCTATTCCTACGCAAGCGTCAGATTCGTTAATCTTTGGCGGAGTGCGTATTGATACCGATTCGTTAGACAGCGATCAAGAAGGCTGGAAAGAATACCTGGAATGGGAACGCAAGTGTAAAGAAGAACTTATGGGAGCCGCTGGTGGCGGAAAAATGGTAGAAGGCGCAGTAAAAGTATTTAATAATTTATTTGAGGAAACAAATTTTTCCGGTAATCCTACTCCGCCCAATGTCAATTTCCCTTCTTCTTGTCAAGAAATTGTGGCTCATCCTGCGTATACAGGAAGTAAGTTTGAAGACACCATGAAAAGTATTCGTAATGCCTGCTATGATATGCAAAAAGGGTATGAACGGTTGGTAGACCGTTGTAATATGGCAGTTAATTTAAAAGGCCGGTGTGATAATTATCGGGATGTACGTACTTATTATCAATCCCGGTATGATGATTTTTTCACGTATTGTAAAAATAAATATTGTGAGGACCAAAAACAAGATTATTTACATAATGGTGGCGTAGAGGCAGATTGGGATTGTGCTACCAAAGCTCCAAAACCGTTACAACAATGGGCTACCGATAAAGGGGAATCCTATAAAGAATCTTGTAATAACGGAAGTTGTTTTCAAACTCAATCCACATCGGATGTAATTAAGAGCGACTTAGGTGCCACATCAGATTATTTCCCGCAAATTACTAAGGGAAATAAAACGGAAGGAAGTAACGAGGCCCAGGAATATGAAAAAGCAACAGAGAATGTAAAAACATCTATTATAGAAGGTTTTCAACAAAATTCGGTACGTAAAAATTTATAATTCCTTCTTACGAGGGGGAAATTGTACCGGGCTTTGTTTGGCATTATCTGAAAACTTCTTTAAAAAAGGGGCTTGAAAAAATGAGAAATAGTTGTATAATAAAAGTAAGAGGTACTAAATTTAGTTGTTACAGAATGGGTAACCAGTTCTGAACAACCTGTATTTTATTGATGTATCCCTGTACGGACTTGTAATAGCCAGTCCGTCGTAAAATAAAAACTCGTGCGGGTTGTGTAATACTTACCCGCCGCGTAAGAACAGTTTTTAAGGAGGCCCTTATGCCCGAGGAAAAGAAAGAGAAGTTCACTTTTAGTGATAAGATTAAAGCCAGTAAATCGGCTGGTTCCAAATCTTTCACTAAACCTGTTTCCAAAATTGGAAAAGACGGCAAACCGAAGCAAACGCTTTTTGAGCGTACCCGCCGGGATGCCCCGTTCTTTATTGCTGCGTTGGTAGCATTGTTACTGTTACCGTTTTTGTATAAATACAGCGGTTCATCCAGCGAAGAAGAATTGTTAGTTCCTGTGAGTGGAGAAAGTATCTTTAATCCGGACCAGTTTGGTTTTGATACGGCTTATGCGGAAGATCCGGACGGGCAAATTGCCCAACTTTCAGGGCGAGATTCGCTGTCGCTTATTCGCGGTTTTGGTTCCGGGGACGAAGATAACTTCGGCCGGGATGATTTGGATTTTGATGCTTCTTCTAGTGCGGCAGATTATGGGTATGATGCCAATGCGGACGGCAAATATGCCGCTGCACATCATGAATCGTCCGATATGGATATTGAGGATAATACCACCAATATTTATAAACGGCGCGCTAAAAAAGCAACCCGTGCGGCATTTCGCCGGGCAGCTACCAAAATCGGTAGTTTAAATCCGGCGGCGATGCGTCGTCCGGGCGGAGCGGGCTTAAATGTAAAAAACTGGGGCGGCGGTATAAAAACGGCAGCCCAAAAAGTAAAACCTTCTACGCCGGCCCAAGCACCTAAACCGGTGTCGTTACAACCGTTGCGGGCGAAATCGGGCCGTTCGTCGTTTGGCGGTACGGGCAAAGCCGGGCGCGCTTCGCGGGATGCTTTAGGGAAAGCAGATGCACGCCAAGCGTTGCGGGATGCAAACGTCAAACCCGTAGATCCTACGCGCGTAGGCGGGTTAGATATGT
This sequence comes from uncultured Elusimicrobium sp., assembly GCA_937891135.1. GTDB lineage: Bacteria > Elusimicrobiota > Elusimicrobia > Elusimicrobiales > Elusimicrobiaceae > Avelusimicrobium. The sequence goes on from CALAFB010000095.1 coordinate 12,729, forward strand.
TCTCTATGGGTCCGGGCGGCGGGAATGGCCGTTTGGAACGGAACATTAACATTGGCAAAGGCCAGGAACCCTGGTGGTGGGACATGATGAAAACCCGCATGCAGAAAGAGTGGGAAAAACGCTTTGAACGCAAGTGGAAATGGATTGACTGGGCCGATGAAATTGCCATGAACATTTTAAAGGGGCTTATTAACTGTATTCTGACCGGGGATTCTGACGGTGATGTAGACCATTTTCTCGGAGATATCAGTGTCGGCGGTAGTGATACTGGTAAAAAAGAATGTTGTGGGTATAATGAAAAGAAATGGGCTGAGAAATATCCAGGAGGACATCCTGCCTTTACAAAAACAGGGTGTGATGCGGTAAAAAAAGAAATTGCCGCTAAGGAAGGTAACCCGGGTTGTGGTTGGGTAGATAAAACACATGCCAGCGTATCTGCGCGCGGACCTATTTCACAGCGTTTATGCTGTTTAGGTTTCTGCGGAGCCGGGATTTATGCCGCCGGAGATGCGGACTTAAAAGAAGGATTTGGTGACTTAGAATGTGCCTCTTTAGACAGACACCATTATAGTCTCCACCCGCAAGGCAAAGCCCGCAAGTGGAATGTATATCACTATATTGTGGCGCGTAATTATGTGCTGGTTAGTTTGGGGGCAATGCACTCAAGCGAAAAGATCAAAGATCCCGGGAAGAATTTGCAATATCAACTGCAATTATGTTCCGTGCATGGCAATAACTTAAAAATGGACCGGAGTTCTTCTGGTTCGTTGGCTGTAAAATATAACTTAAGTCCGGAAGATGAGGCTTATTTGCGGCAGTTAGAACTGGATGGACAAGATCCCGAAAATGGAAATAAAGTGCCGGACCAGGTCCGCCAGGAAATGAAAAAATATGCTATGGAGCATAAAGGTTCGCTCTATAAGGACAATAATCATCAGCTCTATCTGTCCGAATCTATTGATCCGGAATCGTTAGATGATGCTTGTGTGATTTATGTAGCACACGGTAAAGAATTAGATTGGGAAACCGGTTTCAAGCCACAAATGATTAACTTGTTGGCCGGTTTAATTGTAGACGGAGTGAAAAAAGGACAATTGCATGTAGAAGGAATTACTAGCAATGCCAGTACTTCGGACGTCAAGGTGCGTAATGCTGCTGAGCACGCCTTTAACCAATTGGATTTGATGTTTATCCAAGGGATGGCGTCTAAGAAAAAATTAGGCAAAGGCACTATCTATTCTTCCGGTCATCGGTTTGACGAAGAAACCATGATGTTGCCGATGCCGTATTGGCAGTTCTATGCTGCGTATTTGTCACGTTATGGTTCTACGTTGCATGACGGTTCCCGTAAACAAGTATCCAAACGGAAAGAACGTACGGAAGGGGTGGATACGGTATATGGAGCGAAGTGCTATTTTGAAACTAGCTTAGGGCTGTCTTGTAAAGATGATACCGAACCGCCGCAGGCAACCGTAGTGTTTAAACCGAGTTACAAAGGCGGCCAGGCCATTCGTTTAGATCAAGAAGTAAATAACGTAGTGGTAACAGCACAATACAAACCGTTAAACGGAGACGCTGGTGCGGAACTAAATATGCATGACGGTATTCATGTAGATTTAGTGGGAGACCGTACCTTGCTCTATACCTTAGACTTAACCAAAGTTAAGGATAAAGACGGTAAGAGTACGCCTATGAACGAAACAAAGGAGGGGTTTAACATCGTATGGAAAGTAGACCGTGGTGCGTCCACCCAAGACCAAGCACATAGTGCACGTCAAAACGGGATTTCTCCATTAACGGCTACATGTACGTATAACCTGTATGGAGACGTGCCTACGCCGCCGGTACAGCAAAAACAGTGCCAAAGTGCGCAGGAAAGCCCCAAGTGCTGTGATGAAATTATGGGCAATCGGCCGCACAAATGGGATCCATCTAAACCTGTTGGTAGCCAGTGTGTGGAAGTGAAGGACGAATGTCCGCAAGGCAAGGACACTAACGAAAAATGCTGTAAGGATAAAGGGGGGGCGGATTATGTGTTTGATCCGAATCATAACCCGAAGTGTTACTTGCCGGAAAACATTCAGTTAACCCGCTTGGCCCCGGTATTATCTTGGGTACCTTCTACGGGCAAGACGGACTGCCGCAAACAAGCTGGGAATGATGTTAATCCAACAGAAAGCACATTTGCGGACTGTACGATAAAAATTCCAGGTGTGGTAAAAGACCAAAATCAGCATTGTGGTTCCCAAACCCCGATGATGATGGACTCTGAAGCGGCGGCTAAGTTTGTCAAAGACGTAGTAGTTGCGTATAACAACAATTTGCCAAAAGGAGCCAAAAAACTGAGCGATAAGTTCTATGGGAATACCTATCCTACAGACGGGGAATTTGTGGATGCATTGTTTATTGCGGCTAAGAATAGTAGTATAGCGGGTATGCCGCAACAAGTACCGGCTGCTGCTGTGTGTGAATTAGGGCGTGATATGGTGCGTATGTCCCGCGATAAACACACCAAAGAAATGCAAGTGGCCAGCCCATTGGATACACCGTATGGGTCCGACGGTGCTTGGAAGGAGAGCAATACGGTGTTTCATAATGAGTTGGGTGCGTTCTTAGCCTATATTCACTTGGAATCACTCTTCTACCCACAAAAATTCTTTGGTAGTATGCAGCAGTGTGACTACCGTTTCCAGGTAACGGGAGAAGGAAGCTGCCAACCTCGGGTAAACTGGTCCCAAGAGCAATGTAAATATACGGGTAACCAAAAGTGTAAGGAATACCATCACAATAACTATAATAACATTCCTTCGCAAGGGGCCCAAGCTATGGCAGCCTATCCGCCCAGTTTAGCACCTATCCAAACCAAGGGAGCTTATTTGCTCAAAGGGTTAGTAAGTGGAAAAACTTTCCCGCAAGTAGGCAGCTCGGGTGGGTCCACCAAAGGCAAACAGTACATTAACAACATTACGTTGTTACTGCGCGAAGCCAATGGTTTTGAAGCATGGCAGGGTAAAGCCTGCGTGGCTTATGAAGGTACTTCCAATATGTTACAAGTATCGGATGTACTGAAATATGTGGAGACAGCCTGTTCCGTAGGGTTAGACTTTAAACCTTCCGGAAGTCCCGGTAGCCGCGGTGGTACTAGCCACGCACCTGGTGCACCTGGGTCCGATACAGGTACTCCTGGCAGATAAGATAATGGATTCGTAAGGATTTACTAAGGGGCAAACGAAAGTTTGCCCCGGGTTTTTCTATATGGGGGGTTGCTTTCATTTTGCTATCATATAGATAAGCAAGGCACTTTTTTATTTGTTATACTAAAAATATGAAAGACATCTCTAATCCGATTGAATCAAAAATTTTCACCATCCGCCATATGCGGGTCATGTTAGATAGCGACCTTGCGGCTTTGTACCAAGTACCTACTAAAGTATTAAACCAGGCCGTCAAACGTAATATGAAACGTTTTCCGGAAGATTTTATGTTCCGGCTAACCAAAGAAGAGTGGCAAAACTTAAGGTCACAATTTGTGACCTTTAAGTCCGATGTTCGTAAATATCCTCCCTATGCTTTTACGGAACAAGGCGTGGCCATGCTTTCTAGTGTGCTTAAGAGTGAGGTGGCTGTGGCCGTCAATATTCAAATTATGCGGGCGTTTGTGCGGATGCGTCAACTGGCATTGGAAAAATCCAAACAAATAGATGTGATTACCTTAAAAGAAGCCCTTTTGTTACATATCCATAATACTAAAAAACAGTTTAAGCAAACCCAGTTACAAATAAACAGTATTGTGGAAATTATTAACGAAATGTTGGAGCAAGATAAGCCGAAAACTACCCGTAAAATTGGATTTAAATAGAGCATAGGTTGCTATGCATTTGTTACGTTATTTATTTATCTTTTTTTGTTTATTAGTCTACTTGCCCGCCTACGCGGGGTTTCCGTTTTCATTTCGTAAGCCGGAAATTAAAACGGATTATTCCAAAACCGTGTGGGACCAAATCATGGCGGAGCAATCCCTTACGGATATGCGCCGCGGCATGGGGGAAATGTCCGCTGCTAATTATCAGGCGGCTTCCAATAGTTTCGCGCGAGCCGTCATCAAAAATTCCAAAGATCCGTTGCCGTATCTACTATTAGGGGCGTCTTTGTATTGGGCGGGCAAGGTGGATGATGCCGTCAGCGAATACAACGAGGCCTTGCGTTTAGACCCCAAAAACCCGCTTGCTTACCAACTCTTAGGGATTGCGGCCGGCTGGAAAGGGGATGTGCAACAAGCGCAAAACTATTTTTTAAAAGCCAATACGTTGGACCCTAACAAAGCCGATACGCACATGAATCTTGGCTCTACGTACGCTGTGCAGCGCAATTGGGATAAATCCTTAGAACACTTCCGCCGTGCGGTAGAACTTACCCCGCGTTCGCCGCTATTTCATTATCAGTTGGGCACATTGTATGAAGAACTTGGTCGCGACGCGCTAGCTGAAGAATCCTTCCACAAATCCCTTAAATATTTTTCTAATTACGAAGATGCGATGCTGAGTTTAGGCGCTTTGTACGAAAAACTAAACCGCCCGCAGGAGGCCCTCAAATATTACAAACGGGCCGTTAAAACCAAGCCGGGGGATTTTGTGGCCCGCCTTCGCTACGGGTTTTTGCTGATGCAACAAGGACAAACGGACCACGCCCGGCAAGTGATAGAACAGGCCTTTTCTATTACGCGTTTTAAAGAAGACGGCCTAGCCTTAAATGCCGTTTACCGTGCCAGCGGAAACACGGCTGAAGCGTTTGAAAAGCAAATTACGAAGTTCCAAGATAATTTGGAACACGTTCCGCCCGGCAAGGCTGTCAATCTAGATGTTTCGTTAGAGTTTACTGCTGCGGTTCCGGCTCGGCGTCCGCAAACGCAGCATACTAATACGTTTGAACAAGCGTACGAGCAGTTACGCGGGGAGCCGCTGTCTGCTTCGTCCCCGGTGCCGGATGTGCAAACCTTTAAGCGTTCCTTTACGTTTGCCGCTTCAGATGAAAAAACCCGTCAGCAGCAAATTAAAGATTTTATTGGCGGTCTACGCGAAACCGTTGCCCAAGCTGCCGGGCCATATCATGTAAATTTGTCTATGCAAGGGCGAACACTAGATTATAATGCTCCGTCTGCCCTCACGCAGGACCGGACCACAACTCCCAAAGCCGTGTATGACCCGCGCATTGTGGGTAACGATATGGGCCTGTGGGTTACGGGACGTAACTGGATGAGTTTTGTGGATGAAGCCCGGGAAACATTAGTGGAATATGAATCCTGTCCCGCAGATAATACCTGTGATTTACTGCAAGGCTTAGCTGCTTTAGCAGGGGGGGACGCTCCGTCAGCCCGTCAGCATTTTGCGCGTGCGGCTTCCGTTTCCGCGCAGGATCCGTTAGCCCAACTGGGGCTAGGTACGGCAGCCGTGATAGCCGGGGATGATGCACAAGCGGTACAGTATTACGAACGCGCGCATACGATAGACCCCAAAAACAAAGTAGCCCTTAAAAATTTAAAAATATTGGGGACCGCTAAATGACCAAGCGCACTATTCACAAATATGGCCAGCATTTTTTAGTTTCTCCGCGCGTAATTACAGAAATTGTAGATGCGGCCCAAGTCCTTAAAGCTGAAAATTTAGTAGAAATCGGTCCCGGCCAAGGCGCCCTTACACAAGAACTTATTAAACGCGGGAAAACCCATTTTACCGTTGTGGAAATTGACCCGGAAATGGTCCGGTTTTTACAAGAAAATTTGCCAGCTGCGGCAAATGTAAACATTATCCGGCAAAACTTTTTGACATTTGATTTAACCCAATTGCCTGCCGTAGCCACCCAATTTATCAGTAATTTACCCTATATTGACGCAGCTGCTATTTTAGATAAAGTGCTTTCCTACGTGCATTTTCAGACGGCCGTGTTTATGTTTCAAAAAGAGCAGGCACAAAAAATTACCGCTAAACCCGGTGAAAAATACTACGGGGCTTTAGCGGTGCTGAGCCAATTACGCGCACGGGTTAGTTTAATTTGTAACGTCGGGCGCGGATGTTTTAACCCGCCGCCTCAAGTAGATTCCCGCGTACTAGCGTTTGAAAAAATTCCGGCTCCTGCCAATTGGCCCGCTGTGGAGCGTGTAGTCAAGGCAGCTTTTTTGCACCGCCGTAAAACATTGTTAAATGCCCTTATGTTAGCTGGATATGATAAAGAAAAAATGATGGGGGCACTCACACGGTTACATGTACCGCTCTCTGTTCGGCCGGAAGTCCTTCAGCCGCAGCAATTTGTTAGGCTGGCTTTAGAAATCTGACGGCTTGATTTTTTTAAAAAATACATTATACTTACCATATATGAGGAGAGACTTATGCGGTATATGATTATGCTTATAGGTGTCATTTCTATATTGAGTCTGCCGGCTATGGCTGGTTCAGTAGAACCGTATATATCCGGGCAAGAACTTTGTATGGTAGAAAAAGACGGGGACGAATATCGTTTCTTGTCATCGGATGAATTTATTCGTAATCGTACCGAAATAGAATCTTCGGGAAATCAGCAGTATGAATGGTTTTTTGTGGAAAAAGAGCAAGAAACCGGACAGCCTAATTTTGTACTAAAAGCAAAAGTATATCCGGAAATGGTGGATAGTTTGTTGGGAACGCCCCGTAAATTATTTATCATTAAGCGGGGAGCTTGTGTAAATACGCCGGAAAATCAACAACTGGCCCAGCAAGTTTCTTATAAATACCAGTCTAAAGATTTAGTGTGTGCAGCCGTATTGGAGAATAATCAGGTTAAATTTGTAAAATCCTCGGTATTAACAACCGTTCCGCGCGAAAATTGGGTCTATTTCTTTTATGAAGGCGGTAATTACAATAAAAAACTGGTAGGTATTGTTCCGGCTGTTTTGGCCCGCTCATGGGAGGAAATGACGGAAGATTTCGTTCAAAAAATTTCTGCTTGTTCCAATCACACGGGGACGGAGTCTTATGCACAGGAAAATATAGATGAAATTTTAGAACAATATGACTCTTAATTTATATTTGTATGAACAGTTTCAATTCCCCCGGGTTTTGAATAATATCCGGGGGTTTTTGCTCTGATAATAAGACTTGTCGTATTTTCAAAAAATCGTGGCCGTAAGGCATCATTTTCCCCCAAAAATCTGCCTACTTTATAAATAGGCAAATAGGCCTTTATGGGGGGAAAACTTTACTTTTACGGTTATTTTTATACTCTTAACGTATGAAAACATCGCGGCAATACGGTTTTACGTTAATTGAATTATTAGTTGTAGTACTAATTATTGGGGTATTATCTGCTATTGTATTACCGCAGTATCAACTGGCGGTGGCGCGGTCGCACATGCGGTCTATACAACCTACGGTGGTGGCTTTGAAACAGGCCGAAGAAGCCTATTATTTGTATTACGGTGCTTATACGCAAAGTATAGAAGATTTGGATGTAACCTTGTCCCAATGCCCGAAAGATGCCATGTGGCACGACGTGGCCGTATGCGGGCAGTGGATGATAGACCCGGTAAATGGTTCCGCGGGGAGTGAGTTAGCCAAAAATTCCGTCCGTGCGTCTTATTGTCCCAATGTTACAAAGGGAACTAAAAAATGGCCGGATTGTGAAACGGAAGGGGATTATTATATAACCTATTGGCTCAGTTATTCTTTGCATCCCGATAAAATTGAATGTCACGCAAATACACCACTAGGGCAAAAGATGTGCCAGTCCATGCATACCTAACTGATTTTCCAAGATTTTTTCGCTCGGTACAAACGGGCGGATTTTATCCAATAATAAATGTTGCACCGCTATGTTGAGTAAAACATTTTCATCTGTTTCATTCGGAGCATAAAATTTACCTGCTTTTAAAATCGCTTTTTGTGGTACAAGGCCAATAAGTTCGCTGCCGGTTACGGTTAAGCCGTACGCAGCGGCTAGTTGTTTGCAGGCTTCAAACACGTTGTGCAAATTGCTTTTGCGGTAATTTGTTAAATTAAACGATACTTGCGCGCAGCCGTATTCTTTCATATACCACCCGATGGCTTTTACGCCGGGAAGGCCTCCGTTTTTTTCACGTAGGGCGGACGCTATTTCTTGGGCCACAGCTACCTCTTTTGTATTTAACGAAACATTAAACGCAATCAAAAAATCCCGCACGCCAATAACGCTAGCCCCGGTACGGGCCACACTTTCGGTAAATGCTTGCGGGCCGTAATCCGGCGGAAAATTTTTTAGTTTTTGCGGTAAACTTTCATATTCACCGTGGCGAATAAACGCCAAATCGGTTCGCTTTGGAAACAAGGCACTTTGTTCATACAAATAAACCGGAATATCCAGTTCATAAGCCACCCGTTGTGCAAATCCGTTGATAAATAGTAAGAGATCTTCCGCTCGGATTCCTTTCACGGGAATAAACGGGCACACATCTACGGCACCCAAGCGCGGGTGCGCCCCGTGATGGATGCGCATGTCAATGTGTTTTTTGCAAGATTGAAACAACGCAAAACACGCCGCTGCCACCTCTGTTGGCAGCCCGGCTAGTGTTAGTACAGTACGGTTTGCGTCTGTATTACTATCTATGTGTAGTAAACGGGCACTTCCTAATGCGGCGCGTACGTCGCCCACAATGCGTGCTAAATTTTTTTTATCTTTTGCTTCCGAAATATTGGGTACGGCTTCAATGAGTTTCATACAAAAATTATATTAAAAAAAACTTGCAATTTTTTTTACATTTATAGTATAGTAGTGATAGGTACTTATTAAGTTTAAGTACTTGATCTAAATAAATAAGGAAGTAAAAGTAAATGCCTAAAGGAAAAGTAAAATGGTTTAACGACCAAAAAGGTTACGGCTTCGTAACCCCCGAAGATGGTTCTAAAGATCTCTTTGTTCACTATCAGGAAATTCAGGGTGACGGTTTCAAAACCTTAGCCGAAGGCCAAGAAGTGGAATTTGAAGTAGTAGATTCTGAAAAAGGCCCGAAAGCCGTAAAAGTCGTCAAACTGTAAGTTTTCATGACTTTTCTTGGGCCCCGTAACTGGGGCTCTTTTTTATGGTTCAAATGGCTACAAAATCTTCTGTCCAAACTTCATTAAGCGAACTATGGTTACTGTCTTATCCGCTGATTATTACCATGGCGGCACAGGTCGTTATGCAATTTACGGACCGGATGTTTTTAGCCTGGTACTCGCCGGATGCATTAGGTGCCTGTGTGCCGGGCGGCATGTTGGCTATGATGTTTGGCGCGCTGTTTGTAGGTTTATCCGGTTATACCGGCGTATTTATTTCTCAATTTAACGCTCAAAAAAAACGGGCTTGCGTAACACTTTCGCTTTGGCAAGGGATTTTGTTAGCCCTGCTGTCGGCACTTATATTGGCGGCACTAACGCCGGCGGGCCGGGCACTTATTTATGCGTTTGACCACGCTAAAGAAGTACGCGCGCTGGAACTAACTTATTTTACGCTGCTCAATTTATTTAGCGGATTAGCCATTATCAATAACGCGCTGGCCAGTTTTTTTAACGGCCTTGGCAAAACGAAAATCCCCATGTGTGTTGCCTTGGCGGGTAACGCGGTAAACATCGCGCTGGACTACGTATTGATATTTGGAAAACTGGGTTTCCCGGAACTGGGGATTGTAGGCGCGGCATGGGCCACTATTCTGGGTGCTGCGTGTATGACGGCTATTTTTTGCGTACTGATTTTTGCATCTCGTATCCGCCGCACGTTTAAAATTTTCCGGCTGGCCGGTTTTTACAAACCTATTTTTACGCGCCTAGTACGTTTTGGGCTGCCCAATGGGTTTGGGATTTTGATGGACGTCATTTCGTTTACGCTATTTACGTTTATGGTGGGAAACATTGACCCTATTTCGCTGCAAGCCAGCAACATTGTGATGAGTATGCAGCCCGTCGTATTTATGGTAATCTTGGGGCTGGGAGCGGGGATTCAAATTTTAGTCAGCAAATACCAGGGCGTGCGCCGCCCGGACCAAAGTGTGCAAGTGGTCAAAAACGCCTGTAAACTAGGTTACGCATATGCGGGGGGGATTGCGGGGTTGTTTTTCTTTGGGGCACCGCTGTTTATCCATTTGTTTATTCCGGCGGGTGCGGCAGATAGTGCTGCCTTGGCTGCTAGAACGTGGCCGCTTATTAAACTGGTTAGTTTTTTCGTACTGAGCGATGCCACCTATTTAATTTTTGGCGCGGCGCTGCGCGGCGTGGGCGACACAAAGTTTTTTATGCGCGTGATGATTGGCTGCGCGTGGTTACTGCTTATCCCGGGCACGTGGATGTTAGTTTACCGGTTGCACGCGTCTGTGACGTGGGTATGGGGGTGGTTGACGTTCTACGCGTGGCTGACGGCGGTGTTTATGGTGGTACGCTTTGCCCGCGGCAAGTGGAAAAATATCCGGGTTACTGCTAATTAAAAAGGGATACATTCCTGTATCCCTTTTTGCTATTCTTTTAGTTCAATTTCATAACCGTCTTTTTCCAAACTTTTACAAATTTTATTGCCCATGGAAGAATAGCTTTTACACCACTTAGTGTTGCTAGAAAGAAGGTGGCTAAAGTTGTTTTGGTCTTCATCAAATACATCATATGCAAGGCAGTAAAGTTCGCTTTTATTTTGCATACGGCATGCTAACAATTCACTATCTAAATCATAAGTCCAATCGGGAGTATCGTAGCTTAGCCCGTCCAACCATTCACCATCCGTCAATTCTAAATAATCATCCCCTGGTTGTATACATTCTGTTGACGTACCGCATTCCAAGGCCCGCACCTGCATCATTTTATGCATATAACTAAGAGTAGAGAGACCCTCGGTAAGTCGTGTCTTTTCCACGGCAAACTGATACTGCGGCAAGGCCACCGCTGCCAAGATACCAATAATTAGCACTACTACTAACAGTTCAATGAGCGTAAACCCGTGGGCGAGCTTCCTGATGCCCCCGACCTTCCCCCTCATGGGGAAGGATTCCCTCTCGGCGGGTAGGATTGCCCGAAGGCCCCGTGAGGGGGGATTAAATAAAGGGGGCATCCTGAAGTGTTTTTGTTCAGGATCCCCGCATTGTTTTTTTAAAGCGGAGGAGATGCTGAGCAACAACTCCTCAGCATGACTCTTTGGTTGATTTATTTCTTGCATATTACCCTGCCGGGTGGTTATGTTTTTCATCATTTTATCCTTATCATATACTTATTTTGTTGACAAGCACCCGGGTGGTAATAACCGCAAAAAACGGCCGTCATACCGGGCGATTGTCAAAGAACCCAAATATAGCAGCCGCTGTTTCCCGATTTTACAACCGGGAAACAGTCGGTACAGCAAAGATGCATGCTTTGCTGTACCGAATAAACGGCTATCTTTGGATTGACAATCTTTTTGGTTTCCCAAAAATCTGCGTTTCTTAAACGCTTCCAAAAATAGAATAAATTGTATGTTTGGGGGGTATTTCCCCCGGTTACGTCCTCCTATGTTATACTTTTTGTATTATAACAAAATTATTCGGCAGGTTGTTTGGCTTCCAACAATTTTTTAATAATATCTTCGTGCGCGCGCCATAAACTTTCATCTTTGTTGGAAGATAACTGGTTGGCCATTAACGCAAACGATACCAGCCAGCCGTCCTGATCGTGCACATAGCCGGCCACGGCTTTGACGCCGTCAATTGTGCCGCCTTTAATACGCACATCGTCAATTTGGTGCTTGGGCTTTAAAAAATAGCGCAAAATCAGCAAATCTCCGCGGTCGTTGGGGGTGGCTAGGGAGCGGTAATAATCGTCAAAGTACTTGCTTTTGGCCATAAAGTTAAGTGTATTTACCAGTACGCGTGGGGTAATCATGGTATCGCGCGAAAGGCCGCTGCCGTCGTAGATAACGGTATCGGTTTCGCCGGCTATGTTATTTTCGCGCAAAAACTGATTTAATGCAGCAACCCCGTTTTGGATACTGCCGGGTTTCCCGTCCGTCAGGGCCAAGTGCCGAAGCAGCATATCGGCATACAAATTAAAACTACGTTTGTTGACGATTAAAATAATATCTTTGAGTTCCGGGGATTGATAGGTATGAAGTAATTTCATCTCGTTATAATCTGGGGCTTGCGTAATTACTTGAGGGGGATTGTCTACAGAAACACCTTCTTCTTCCAACGCTTGCCACAGTTGCTGGGCCGCAAATAAAGCCGGGTTAGGTAGTGCACCTTTAATGATAAACCCGGTACGGGTTGCGGGAATGGTGCCAAAAATTTTTAGTTCATACTGCCCGGGCGCGCCGTATACATACGCATTGTCCGTACGGGAAGTGGCATCTACCGTTACAAAATTTTGAAGGGTCAGTTCCGGCACATGCGGGGTCATACCGGCAATTTCGGTGCGCTGGCCGTGTTTGGTTTCTCCTTTAAAGCGAATGGCAAACAAGTTGTCATTAAAACACAGCGCACTAGCGGGCGCGGCAAAATAGTTACCCATATTTTCCCAATTTACTTTATTGGCAATGGCGGGGCCTTCAAATAAAGACACATCCGCATAAATCGTGCCTTCTACGCGTTTGATGCCGGCTGTTTTTACAGCTTGTACCCATTTTTGAAGCACTTTGGGATAGGTTTCAGCTCCTGGAACGCGTTTAGAGCCTAATGTCATATCCCCTCCGCCGCGCAAAAACAAATCCCCGTGTAGTATGCCTTTTTCGTCCGGCAAAGAAGCGGCATACAAGTTGGTTTTAAAACGGTGATGAGGACCCAACTTTTCCAAAGCGGCTGCAGTTGTTAATAATTTTAAGGTAGAGGCAGGTGCAAAGCGTGTATCGGCCTGCACGGCAAACAGTTCTTCCTGCGGACGGTCCGTATAGGCAGCTATTCCACCCCACCACGCTCCTTTGAGAACAGGGAGATTGATTCTTTCTTGCACCCATGGTTGAAGCGGTTGTGCCGTGAGCAAAAGCGGAAAGCAAGTGATTAACAAAATAAGTAACGCACGCATATATAAAGGATAGCAAATTAGACAGCAATCAGTTAAGTGGGTAAACAAACTGACAGTAGTGGATTTCAAACGAATTTGAGTTAAGACGCGGCGAGAGGATAGGGGTAATACTGGCGGTACGCGCCCGTAGGGCGGAAGTATGCGCCTATCCGAACAACAAAGTATTGGCTCAAATTAGGTAGAAATCAGTTAAACCACGGGTACCATTTGTCCCGGTCCCGGATACTAATTAACAAAGAAACCGCCAATAAATCCCGCGCGGGTACTGCTTCGGGCTTATCTAAATTGCAGACACTTTTATTAAATAGGGCGTGCGTGTTTTCAATGACGCCGCAGCTTTCTACGGAGCCTGTAATATCATAATCGGCACGCATAAGCCCCCATAAGTGCCCGCACAGCATACGTACGGCAGCCCGTTTAGCAGAGCGTTCCTGTATATGTGCCAATTCGGCACGGTCTTTAGTCATTAACGTCCAATACCGCCGCCACGCAAAGCGTTTACGCTCGGCCAGTAATAATTCCTTGGAGCGTACAAAATAAATTTGATACCGTTCTTGAGCTAAACTATATCCTTTTTGTAAGATAAGGGCGGCTTCACGTCCTTTGTGGTCATAGAGTGTAATAGTGCTCATAGCCACTTGTCCCCATACAATGCCGCAGAATAAAATCACAAACCCTAATGGCAATACCAACGAAGAAACGGCATACACCGTATTGTACGTAAAGGCAGATAACGGGAGTAAGTGCAGTTGTTCGCAAAAACTGGTTCCCGCCAGTACTAACACGGCTATTAACATGAGCACAATTCCAAAAAACATAAATAATGCCTCCCACCGTACAGAAAGAGCCGTTAAAATGTTGCCTTGGTTATCACGTGCGCGAAAAATGAGCGAAGGAGTGCCGTACATCCGTTCCAGTTTAATGGGGTAAAGGGCTTGCGGATTGGCTGTCATTTCTACACGTTTAGGACGGATAAACAGCCGGGTAATTCCGGCCGCACACCACCCGGCAAAAAATAAAAGAATAAGCAGTATCAGTACATCATATCCATGGCCCAGTTCGCGGATATATGGTGGCATATTCGGGGATACCAGCGTTTTTACCGGCATTTTAGCCCACCGGGCCTGCAGACGGTGTTTGAACCGGGTAAAAAACCCGCGCGCAGCCGCTTGTGAAACCGGTTCTTGTCCGGCAGTCGGAGTAGATTTTTCCATAGAAGAAGTTGTTGCAACGGAGGGTACAGTTACCGTGTCGTGGGGCAGTAAGTCCGTTTCTTCAATTTCCAAATCTTCTGCAACGGCGGGTACCTCTAGTGGTTTATCCGGGTGGGCGGTGGGAGAGATAAACGAAAAAATCAAATCTGTTTCCGCATACGTTAAATTTTTGGCTAGAGCGGAGTATCCTTGCCCGTCAATTAAAAAATATCCGGCACTAAAATCACTTTTAGGAGAATAAAAATTGATGTAAACAAACGGTTCCCCGGTTGAAAATTCAAACCGCTTAATTTCATCCCCGGTATAGGTGTTTTTGACAACGGTCATTTTTTTGTTTTTTATTTCGGCCAGGTCCCGGTTGATTTGCTGGTCTAAACATTTTTCAGTAGCACAATTTGTGGTTTTTATATCAATGCGTGCAGTTCCTTTTTGTACAGAAAGTACACTATCTTGCGGTGGGTTTGCCACGCGGGTCCAGCCTGCGGGCATATCCAAGGTAAATACCCCGTCTTTGGCGGTAAACATATCCGCCTTACACGGCATAGAAGCCGTTACACATAAACCCAATAATAAAAAAATACGCGTAAAATTTTTCATATTACTATTATAACTTAATTGGGCCGGCTTGCGTACAGATTTTCCGTACGCGCGCACCCGTATTGTAAGAATCGGCCAAAAAATAGTACAATAACTTTATGAAGAAAATAGATTGTGTGCAAGAAAAATTAGTAAATTTACGCCGACAGATGCGTAAGTATGGTTTAGACGGTTTGTTAGTGACGGACCATACCGACCAACTTTACCTAACCGATTTCTTTTTTTACCAAGGGGAGGCGGTGTTTTTAATCAGTCTTAAAAAGATCGTGGCACTCACACGTAGCCTATATGCCGAACCATTTGGCCAATTTGCCCCGTATATGCAAGTAGTGGGGGAAGACAACCACCGCGCAGAAACTATTTTAACGTATATTCAAAAATTAGGCCTTCATCAAGTAGGGTTTGATGCCGCCAAAGAAGCGTATCTTTCCGGGCAGTTATTCCGAAAAAATGGCTTGGTAGAAGTACCCAGTTTTATAAATATGTTACGTGAAACGAAAGATGCCCAGGCTTTAAAAGCATTACGGGCAGCGAATCGGTTGGCGTATTTGACGTATGAATATATAAAACCCCGTATTAAAACCGGGATGACCGAGTGTGAAGTGGCCGCAGAAATGGAATATTTTATGCGTAAAAACGGGGCCAAATCTACCTCATTTTTTACGATTGTAGCGTTTGGGGAAAATACAGCCAATCCGCACCACGAAACGGGTTTGCGTAAATTAAAAGCAAACGATGCCATTTTGTTAGACTTTGGGTGCGTGTACGATAATTATTGCTCGGATATGACGCGTAGTTGGTGGCACGGAAACAATGTCCCTGCTGAATACACAAAAATTTGGAAAATTACCGATGATGCCCGCAAGCAAGGTATTAAAGCTGCCAAAATCGGGGTAGGTTGCCGCGCGGTAGATGCTACTTGCCGGGATCTCATTACCCAGGCGGGTTATGGGGTCTATTTTACACATGGTACCGGGCATGGCGTTGGGTTGGAAATTCACGAAGACCCATACAACAACCAAACGTCTACTTACATCTTAAAAGAAGGGAATATCGTTACCGTAGAGCCGGGCATTTATTTGCCGGGTAAGTACGGCGTGCGGCTGGAAGATACCGTAGCCATTACGAAAGCCGGTGCTAAAATTTTAACGCGAAAATAATATGGTTGCCAATTTAGCCAAACAACGCATGCAGGATTTACGTCATACCCTCAAACAAGCGGGGTTAGGTGGTTATATTATACTGTCCAGTTTAGAGCAACGCTATGTAAGCGGGGTGGATTTGTCAGACGGAGAAGCGGTATTTATCATTACGCCGGTGCAGGCCTATTGCGTTACCAAAAAACTCATTGTTGCTAAAATGGCTCCCGCTGCAAAATTTATGCGTATTATAGACGTTCCGTTTGGTGGCATGGTAGACGGAGCCCTGAAACTTATTGAGCAGAAAAAATTATCCCGTGTGGCGTTTGACCCGGCGCAAGTAGGGTTTACAACCGGGGAGCTTTTTCTTAAACACAAATTAGTCCGTACGGTTAGTTTGGTAGGGGAAATGCGCCGCCAAAAATATGCTGATGAACTGGCCCATTTAAAAAAAGCTTGCCAAATTGCAGCAGCCGCTTTTGACGAAGTAAAACCGCAAATCAAAACCGGGATGACGGAAGAACAGGTTCGCATTTTAATGGCGCTAGCTATGATAAAACGCGGGGCTGAGTCTATCCCATTTAACATTGTTTGTTTTGGGGAAAACACGGCTGATGCACATCATACGCCGTCTAAAACACGCAAACTTAAAAAGAATGAAGCGGTCCTTATGGATTTTGGTTGTTTTTATGAAGGGTATACATCGGATATGACGCGCAGTTGGTGGCACGGGGATAAAGAACCGGCCGCTTATACGAAAATTTGGAACATTGTAGCGCAGGCACATGCTGCTAGTGTAAAAATTTTACGTGCCGGAGTTTTGGCCGGAGATTTGGATAAAGCGGCCCGCAATGTCATTGAACAAGCTGGGTATGGCAAAGAATTTTTCCACACTACGGGGCACGGCATTGGCTTGCAGGAGCATGACTCGCCTATCTTACGTGCCGGTGCGCCGGACGTAGTAGAAGAAAATTTTGTAGTAACCGTAGAGCCCGGCATTTATTTTGACGGGCGCTGGGGTATCCGTTTGGAAGACAGTTACTTAGTAACCAAAACGGGTCGCAAAAAATTAACGAAACACTAATTCCGGGCGGTTCGCCGCCTAGTAAACGAGGTAAAAATATGTTAAGCACAACCGAATTTCGCGAAGGACTTATCTTCCAAGACGAAAACGGACAACTGGTGGAAATTATTGAATTTCAACACCACCGCAAAAGCCAAGCCCGCGCTGTTGTACGCGTGAAACTTCGCAATATCAACACGGGAGCCATGATTGAAACGGCTTACCGCCCTGAAGATAAATTTACGGAAGTGGAAGTAGAAAAACGCCCTTTTCAATACTTATATACTACGGGTGGTATGGCTACGTTTATGAATACAGAAACGTACGACCAAATTGAAGTTCCTACGTCTAAGTTAGGGGATTTAGCAAAATATTTAAAAGATAATATGGATGCCACCGGTATTTACATTAACGAACAATTATTTAATGTGGAGTTGCCGATTAAAGTACCGCTTAAAATTGCATCTACCGTTCCCGGTGTGAAAGGGGATACGGTGGCCAACACGACTAAAGAAGCCACGTTAGAAACCGGGGCCGTTATCAAAGTGCCACTCTTTATTAACGAAGGCGATACTGTTTTAGTGGATACCCGTACGGGTAACTATGTAGAACGGGTAGCTGCCTGACTTTATGAAATGCATCAGGTGGGTGCTTTTACTACTCCTTTTTGCGCCCACCTTGTATGCGTTAGATATAACGGTGGGAAGTTCTTTTACAATTAAAAACGTAAAACGCGCGGACGGACAAATTAGATTACCGTCAGAACGTAAGAAGTATTATAACATCCGTATTTTAAATAAAGACACGTTTGATTTTGTGCAAACCTGTACGGAGCCGTGTATGCAACGGCTTGAAACGGTTATCCCGTCAGTACAGGAAGTTCGTCCTGCTAAAACGCGGGAGAATATGTGGCTGGTTTCGGTGGATTTTAAGCAAGCGTGGTTAGTAACATTGTTAGTATTTAAGCAAGGGGAAACTTATTCCGTTAAATCCCCAACCGATTTTGTATTTTTGGACCGCGCATTAGAAGCCCAAACGCGTCGTTTGGTATTACAAGCCGTGCAGGAAAGTACATGAAATGTATGCTTCAAACCGGGCAGTTAATTGCCCAACACGTTGAATGTGCAGACACATTTTTAAGCCGGTTACAGGGGCTGATGTTTCGTCGTAGATTGCCACCGCAAACGGCCCTTTTGTTGGACCCGTGCCCGCAAATCCATACGTGTTTTATGCGTTTTGCCATAGACGTAATTTTTTTGGATAAAGAAAATCACGTCATAGCGGTACTAGAAAATTTAAAACCCTGGCGTATGAGTAAGTTTTATGCCCGTGCCCGCCGTACGCTGGAACTGCCTGGCGGCAGTTTACAAAGGCGGGTGCGTATTGGGGATCAACTTATTTTTAAGTAAGAAGGAAATAACTATGAAGAAATTGACTGTGTTTTTTGTGTTTTTATTGGCTTGTATTTCAGGGGCTCAAGCCCGCAATATATGGGATGACTTTGGAACCCACGTAACTGAAAAAAACGTCCGTCCGTTTACCAAAGACTTAGGCGGCCTTATCGGTTCGGGTACATATACTACGGGGCGTGTACTGGGGTGGGGTGGTTTTCAAATCGGTCCGCGCGGTAGCATGATTTTTAAAATGAGTGAAGCCAACGGCGAAACGCACGCCGATAAACAAAAAACCGCCTTGGGGGACCGGGACGAAGTCGGCACCGTATTTTATCCGTGGTTGCAAGCGGATATTGGGTTGCCTTTTCGTATTGATGGGTTTATCCGCGCAAGTAGTTTTCAAGGTATGACGATTGCCGGGGGCGGGCTTCGCTGGGGGATTACGCAACCCAACGAAATGTTAGGTTCTTTGCAGCCCATGCTTGTAGTGGCGGCCCATAGCGCGAGTGCACGTGATTTTTCCGCTTCTCACTATAATGCCAGTTTGGTGCTTTCCATGAAAATTAAATACTTTGTGCCATACATTGGCGGCGGGGTAGATTATACTACGCTTCATATTAATTCGGTAGCTGCCACGGCCTTAGCCGGGGACAACGAATATGCTGCCACCGCCCGCGGTACGGTGGGGATGAACTTTAAACTACCGTCGTATTTGGATTTAAGTTTAGCGGCCAACTATGCGCATTACGGCTTAGGAGCCGAAGCATCTTTATCGGTGCGGTTTTAAAGAATATACTGTCTTGTTAAATACTATACAGGCCGGGTTTATACCCGGCCTGTAATGCAACCGGACGTTAGTTAAAATAATAACATTCCATGCCGTCTTCTTCCACTAGTCCCACACACGCTGCTTGAGTGGTAGGGAAGGACGCACATACCTGGCAGGCCTCACTACCCGGATCACAAACGCATACAGTTTTTTTGGTTTTAACGTGATACTGAAACCATAGGAGTGTCCAAGGATTTTCCTCATTCTGGGGGTATATCTGAGGACCTACGTCTTCATAGCTCACGTTATCCATTACGCCAACCTTCCAATCTTTTGTATCTCTAGGGACTTCAATATCTAATTGATTTAGGGAGGTGGCATATTGTCCATTTGCCAAATAGTAGACCTCTTGCGCGTGGGAAACGGCATTTAATAAAGTTAATGCCTCTACCACACGGCTTTTGGCTACCGCTTTTTGGTATTGCGGCAACGCTACCGCTGCCAAAATACCGATTATTAACACAACTACTAACAACTCTATGAGGGTAAACCCCCGTTTGCTACGTTTCATAAACACCTCTTTGTACGTGAATTTCAATTTTCCTGTTTATGAAACCAATAAAAACGGTCATCATGAATTGAGTACCCACACAGTCCCACTACATAACAACCGCGGCCTACCACTAAAATGATAAACACTCGGCACAAAATAACCGGGTAATTAGTCCGTTTATTTTATGCCTCAATCGGATGTCTTTGGCGTGTGAGTAAACTAAACCGCTACTCCGTATACCTACTATACGGTTCCAAAAACAGATAAAATTGTACGTACATTATAACAAACTCCACCCGGATTTGCTATACTGTAACTATGAAAAAAGTCCTCGTTATTTTGGCAGCGGCTTGTATGCTAAGCGCGTGTAAATATTACCCCGAAATCCCCGTTACGTTGCCGGACGGATTTGTAGTGGACGCATGGGTGGCCGATACGCCCGAAAAACAAGAACGCGGACTAATGCATGTAACCCAATTACCCGAAAATAAAGGAATGATTTTTACATTTGACCGGGAAGGCGAACAACTGTTTTGGATGAAAAACACCCTCATTGATTTAGATATTATTTTTATGGCGACAGACAAAACCGTTACCCATGTAGCGGATAACGTCCCTCATTCTACCCTTTCCACTCCCGACGACCAAGTAGCCACAGCCCCCGGGTATGGGCAATACGTACTAGAACTGGCCGCCGGAACCGCCGCCAAACACGGCGTAATGCCCGGGAGAAAACTTGCGTTTTAATTATGAAAAAGGTTCTCATTTTCTTTTTAATAAGTGTGTTTCCTGCCTTATTATATGCCCAGGAAAAAGATCCGTGGCAACCCTTGCAACAAGAGGCTAAAAAACACCTGACACGTCTGTTAAAAATAGATACCTCGCTGTCTAACCCCGATGAAATTGCCGCGGCGCGTTATTTGTATAAACAATTTAATAAACATCATATTGACTGGGATATTTTTATTCCCGCACCGGGACGGGCTAATTTACTAGCGCGTATCAAAGGGACAGACCCAACGCAAAAGCCCCTTCTGTTAATTTCCCATTTAGACACTACGCCTGTGCAGGAAGGGTGGACGATTCCCCCGTTCCAAGCTACTGAAAAAGACGGCAAAATCTATGGCCTGGGTGCCACGGATGCCAAAAATTATACCGCCGCATATACTGCGTTGTTTACGTGGCTGGCTGACCAACCGCAACGGCCTGTGCGGGATATTATTTTCTTAGCTACTTCCGGCGAAGAATCCGGTAGTGATACGGGGTTACGCTGGTTGGGCAAAAATCATTGGGCTCAAATAAACCCCGGATTTGCTTTAAATGAAGGCGGCGGGATTATTAAAGATAAGGAGGGAGCCGATATTGTATTTGCCGAAGCCGCCACCAAACAATATATGGATATTAAAATTACGGCCCTAGGCACCGAAGGACATTCTGCCATCCCTACCGAAAATAACGCCGTTTATCATTTATCACAAGCTTTGGCTAAACTGGAAAATTTTAATACGCCCGCGCGCGTAACAGCTCCGGCGCGTACCCTGCTAAACGCCATTTTACCCTTGCAAGATGAGGACGGAAAAACTACGATCAATATGCTCTTGCATGACGAACACGCCCAAAATCGCCAAAATGCTGCCGAACTAATGGCGCAGGACCCCTTCTTTAAAACTCAGTTAAAAGACACGCTAAACCCCACGCAGGTTTCTTCCCCGGCAGACACTGGGAGTATCAGTGCTTCGGCCAGTGCAATCATCAATGTGCGGTTACTGCCCGGCACAGACCCGGATGAATTTTTTACTTCGCTGCAGCAATTATTTGATGCCGATGAAAATATCGTACTGGAAATGGTAGAACGCCCGCAAACGCCCGCCCCCGCCCCGCAAGACGGCACAGACCCACTATTTGCCTCTATCCAAAAAACGGCAGACAAATTACTCCCCGGCGCCATTACCGTACCAGGTTTGAGCCCGGCCTCTAGCGAAAGTGAACTGTTGCGGAAACTCGGTGTCATTACATACGGGCTAGGGCCCGATATGAACCCGCTGGAAACTAATACCGCACATACCGCTGATGAGTTTATTAGCGAAGCAGATTTTTACAACCAACTCAAATTTTTGGCAGGCGTGGTATTTGACTTTGCGTATGGAAAAGACTTATTACCACTTGCTGTGGCCGCTTCTGCCCCGAAAACACAACCGTCCACGCAAGACACTTCTGCACTCAAAACAGCACAATCCAATTGACCCTAAATTTGACGCAAAGAACACAACATCAAAACCGGTTTTACCGACCCTGATTACGGTGTTAAGAAAATCCGGCGCAAAAAGCGGGAGATGGTTACTTCTTATAATAAATGCTTTGTTTGACTTGGTCGGCTTTTTCTTTACCGAGGAGTTTTTCTACAATAGCAAAACCGAAGTCTATACTGGCGGCAGCTGACTGACCCGTAATGATATTGCCGTCCACGGCTACGTATTGACCCGTAAAATGACCGCCAAAGTCGTCATTCATAGATGTAAAACACGTATACGTTTTGCCTTTTAAATAGCCGGCACGTCCCAAAATGGTGGGGCTAGCACATATCGCGGCCACTACCTTGTCTGCGTCCATAAACTCTTTGAGTAGGGCTTGCACGCCGGTACTTTTTTCCAGCTCCGCATATTGCGGCCCGCCGGGCAGTACCAAGGCCTCATACTCCGCTCCGTTTAGCTGCGAAAACGGTTTTAAAGACGTGCACGTTAGGCCAAATCGTCCCGTAGCATTTATTCCCGTAAGTGAAAAAATATCCACCGTTAGCCCCGCGCGGCGCAAAATAGCAAACGTACCCACGGCTTCTACTTCTTCAAAACCATTTGTTAAAACCAAGCAGACTTTTTTCATTTGGCTGCCTTTACCGCTGCTTGCAATGCAGCTACTTTGTCGGTCTGCTCCCACGGAAATTCCTTGCGGCCAAAGTGCCCAAACGAGGCCGTTTGAGCATAAATCGGGTTTCTAAGTTTAAAGTGCTCTATAATACCGCGCGGCGTAAGCGGGAAAATTTTACGAGCCAGTTGCGCTAATTTCTCATCGGGAAGAACTCCTGTTCCGTCTGTATCTACGTAAAAACCGACGGGTTCGTCTTTGCCAATAGCATATGCTAGTTGTACCGTACATTCATGCGCCAGTTTGGCAGCCACGATATTTTTAGCAATATAACGCGCCATATAGGCAGCCGAGCGGTCTACCTTGGTTGGGTCCTTGCCAGAGAACGCCCCCCCGCCGTGCGGGCAGCGGCCGCCGGAGGTATCTACAATAATTTTGCGCCCGGTAAGCCCGGTATCGGACTGTGGCCCGCCGATGACAAATTTGCCCGTGGGGTTAATGTAAATCTTGGTATCTTTATCCATCCACTTACCCACAACAGGCACAATAGCCGCGTTAATCAGTTCTTTTTTGGATTTCTCGGTAATTTTTTCGCCGGTTTTATCCAAAATATCTTCGGTATGTTGCGTGGAAAGCACCACGGTGTCCACACGCACAGGTTTGCCGTCCTTGTATTCCACGGTTACCTGGGATTTGGCATCCGGCCCTAAATACGGCAGTTTTTTAGAACGGCGAATGGTGTCTAATTTCTTTAAAATTTGGTGGGATAAAACGAGTGATAGCGGCATATATTCCGGCGTTTCATTGACCGCATAACCTACCATAAGCCCTTGGTCGCCCGCACCGCCGACGTCTACGCCTTGGCTAATGTCCGGCGATTGTTTGCCGATAACATTCACTACCGCACACGTTTGATAGTTGAATCCCCATTTGGCTTCGTCGTAACCAATGTCCTTAATGACTTGGCGGGCAATTTGCTCTACGTCTACCCACGTACGGGTGGTAATTTCCCCGCCGACAATAACAAGCCCACGCGTAATGTATGTCTCACACGCTACACGGGCGGTTTTATCTTTTTTTAAAATTTCATCTAAAATAGCGTCTGAAATTTGGTCGCACACTTTATCCGGGTGTCCGGCTGAAACAGATTCAGAAGTAAAATAGCATTTGCCTTGTTTAATCATAGAAATACTCCAAGTCAGTAAATTTGAGGGGTATGTATATTATACTATTTTATACGTCTTTACTAAGACGAGTTGTTATTTTGGGAGAACTTTTACTATACTATAAGTACAATTTTTCTTTGTTTTTGGAACCGTATGCAGCATACGGAGAACTTTTGGGGAACCGAAAGTACTATTGCGATCCAAAAATAGCCCATATAAGCACGTCCTTTGCAAACTGATCCTTTGCAGTTGATGTGCTGAATGTTTGCCGTTTCCATGTAACGGCAAATTACGGCTATTTTAGTTAAGGTCTCGCAATAGTCCTGGCTATAGGGGCCGTTTTTATTGGTTTCATAAACAGGAAAATTGAAATTCATGTAAAAAGAGGTGTTTATGAAACATAACAAACGGGGGTTTACCCTCATAGAGTTGTTAGTAGTTGTGTTAATAATCGGTATTTTGGCAGCCGTGGCGTTGCCGCAATACCAATTCGCTGTAGCAAAAGCACGTACCATGCAGTTATTAACTTTGGTAAAAGCCGTTGACCAAGCGGAGCATATTTATTATTTGGCAAATGGAAATTATGCAAATGATTTTACAGCCTTAGACATTGAAATGCCCGGAGGATTTACGAAAACAGGATATATCAACAGCAACTCTAAACAACCTTATTTGCAATATAACGATTTTAAATGTCAATATTGGTATGGGAACGAAACTGTATCTTCTATCAAATGCATTGGCAAATTGACATTGGAAAAATATTTTCACTTAAACCACATATTATGTTGGGCCGATAAAGAAGATACCATTTCCAATAAAGTGTGCCAAGCATTGGCTGGGCACTCAGAAAGCGATACGGAAAGCTCCGCGGGAACCCAGAATGCCTATTACATTCAATAATACAAAACCCCGGCGGGCGGTTTATGTAGTGGGCGAAATTGCTATAATATACCCATGGCAGAACCGATTTTGCAGGTAGACAATTTACACCTAAGTTTTGTGAGCGGCGGGCAAAAAACACCGGTG
The DNA here is from genome assembly GCA_937891135.1 of uncultured Elusimicrobium sp. Lineage (GTDB taxonomy): Bacteria > Elusimicrobiota > Elusimicrobia > Elusimicrobiales > Elusimicrobiaceae > Avelusimicrobium. The sequence goes on from CALAFB010000095.1 coordinate 37,525, forward strand.
GTGCGCGGTCTTTCCTACACCTTGGAAAAGGGAAAAGTGCTAGCCGTGGTAGGCGAGTCGGGCAGCGGTAAAACCGTGCAAGCCCTTTCTATATTAAACCTGCTGCCGCCGGGGGGCCATGTGGACGGCGGCAAAATCGGATATAACGGGAAGAATTTACTTACGTTAAAACCGGCTGCCTTGCGTCAAATCCGTGGTAAAAAAATTGCCATGATTTTTCAGGACCCGTCCTCCAGTTTGAACCCGGTATTAACTATTGGCGAGCAACTGACCGAAACCTTGCAGGCCCACCAAAAAATTTCCAAGTCCATAGCGCGTCAAAAAGCCGCTAAGTTACTTACGCAAGTGGGAATTGCCGATGCGGAAAAACGCTTGGATGAATATCCGTTCCAATTTTCGGGCGGGATGTGCCAGCGCGTGATGATTGCCATGGCTCTTTTGCTGAACCCGGATATTTTAATTGCGGACGAGCCGACTACCGCCCTGGATGTTACCGTGCAGGCGCAAATTTTAAAACTCTTAAAAACCTTGCAGCAGCAAAACGGGATGAGCGTTATTTTTATTACGCACAATTTGGCCGTGGCCGCCCAGATTGCTGATGAAGTGCTTGTGTTGTATGCCGGACAATGTATGGAGTATGCCCCGGCAAAATCCCTTTTTAAGAATCCGCTTCATCCGTATACACAAGGGTTGTTAGGTTCCTTGGCCAGTATTCATACAAAACCGGACCGGCTGCCCGCGATTGCCGGTAACCCGCCGCTCCCCGGCGAAGAATTGCCCGGTTGTCCGTTTGCGCCGCGCTGCCCGCACGTGCTGGAAAAATGCCGCACCGCTTGCCCCGCATTCGTTAAAAAAGAAGGCCGTTACGTGCGTTGTTTCTTGCAGGAGGGAAAATGACGGCTCCACTTGTTATCCAACAACTTTGCAAAATTTATGTCCGTAAACCTTTTTGGGGAAAACGGGTAGAGAAAACTGTGCTAACCGGCATTGATTTAACGTTACAAAAAGGCAAAGTTTTGGGGTTGGTCGGAGAGTCGGGCTGTGGTAAAAGTACTTTATGCAAAGTGATTTTAGGGATTGAACCTGCCACGTCCGGCCTGGTGCAAATTAACGGGCAAGATACCGCTGTATTTTCTACTAAACAATGGCGCGCGTTGCGCCGCCAAATGCAAGTTGTGTATCAGGATCCGTATGCCAGTTTGGACCCTCGTTTTACCGTACGCCAATTACTAAGCGAACCCTTAGACATTCACGGCCTGTACCGGGGGAAATCCTCCCGCGAAACTTATTTGCGGGAATTGTTATCTTCCGTCCAGTTAGACCCTGTATTTTTGGACCGGTACCCGCATGCATTTTCCGGCGGGCAACGCCAACGTATTGCCATCGCGCGTGCTTTGGCTTTGAAGCCCGATATTTTAATTGCAGATGAGCCTGTTTCCGCCTTGGATGTTTCTGTGCAAGCCCAAATTTTAAACCTGTTAAAAGAGATTCAACAAAAACGCCAATTATCTATGTTGTTCGTTACGCATGATTTTGCCGTCGCGCGTTTTTTGTGTGATGAAATTGCGGTCATGCACCAAGGAAAAATTGTGGAGCATGCTCCGGCGGACAAATTATTTACTCATCCGCAGCAGCCCTATACCCAAAAATTGCTGGCGGCTGTGCCTAGCGTGAAAGGGGGGCAATTATGATGCGTTATCTCGTGCGCCGGCTTTGTTTGTTACCGCTTGTAGTATTAGGGGTTACGTTTGCATTATTTTTACTTACCCAGCGTTTAAGCCCCGAAATGCGCGCTTCTCTGTATGTAAAAGACCCGCGCCAAATGGGGGCCTTGGAAGAAGTCATCCGCCAACACGGGCTTCGCGATAATGTATTTAAGCAATATGGTCGTTGGTTGTTGAATGTAGCGCACGGGGACTTGGGTTACAGCCCTAGTGCTAATATGCCTGTGGCAAAGGCACTTAAAGAATATCTTCCCGCCACGATTCAGCTGGCTTTAGTTACCATGATTTTTGTAATTGTCTTTGGCGTTTGGTTGGGGGCATTGTCTGCATTTTATAAAGACAAATGGCCGGACGTTCTTGCACGGTTTATTTCCGTGGGAGGGTTTTCATTGCCGATTTTTGTCCTGGGGCTAGTACTCCTCATGATTTTTTACGGGCAGCTTGGTTGGTTTGCCCCGGGGGGGTATTCTGTACAGACGGATTTTATCATCCACGGTCCTTCCTTTAAAACGTATACCGGGTTTTTGCTGCTGGATAGTTTATTAAATGGAAATGGACGTGTATTTTTAGATGTGCTTTCTCATTTAGTGCTGCCCGCTATGACGCTTTGTATCGGTTCATTTGCTTTAATGGTGCGGGTCATGCGTTCGTCTATGTTAGAAGAATTAAATAAAGATTATGTCCGCACGGCGCGTGCCAAAGGCTTGGCAGAATATCAGGTGGTCTATAAGCACGCAGGTAAAAACGCCATGATCCCTGTAATTACTTTAGCCGCTATTCAGTTTATTCGCTTGCTGGGCGGAACGGTCATTGTAGAAACAATTTTTGATTATCCCGGTATCGGGCGGTTTGGGGTACTGGCGGCCCAGCAACTAGATATTGCCGGCATTTTGGGGTTTTCATTATTAGTGGCGGTACTCTTTGTACTGGGTAATTTAGCGACGGACCTTTTATATACCGCGGCAGATCCGCGGATCCGGTTGGAGTAACGTATGAAGCGAACCTTATGGAAACGAGTGATTCAAAATAAAACTTCGTTAGCCGGGCTGGTATTGGTAGCGTTGTTTGCGCTGACGGCATTATTGGCCCCGGTGTTAGCTCCGGTACACAATCCGAATAACCCCTATCAAATGCCGCAAGAAAGTTATCAAATTGCTCCGCAGCCGCCTTCGGCGCAGCATTGGTTCGGTACTACGGAGCAACAATATGATTTGTACTACGGCGTTGTATGGGGAGCGCGCCTAGCCTTTAAAGTAGGGCTTACGGTAACAGCTCTAGCATTTTTGATTGGGTTATTGGTGGGTGGAGTGGCAGCCTATTGTGGGGGTAAAGTGGACGAAATATTGATGCGTCTAACGGATGTGGTTTTTGCGGTGCCTTCCCTGGTGCTTGCCATGGTGATTGCAGCCATGTTAGGGCCGGATTTGAAAAATATGATGCTGGCTTTGACGGTAGTCGCATGGCCGAGTTATGCCCGCTTAGTACGTGGGGATATTTTAGCTGTCAAACAGCGCAATTTTGTAACAGCGGCGCGTACCTTAGGGGCGAGTGGAGGACGGATTTTTTTCCGGCATCTTATTCCTAATTCTATTTATCCTTCCGTCGTAGTAGCCAGTTTAGATATTGGGTATATGGTGCTGACGGCTGCTTCTTTATCCTTTTTGGGGTTAGGGGCACAGCCAGGCACGGCCGATTGGGGGCAACTGATAGCCTTAGCACGTAATTGGGTACTGGGCACGCCGGGGCATCCGCTGGCGTATTGGTATACGGTAGCTGTGCCGGGGGGAGCCATCTTTTTATTTGTGCTAGGGTGGAATTTACTGGGGGATGCGTTCCGGGATATTTTGGACCCGCGGCAAGGATAATGCTACAATATAATTATACTCACATTGAGAGGTGCTTATGATTCGCCGTAAAGATTTATATACTTCGCTTGCAGATAGTGCGTTTCGCTATCCGAATAAAATTGCACTTACAGAAGCCGGCACCGAAAAGAAAATTTCTTATCATGAACTCTTAATGCAGGTAGATCGCGCTGCCGATATGTTTTTTGAACACGGGATCCGCAAGGGGGACCGTGTCGCAGTAGCGCATCGCAATTCGATTGATACCATAGTAGCCAACTACGGGCTATATAAGTTAGGGGCGGTAGCCATTCCGCTTAACTTTATGGTAACCAAGCCTGAAGAAATTGAATACATTCTAAATAATGCAGGTGCCAAAGCCGTGGTTACACAGGCGGAATTTTTACGTCATTATGTGAAATGCCTGCCTAATACGCCTACCGTACAAACATTATTTACTACCGATGAAATTCCTTCTTCTTGCGAAGGGTGTGATAAAATCCAATTTTTCTGGAAAGAAATTGAAAAATCTACCTATCATGATGAAACTGCCTCTGCCCAGGCCACGCTGGATGATTTGGCGTTTATCTTATATACGTCCGGGACGACCGGGCTTCCAAAAGGCGCGATGATTACGCATGGGAACCTGGCTGCCAATGTAATTTCATGTGCACAGATTTTTAAAATTACGGATGATGACGTATTTTTGTGTTTGTTGCCGATGTTTCACTCATTTGCCTGGACAACGTGTGTAGTTATTCCGTTATATTTGAATTTGAAAGTAGTCATCGTCGCTAACGTTATGCCGGCTAGTAAATGGCTGGGGGCCATGGGGACCGAAAACGTAACGCTTATTTTAGCCGTGCCGCAAATTTATGCTGTGCTTTCTAAAGAAGCCAAAGGTTTAAAGCGGTTGTATTTGCGCTTTTGGCCGTTTAAGAATGTGCGTTTTGGGGTGTCTGGCGCAGCCCCTTTAACCCAGGAAATTAAAGACCGTTTTGAAGAAAAAATCGGCGTACCGATCTTAGAAGGATATGGCTTGACCGAAACAAGCCCGGTTGTTAGTGTAAATACGGAAGAACTCCAAAAAATTAAATCCGTAGGCCCTGCCATTCCGGCAGTTAGTACCCTTGTAGTGGACGATAATGGCAACGAAGTTCCCCGTAATCATGAAGGGGAACTGTGTGTGAAAGGGCCCAATCTTTTTAAAGGATATTGGGGAAACGAAAAAGCTACGAAAGACGCATTTACCGAAGATGGCTGGTTTAAAACTGGGGACATTGTAGAAGTAGATGACGACGGTTTTATTTTCATTAAAGACCGCAAAAAAGACATGATTATTATTAAAGGCCTTAAAGTATTTTCTGCCCAGGTAGAGGCCATTATTTGCGAACATCCGGCCATAGAAGAATGTGCCATTATTGGTGTACCGGACGGCCGCGGCGGGGAATTTATTAAACTTTATGCGGTTAAAAAGGAAGGGGCGGAATTATCCCCGGTAGAGTTCCGCAAATTTCTCAAGAATAATTTAGACAACTACAAACGCCCGCGTGATTTTGAATTTGTGGAAGCACTTCCGAAAAACGCACTTCGCAAAGTACTCAAGCGCGAACTACGTAAAGATGCCGTAGAAAAACTTAAAAAAGCCGTAGCTGCGGGTGCGGCTGTGGCAGTTGAGGATTAACGTGCAGAACTTGGCGGAAATATTAGCGCGGGCTGTTCCAAACGGGTATTATGTGGGGGGAATTGTACGCAACAGTTTACTGAAACGCCCGTCAGGGGATATTGATATTGCGTTGCCAGTAGCGGACCTGCGTATGGCCGTCCGTACATTAGCGAAAAATTTGCATGCCGCTTCTTTTGAAATGGACGCAGAACTCAATGTGTGGCGGCTAGTTACCCGTGAAGATAATATCCAAATTGATTTGACAGCTTATCAAGGGCCGGACCTGGCAGCCGATTTGCGCCGCCGGGATTTTACGTTTAATTCGTTGGCCTATCCGGTGTCTGCACAACCCCAGTTAACGGTTACGCCGCGCGCACATGATACAGCACAGATTACATTAAAACGGTTGCGCCGCGCTAAAATTGTAGACGAAATGAATGGCCTGTCTGATTTAAAAGCCAAAGTAATCCGTGTGAACGGTCCCGGCCAATTTATAGATGACCCGTTGCGGATGTTGCGGGCTTTTCGGTGTGCGGCGGAACTTAAATTTACGATTGATCCGGCTACGCTTGATCAAATCAAGCAGCATTGCCGGCTTATTTCCCAGGCTGCCGGAGAGCGCGTGCACGAAGAATTGGACCGATTGTTTGCCGTGCCGAATGTAACGTATGATTTTCTGCAGCAAATGGACGGATGCGGGTTGTTAACGGCGTTATTTCCGCGGTTAGAAGACCAACGCGGTTGCGCTGAAATTTACTACGGGCCGGGCGGAGTGTTCAAACATACCTTGTTAGTATGCAAACGAATGGATTATTTGTTGGAACATTTGGAAAAAGCTTTTCCACCTTATGCGGACAAATTACGTCAGTTCACGCACAATAAACCGCTTTATAAAATGACGGCACTTCTCCATGATATTGCTAAACCTGCTACGGCTAAAGAAAAAAAAGGCCGTCTCCGCTTTTTTTATCACGAACAGGTAGGGGCTAAAATGGCGGCTAAAATATTAGAACATTTGCATTATAGCCGTGCGGATATCCGCTTGATGTATGTTATGATTGCGGAACATTTGCGCCCGTCCAATTTGGCCAGTAACGCCATTACGGACCGCGGTATCTATCATTTCTACCGGGATTTGGGGGCTGCTGCTATTCCGCTTTTATTATTATGCTGGACTGACTACACCAGTTACGTAACCGATGACCAATTAAAACGCATTTTACCCAAAAGCGGGCAGCGTATGATGACGATTGCCCAAGCCGAACGGTTTGGTAATTTGGGTAAAACTTTACGTCATTTGCAACTGTTGCATTTTATGTTGGGTCAGTATTTTGATAAGCCGGCTACCGTAAAACCTGTGCAAATTATTTCTGGGCTGGATGTGATGCAACGGTTGCATCTCAAACCGGGGCCTGTGGTAGGGGCTGTATTGGAAGCCGTAGCCGAGGCACAAGTAGAAGGCAAAATCAAAACGCGCCAAGATGCGTTGGCTTTTATCCAAACTTTGAATGTGCCGGCTCTTACTAAGTAACCGGCACATTTCTTTAAATTTTAATTTATCCGGCAATCACTACCAAACCGGCAAGCGGTTTCTACAAAGTGTTCGGTAATTACACTAAGCGGTGTATTGCGTACTGCGTGGAAGAAAGTTTTTTGGACCTGCGGTGTATTGGCTTTTTCTTCAGGCATAAAAACCATGAGTAAAAATACATCATTTTGTACCTGAACTAGGCGGCTTACTATATATGTATGTTGGCCCTCATCATTTTTCTCTGTGGTAGAGACTAATATATCGTTCGGGTTACGTGTATCAAATGTAATGTAATCATCAGTATCTTCATCAGCAAGCATGTCTTTGGTAAGCGCATTAGCTATCTTGGCAATACTAATCATTTGTTCGTCTGATTGTTCTCCGTTTAACGTATATACATTCAGCCACCCTTGATAATTCCCAAATTCTTCCGGGGCACTTTTAAACAGCAGATATTCGTTATTTAACAAAGTAAGTAACGTGGGATCCTGGGTACTACGGGTAATAGATAACGCGGGCGCAGGTTCCGGTTTCTTTTTTTGGGTAGCTGCCAAAAGAGGCATTCCCGTAACCAATAAACAACAAGCAATTACTAACAATAGCATTTTTTTCATATAGCGTCTCCTTATTCTTATAAAAGTTCTTAATGTTAGTATAACGGAAAATAATTTTAAAACCAGGGATTTTTAGTCCTAGGAAAGGGGGGGGTCTAAGGGCCTACTTAGAAATAAATTGTATGTTAGGTAAAATTTTGATATAATAAACCGTCAACAAGTAATGCGGGCGTGGTTCAATGGTAGAATGGAAGCTTCCCAAGCTTTAGACGAGGGTTCGATTCCCTTCGCCCGCTTTTTAGTAGGAGTTTGTATGGAAAACGAAACATCCGAATTTGAAACCCCCGCTGCTCCCAATAAAGATATGTGGCTGTTTTTAATCGTACTGGATGTGATTGTCCTGTGCGTACTTGGTTTTTTGTTGTATAATCATTTTTCATCCCGTGTGTTTAGTGCGGCTCCTGCCCCGTCCGTTTCTGTAAAAACGCAGACGGAAGAAGTGCCTGCTTTAGAAAAAGTAACCGTGGCTGAAACGGAAACTGTGGTTGTGCAACCCGCAGCCCAAGAGTTTGTTCCTCAACCGGAAGAAAAACAAATGGTTGCGGACAAAGACGTAGTTCCGGTAAAAGCTGCAGTTACCCAAGTGGTCCCAGCTCCGGTGGAAACAACTCCTGTAGTGCAACCGGCCCAACCGGAACAAAAACAAAGCATTATCGTGGTACCGGTAAACGGCAGCAAATACCGCCGGGTAACCTTCCGTTGGTTTGAACCGGCAGAAAGAGTATCTATTGTGAGTGGGTTTACGAACCGCAAACCGCAAGCTCTTAAAAAAGAGGGGGATTATTGGGAAACTACTCTTTCCATTGCTCCGGGAACGTATAAATTCCTCTATATTGTGGACGGCAAAAATACGGTAGATCCGTATGCAGCGCAGAAAGACGGCCGTTCAGTACTTATCGTTCAATAATTCCTGAATATTTAGGGGAGACCTATTGGGAGAGATAGCCCTTGTTTTTATCTCTTTAGGGACTATACTTATTATAAGGAGTATTTTTTAGGAGGTTATATTATGAAAAAAGGTTTTACGTTAATTGAACTATTAGTAGTAGTACTTGTTATTGGTATTTTGGCGGCGGTGGCGTTGCCGCAATATCAAAAAGCGGTTGAAAAATCTCGTTTGGCTGAAGCGGTAACTGCCTTGGAGAATATTATGGAAGCAGAACATCTCCATTATGTAGAGCATGGATATTTCGGCCCGGATTTTAAAGAGCTTCTTATCTCAATGCCCAATTTGGGGAATGGAACTACGGTAGATACGTTTGATACACCTAGTTATGTGATTACGCTAAAAGACGAGGGTTCCCGGGCACAGGCTACCCGGAAGGGAGGTCCGGCCGATGGGCAGATGTTAACATTTATCATTGATGAAACCGGCAATATTACCAAGTATTGTAATGACAGCGAAACGGGGCTTAAACTATGTGCTTCGGTGCGCCAAGGTAATGACGGTTGGGAAGAAGACGAGTTTGAGGAAGAACAAGACCCGGGTAATAATGGCGGAGGGGGTGGAAACAAGGCCAATGAATTAGGCGGAACTTGTGCAAGTCAGGGTCCATGTTATGAGGATAATGGACACGGCGGTTGTGACAATGTATGTGGTGGTACGAACGACCCAAATTGGAATTTGTACTGAGTTGTATTGATGTTGTGATAGACCGGGGTACGTTTCAAGCGTGCCCCGGTTTTGAGGTTACAACCAATCGCCCAAGAAGTTTCGGCTCTTCCCAGGCAGCAGGAAAATTTGTTCCGCGGGTTTCCTTCGTATACTATAAATTTAACAACTTACGTTGCGCTTAATAATACTACGCACGATGCCTTCTACGTGAAAAGACGTTTGGTCTGCTACAATAGGAATATAGCGCGGGTTTTCAGATTGTAAAATAACATCCTCTCCGTATTTTGTAAACCGTTTCACCATTACTTCTCCATTGTTTACACAAACGACAATATCTTTATTTTTTGGCGTACGGCTTTGTTCTACAATCAGCCAGTCGTGCGGGGCAATCATGGTTTGCATGGAATCTCCAATGGCTTCTACCATAAATCCTTTGCTGGCCGGAAAATAAATCATACTTGGGTCTACCGGTACTACACGGGTGGGAGTACCGTCTAAAATGGTTCCTTCGGGGCCGCATTTGGCCATACCGTACATATTTAAATAAATTACGTTTCGTTCCGGGTCTTTAAGCACAATATAATCCCGCGGGTTAGCCGGGTTACGTTTAAGATACCCTTTCTTTTCCAGTTGCGTAATGTGATGAAAGACCACACTTTTGCTGCTTACGTTCAAACGCTCAGCCAATTCTTCCATGGTAAGCGGGTCCGAAATATTTGTTCTTAAAATTTCCAGCAGTTCGGTTTGTTTGGGATGAAGGGCTTTCATAAAAATGCTCCTTTATATAACTTTTTTCTTTGTTCTATATTTTGTTCTATTAAATTTAAAATCACTTGTCAAGTATTTTGGGTGAATTTTTATATGATTTACCTTGCAATACATTTTGGGTTTTTGATATGATAAAAAAGAGGATTGGATATTTCCTTTACAAATCTGTTTGGCTTATGTCATCGTAAGCTAGCTATTGGGCTTGTAACCATAGTCTGTATTGAAAAAATCCGATAGGAGAAATGTATGTTTAAACAGGATGATATATTCCTTCGCATTTATGTAAATGTCCAGCTATTGCGGTTTATATATGCGGTTTTGCATAACTTAAAAAGTATTTCTTTTATGGCGGGGCTAAACGGGTTATCCCGTATGTATGCTGAAGGAAGAAAAGCGGGAGCAATGGCGCTGGTGGGGAGTGTATGCTTATGTTGTGGTGCGGTTTCGGCCTATAGTGCGGACGGAACGGAAAAAACTATGTTAAATATCCCGGCGGTCAATGCGCAACTAGCACGTGCGGGGATGAATTCCTTGCAAAAGCGGCTAGGGGATTTGCAGGATATGGACAACCTATTTAAGAAACACGGTGTATGGGCCCGCGGTTATTTAAAAGATATGACCGTAAAGGAATTGACTAAAACGGACGCGGACTTAGCCGGGTTAGAGGCCGGGTATGATTGGTTGTTACTGCCGGATGCGCCCACGCGCCTGTATGTGGGGATTATGGGCGGATATATGGATGTAAATTCCGTCAGTACCAGCCGCCAAAACAATAGTTATAGCAAAGGGGATGGTTACGCCCCTAGTGTGGGATTATATGCTACGCTGATAAATGCAGACCGCTGGTTTTTGGATTGGACCGTGCGTGATTTCTGGTCTACACTTCACATGAAACAATATAAGCCTGGTCAAGTTTTAGAATATAAGCCCAAACGTAATGTGTTGGCTACCAGTTTAGAAGGGGGAAAAGGATTCTTAATCCCCGTGGAGCAAGACGCTTGGGTTACCCTTACACCTAAGTTAGAATTGTCCTATATGTATGCCTTTGCGTCGTCAACTGATGTCAAAAACGGAGTAGGGGATTTATCCTACAAAGATACTTCCTATTTAAGCGGCAAACTTGCGGTGCAAGTGGGGTATAAAACCTATTGGTTGGACGAATTATTCTTGGAACCGTTTGCTGAACTTGGTTACGGGTATGAATGGAAAGGCCGCGACCATGTAACGTATAACGGCGTAACCGAAGTTTCTTCTGCCAAAGGCGGTACATTTGAGGCGGATTTGGGGCTCAATATGCAACTGGGCCGTAATTGGTACTGGTATTTATTAGGCAGTTGGGAACGCGGGCCCAAATTAGATGCGTACGGTTTCCACGCCGGTATTCGTTATACATTTGGGAATCAACCGTCTTTGCAAGCCCAACAAACCGCGGTGCGTGCGGCGCAAGCGCGTGCCCAGGGCTTTACAAAAAAGATGAATCAGCAAAACCAGTCCACTACGTATGTTCCCGCTGCTTCTATGGACCGTGCCGGCCAGGCGTATGCGCGCCCCGTTCATACGGATGAATATGTTTATCCGCAACGCGCACGTGCTACGGGGTATACGGCAGCACCTTCGTACTCCGTACAAGATGTAGAAGGATATGTAGAGCTGACGCCGGAACAAGCTGCGCTGGAAGCGCAAGCCCGTGCCCAATCGCAGATAAATAGTGAAGAAGCCCTGGCGCAACTGCAAGCACAAGCGGAGGCCGCTGCCCGGGAAGAGCAAGCCAAGCTGGAAAAAGCCAAGCAGGACCGTCAAGAGTTTATAGATGAATTTATTGGCGATTCCGATATCTGGTTTGTGCACGATACTGGCGGGATACATTTTGAACAAAAACCGGCCCGGTTAATGTGGAAAAACTAACGCTGGTAAGAATCAAACAAATTTCTAAGTTGTATGTACAAACGCTCCCCTAACCGGGAGCGTTTAAAATTGTGGAATGAAGCCCCGCCCGGGTAAAATGTTAAAGGGTCCTCTGAACTGGTTTCATCAGCTCCTTTTTGGGAGTTTGCCTCTCCCTCACAAGGGGAGAGGCAAACAATGGGGTTGCTTTCTTCCCTAAGAGGGGAAGAGCCTGTCCCCGAGGGTTTTTGTCGGGAATCTCCTTCAACGTCATTTCCGAAGGTTAACATACAACGTCATTCCCGAAGGTTAACATACAACGTCATTCCCGAAGGTTAACATACAACGTCATTCCCG
>CALAFB010000096.1 GCA_937891135.1 uncultured Elusimicrobium sp.
CGTTGAACGCAAACCGCCTTCCTTGCGTCTTGCGTCAGGGTAAACCCTGACCTATCACAGTATTTCGCGCAAAGATATCCAGAGGGGGCAAATGGTTGCCCGGAAACGGACAGAGCAGAAAAGAATTGCTCTTTTCTGCTCTGCCGTAAAACTGTACTGCGTTTCCAAAGTCGTATTAACGTTTGGAGAATTGGAAGCGTTTGCGCGCCCCCGGTTGCCCCGGTTTCTTGCGTTCCACCATACGCGGATCGCGCGTTAAGTAACCGGCTTTTTTAACAGCCTTCTTGTACTCTTCGCTAATTTCAGCAATGGAGCGGGCAATCGCATGGCGCAACGCACCCGCTTGGGACGAAACACCGCCGCCCATTACTTTGGCTTCTACGTCATATTGTTTATCCAGCCCGGTTACGGTTAAAGGTGCTTTCACCGCGGATTTGCAGCGGGCGTGATTGCCAAAATACTCATCTAAACTTTTGGCGTTTACGGTAATATTTCCTTTGCCTTTTAATAATTCAACTTGGGCAACGGAGGTTTTGCGTCTTCCGGTTTTTAAATTGGTAATGTTCATAAAAAATCCTCTTATTTGCTAAAGCGTTCCGCAAAGTCGTGCGCTTCACCGGCAAACAGGCGCAAGCGTTTGAGGCGCGGGGCGCGCAGTTTGTTTTCGTCCAACATACGTTTGACGGCTAATTCCAACACGCGGGTGGGGTTGTTTTCCAGCACGCGTTTTACCGGGGTTTCTTTACCCCCTTTGGCATAGCCGGAGTGCGAGAAATACACTTTCTGTTCCAATTTTTTGCCGGTCAATTTTACTTTGGCGGCATTGGTAACAACGACAAAATCCCCACAATCCATATTCGGCGTATAGGTTTTTTTGTGTTTGCCCATCAGCAGCACGGCTACACGGGTAGCCAGTCTGCCCAGGGTTTGGCCGCTGGCGTCAATGTGATGCCATTTGCGGCTGGTTTCTACTTCCTTGACGGAAGGCAAGAATGTTTTGGTCATAATTTCATTTCTACCTTTTGTATTATTTCGCGCGGAGTGGTGGCCGCACGTAGTAATGACTCGTGGTGTGGATATATTATAGCAAACTTTATGGGTTTTGTGGGGAATTTTTTGCAGCGTTGTATTTGGAACACATGTATTGTACTAAATTAGATAGCCACCCGCACACTTCGCAGTCTGTTGCACGGGGTAACGGGTGTTGCACGTAAATTATAAACGGGTATCATTTCCGCCTTGTTGCACGTGTGTACGGGGAAACTAAAGCAGTACTATTGTCCGGGTCTGCCCGGACCTATCATCTAGGTTGTGTTATCGGTTATTACTAAAATTGGATTTGGGCAAACAAGGTTTCTATGTCGGCTAGCGTATCCAACCGGACAAATTGCGCGCGCACCTCGGCCGCATTCGGAAAATTGTAAATCCAATACCCGGCGGTTTTGCGGCTACGGTTTACGCCGATACGCTCGCCGTAGTAGGCCACATTTTCGCGGATTAACGCCAGGTAAATTTGCACCCGCTTTTGCGCCGTCATTGTTGGACTGGGTTGCCCGGCCAGTTCCGCTTGAATATCGTTAAAAATAAACGGGTTGCCTAAGGCCGCGCGGCCAATCATTACGCCCGCGCACCCGGCGTCCAAAAACTGACGCGCTACTTCGGCACTAACGACCCCGCCGTTACCGATAACCGGGATTTTAACGGCCGCACACGCCTCGCCCACGGCTGCTATATTGGGGGGGCCGCTGTGCACGTCTACCGCCGCCCGTGCGTGCAAGGTAAGTGCCGAAACCCCGGCATTTTCGGCCAGTTTAGCCAGGCGCACGGCTAAGAGTTCTTGGTGAGTTAACGCAATGCGCGTTTTAAGTGTAACGGGAATGTGGACGGCTTGAACGGCGGCTTCCAACAAGCGGCCCAGTTTTTTTTCATCTTTCATCAGCACGCAGCCCGCGCCGGCTTTGTTGATTTTTTTAACAGGACACCCGGCGTTTAAATCCACGATGTCCGCCCCTTGCGCTTCGGCTTGGCGGGCTGCTTGGGCAATCGTTTCTTCATCAGCCCCGAAAATTTGCATAGACACCGGGTGTTCAGTTACGTGCAGCATACGTCCGCTTTTGGGGTTGCCGTAGTGCAGGGCGTGGGCAGATACCATTTCCGCACACACAAGTCCGGCCCCGCCTTTTAAACATAAACGGCGAAACGGTACATCCGTAATCCCGGCCATGGGGGCCAGGACCAAATTATTAGGCGTAGTTACTGACCCCACGTGAAGGGGTTTAATGTAACTCATAAGACTTTCCGCCAGCGGCCTTCGGACGGGGGTACTTCCAGCGTTTTTTGCCGTACCAGGCAGGCGCGCATAATTTGGCGGGCTTCTACGAAGGTACTTTTAAATTCCAGCGCGTTGATAAATTCCTCGTGTCCAAATCCACCCGCTAAAATATGGTCAGTTACCGCAAAACGGTATGTATCGTCCGGGCGGACAATGCGCCCGTTGTCTAGCGTAATACGCATAATTTGCTTATATCCGTTGGGTAGTACCCGGTATTGCACGTTAAACCCGGCAATCTGCGGGAAGTTGTCCTCGGCGTTTAAAGACGCCTCTAACGCCCGCGTAAACGCCGCCCCTTTGATGGTCAAAAACGTAATATTATCCCCGTACGGATAGGTTTTGTAAAGGTCAAATTCCGTCAGTTCCCCTTGCGGCAAGGCCGTGCGGATAGAGGCGGCATTTAAAACGGCCCCGTCTAATTTGGCCCATTTATGCAAGCATTGTGAAAGTAAACTGCCTAACGGGGATTGGTTTTTTAAATCCCCCGGAACCGGAGCCGCTGTCTGCGTTAAGCGGCGTTTCATGTGGTTGCGGGTATCGTTTAATAAGGTGGCCGAACGGGCGGCTATTTGTTCATCTTCCCCGTAGGTTTCTTGGAGTAGGGGCTCGTCGGTAAATTTCACGTTTTTTACTTGTTTGTTTTTATCAAACGATACCACGATATGCCCCACGCTGTCCAACCGTGAACCCGGGTATACCACAAAGGTGTGCTTGATGGTTTCGGTTTCGGGGGTTTCGCTATCCCGGTTGGAACTTAAAATCAGGTCAATGCCTTCCACTTCCGCGGCCAGGGCGGCATCACTTACGCCTTTTTCGTCGGTTATCCCCAGGGAACTCAGCATAATCAAATAATCTACCCCTTTTTCTTTAAGTAGCGTAACCATCTGTTGGGCGGTTTCCACCGGGTCCAAGACGGTTAAGCCGGGCAAGCGTTCGCGGTCTTTTTGCAAGGGGGCCATAATGCCAAAAATGCCGATTTTAATCCCTTGCAGGGTACGGATTTGGTAATCATGCATCGGCCAGGGAATTTGGTTATCTAACTTTAAATTAGACACCACAAACGGATAGGGAAGTTCTTTGACAATGTTACGGGCCGTCGGCCAACCGTATACTAAATCTTTATCGGTAAGGGTTCCTGCCGTGAAAGGAAGGGTTGCCACCAACTCCGGCAAGTAGGAACCTTTAAACAACATGCCTTCGGCCCCCGCCCCGGACCAGTTCCCTCCGTCAAATAACAAAAAACCTTCCGGCTGGGCAGCCAGAAAGTTTTTCAAAATGCCATATCCGCCCGCGTCGCGGTTATCCAACCGGGGTTCCGGGCGCGCATAATAGAAACCCTGTACGTCTGCTACAAAAAAAATGTCAATGGGTTTTAATGTTTCGTGCCCGCATCCTGCCAGTAACAGCCCTAATAGCAGCCCCGCCCGTTTACGCATACGTTATTTCACTTCCCGGATGCGCCCCGTGGCAGGCGGTGTTACCGGGCCTTTTTGGAGGGCTTGTTCCATTAAATCGCGGATAGACAACGTGCCTACCTGTTTTTTGGCACTTGCGGGGAGTTGCCCAAATAAACGGCCTTCACTACCGCCGCCGGCGATATAGGTGTTGGTGGCAATCAGATATTCTTTTTTATTTTCTAAGGGTTTGCCGTTGAAATAAATTTGAATATCTTTGATTTTGCCTTTTTTGTTTGTCTTATAGGTAATATCCAACCCGGCATACGTAAATAAACTACGGGGCGAGAACCCTTTTTTAATAAATTTCTTTAGAAGTTTGCCGTTTACTTTGACGAGCGAGACCGTATTTTCAAACGGGTGTATTTCAATTAAATCCCGTTTGGTAATGTTGCCTTTGGGCATATCTACGCGTGTGCCGCCGTTATTGTGAATGGCAATCGGCGCGCCGCTGTAGGTTTGCATTAAATCCACAATCCAGTTATTTAAGGGAGCGTCTAAGCGGTCTTTAGAAGTAGGATTTTTGGCCAGTACGTCTGTCGTGGTGCCTAGGATTTTATCTACGCCGGGTTCGCGCAGGGTTTCTACGTATTTTTTAGTGGCGGCATCTTCCCCGGTGGAGGCTATGGTAAGCGGGATAAGTTCGCTGGCAGCCGAAACAAATTTACCGGTTTTATCATCTGTGGTAACTGTTACTTTGCTGACGTTATCCACATAGCAGCCGCTTTCCACAAATAATACTCCGTTTTCCACGCGGTTCTGCACAATCTTATGTGCGTGCCCACCCAGCACGATATGGACGCGCCCGCCGTATTCTTTAGCAATATCAGCCAGGTAGGACGTAGTGCCGTGCTTGTCATCTGCTATAGAATCATGCACGAGGACAAGGACCACGTCCGGGTGTTGTT
The DNA here is from genome assembly GCA_937891135.1 of uncultured Elusimicrobium sp. Taxonomy (GTDB): domain Bacteria; phylum Elusimicrobiota; class Elusimicrobia; order Elusimicrobiales; family Elusimicrobiaceae; genus Avelusimicrobium. The sequence goes on from CALAFB010000096.1 coordinate 4,695, forward strand.
TTTCTACTTCCGTAAGTGCATTGCCGAGTGCTACCAGCGGTTTAGTGAAATAATATCCCGTCGCCGGCTGCGTGGGGGTGCGGTTGCCCAGGCCGATAATAGCAAACTTAACGCCGTTTTTTTCGGTAATTAAATACGGGGTTACGTGGGGCGGATATTTTTGCGTGTCTTTTTCAAAAAAGTTAGCGACAAGCAGCGGGAAATTAAGTGCCTGCACAATCGGCGGGAAATTGGCGGCTTTAAAATCAAATTCGTGGTTGCCTAACGTCGTAGCGTCATAGCCCAGGTAATTCATAATCTGCACGGCTTTTAAGCCCTTAGAGTTGCGGGTTTCTACAGTACCGTTGGAAAAGTCTCCGCTGTCTAAGAGCAGGTACGGCTGCGGCCCGTTTTTAAGTACCTTGGCTAACGCGGCAAAACCGCCTTGCCCGTTGCGCGGGAAAAAGAACCCGTGCGTGTCGCTGGTGTGATAGATTGCCGTCGTCTTGGCAAGTAAGAAAACGGGGGCTAACAAAACGGCTAAGAGTAAACTTACCTTTTTCATCTGTCCTCTCCTTCCCGCCGAAGCGGGTGCAACTTTAAGCCAGGCGCGCAAAGGGGGAAATTTCCCGCAAGCGCGCAATAATGGGCGGTAATTCTTTAAGTACTAAATCAATATCAGCCGGGGTGGTTTGGTCCGAGAGTGAAAACCGGATAGACCCATGTGCAAACTGGAACGGCACTTTCATCGCGCGCAATACGTGCGACGGTTCCAACGAGCCCGACGTGCACGCCGAACCGGACGACGCGCAAATTCCGAAATCATTTAAGTACATTAAAATAGATTCGCCTTCAATATATCCGAAACTGAGGTTGGTGGTATTGGGGACGCGGTGAGCGGGGTCCCCGTTTACTTTGACGTCGGGGATAGTTTTTAAAATGCCTTGCTCTAGTGTATCGCGCAGGGCGGCAATGCGTTGCGAAGTACCGTCTGCCAAGCGTTTTTTAGCCAGTTCAGCCGCTTTGGCAATTCCCACAATATACGGGACGTTTTCCGTACCGGCCCGGCGGTGTTTTTCCTGATGACCGCCCATTAAGTACGGTAAAAAGCGTGTGCCGCGTTTGACGTATAATGCGCCGATTCCCTTCGGCCCGTGAAATTTGTGCGCGGATAAAGACAGCATATCCACCCCGGCTTTTTGTACGTCTACCGGAATTTTGCCAACGGCTTGCACGGCATCTGTATGAAAAAGAGCCCCTTTTTCGTGCGCCAGTTGGGCAATTTCTGGGATAGGGAAAATGGTGCCCGTTTCGCTGTTGGCCCACATCACAGAAACCAGCGCGGTGTCTGCATCTAACACTTGTTTAAATTGCTGCATATTAAAGCGGCCCAACTCGTCTACGCCAATATAATCCACGCGGTAACCTTGCGTTTGCAAATAGCGAAACGGCTCTAAGACCGCCGGATGTTCCACCGCCGACGTAATAATATGCTTTTTAGTACGGTTTGCGCGCACGGCGGAAAAAATAGCCGTGTTATCACTTTCGGACGCACACGACGTAAAAATAAGTTCATCCTCATATTGCGCGCCGATAAAATCCGCTACGGTACGGCGGGCCGCTTCAATAACGTGGCGGTTCTCCCCGCCAAAGGTGTGCATGCTGGAGGCGTTTGCGTACTGCTCGCTAAAGTAGGGCAACATCGCTTGCACTACTTCGGGCGCGCATGAGGTGGTGGCGTTATTATCTAAATAAACTACCTGCGTCATTGGGCTTGCTCCACGGTTAAATTGCTGGAAAGTTTGTCTTGTAATGCTTTTTCAATTAAGTTTTTAAGCGTGCCCCGGGCCCCGGCGCATCCGCTGCACATACCGATTAAACGCACTTTGACGGTATTGCCGGCTAAATCCACCAGTTCCACGGAACCGCCGTCCATATTCAGTTTCGGGCGGACGTCTTCTTCCAACACGTTTTCAATGGCTTTGATTTTTTCCACTAACGTCATTTGCGGGTAGGTTTTGGGGGCCGTTTGCGGTAATTCACACGCCCCGTTTACTTTGTCTAAGATTTTTTGGATTTCCCCTTTGCATTGGCCGCACGCACCGCCGGCTTTGGTAAAGTGGGTAACGTCTTCCACGGTAGTTAAATGGTTGGTGCGGATGGCCTTAATAATGGCTTCTTCGGATACGTTAAAACATTTGCAAACCATTTTTTCGGCTTCTTGCTCAAAAATAACGGGTTTGCCGCCTTGGCGGTAACTTTTGACGGCGGCATCTAACGCTTCCATGCCCATCACGGAACAATGCATTTTTTCAGCCGGTAAACTGCCCAGCGCGTTGGCAATATCCTGGTTGGTAATTTTGCTGGCTTGTTCAATGGTTTTGCCTTTGACCATTTCGGTTAAAATAGACGAAGAAGCGATGGCACTTGCACAGCCGAAGGTTTCAAATTTGGCATCTTCAATGACATCTGTTTGTTTATTGACTTTAATGGTAAGGCGCAGCGCGTCCCCGCATACCAGGCTGCCTACCTGGCCGGTGCCGTCGGCATCCGGAATTGCACCCACGTTGCGCGGATGTTTAAAATGGTCCATGACTTTATCGGTATAATCCCACATAATCGGTCTCCTTATAATTATCTACTATTATAGCATTTATCTTATCTAGTCAACCCGTTGAAAACGGGCGCAGGGGCTCTTTAGACGCTGGGACGGAGGCGGGGTTATTTCCCTACATATTGTTTAATTACGTCCTCTTTAAAACTAACAAACGTACCGGCGGTAATGTGCTGGCGGGCGCGTTCCATTAAGTGGATTAAAAAGCGGATATTGTGAATGGACAACAGCCGGTGGCTGGTCAGTTCCTGCGCGCGGAACAGGTGGCACAAATACGCGCGCGAATAATGGCGGCACGTAAAACAATCGCACGCTGCGTCCAGGGGAATATCCTGTGTGCGGTATTCGGCATTTTTGATGTTCACACGCCCGGTGGACGTCATGACCAGGCCGTTGCGCGCCACGCGCGTGGGCCATACGCAGTCAAACATATCTACGCCGCGCTCAATGGCGTTTAGCATTTCTACGGGGGTCCCCAGCCCCATAAAATAGCGGGGTTTTCCGTCGGGCAAATTTTCGGTTACGGCTGAAACGGCCTCGTTCATTTGGGCTAAGGTTTCCCCTAAAGATAGCCCGCCAATGCAGTATCCGTGCGTGGGCAAACCGGCCATATGCAGGGCGGCCTCTTTGCGTAAATCCGGGAAGATAGCCCCTTGGATAATCCCAAATAGCAGCGAATTACCGACGGTAAAACTGCCGTCTGCATTTGGGGTAATATCCTGTACGGGCACGGTTTGTTCATACGCGCGGGCGGCGCGTTCGGCCCAGCGTTTGGTAATATTTAAGGCTTCGCGCGCGTCGTGCTTGGAAGGGTCCTTGGCGTGGATACAGACGTCTAACATGGTCCAAATGTCGGAGCCGATTTCACGTTCAAATTGAATGACGTTTTCGGGTGTAAAGAGGTGTTTGCTGCCGTCGTGGTGGGATTGAAACGTAACGCCTTCTTCTTTGATTTTGCGGAACTTGGGCAAACTGTATACTTGAAATCCGCCGGAGTCGGTTAAAATACTGCCGTTCCAATGCATAAATTGATGCAGCCCGCCTAATTGCTTTAAAAGCGGCGTGCCCGGGCGCAAATACAAGTGATACGTATTAGAGAGCAAACACTCCGCCCCGGCGTTTTTTAAATCTTCGTCCGTGAGTGCTTTGACGCAGCCCTGCGTAGCCACCGGCATAAATACCGGCGTATGCACGGCCCCGTGGCGGGTATATAACACCCCGGTGCGGGCGCGGGAGTTTTTATCTTGGGACAAAATAGTAAAAGGGGATATCATACTTGCTCCGTTAATTTCTAGGTTTGCTGTGTACCTCCGGGGACGGCGTTGTAACCGCGGCAGCAGGTGTTTGCGCTACACGGGCCGGTGTTACGTCGGCCGGGGTCGCCCCGTAAAAATTCAAAATGCCTTCATACAAGGCCTTCACGAATGAGGCACGTCCTTCGCGCGTACGGATTAAATCTTCCTGCTCCGGCAAAATCAGAAACGCACTCTCCACTAAAATACTGGGGTATTCGCTCATCCGCGGGATAAATAATATATCATTTTCAATCAGCCCGCTGTCGGTTAGCGGCACGTATTTGGCATACGCTTTGTGCACGCTTTGCGCCAGTTTTAAACTGTGCGGATATGTATAATAGACGGAAAACCCATGCGGGCGCGTGAACGGGTTAGCCGTTTCGGGCAGGGCGTTGTAATGTAAACTGACAAATAAATCGGCCGCGTGTGCTTTGGCATAGTCGTAGCGGTCTTGCAAGGCCATTTGGTTGTCGCCTTGCCGGGTCATAAACACCGTAGCCCCGGCTTGCTCTAAAAGCGGTTTTAATTCTTCAGCCAAGGCCAGCGTACCTTCGTACTCCAAATACCCGGTGGGCCCGACGGCCCCGTCATACGGGATTTGGCGGTGCGGACTATGCCCGGCATCTAACACAATATGCTGCCCGGCCAACGGCTGCCCTGCGGCGGCCGTGTGTTGGGGCGTGTGGTAGAAATCCAAGACAAATTGGTTATCGTCAAACGAATATCCGTAGCCCCACGGTAAGGTTTGCGCCGGAAAGTTAAAGCGGAAGGCAACGGTTTGTTCCCCCGGTTCGGCCCAGTCAATAGAAGATACCACGGGGCTTATGTTATCTAAACTGAAATTTTGCTCAAACCCGTCTACATAATACAACGTCAGTTCCAGGCGGTCTTTGTATTCGTGGATTTTAATCGGGGCCGGACGGTTTAACGTAAATGTAAAACGGGTGCGCGTTTCGGTGGTTTGTTGGCGAATGAACGAAAGCGTATTGGGTTCTTCGGTAAAATCGGGCGCGTCGTCCAAACGGGTTTTTTCCAGCCAGGCGGTTTCCCGGTCGTTTAATTGCAGGAGGTATTGCCCGTCCCGTTCTTCCAGTACCCGCACGGTGCCGTAGGCGCGGTAGTCCGGGTATAAGTTGCCGGAGGACGTGGGCCGTTTGCGTACTTTAATGCCCGGTGTGTTAATGCGGGCAAAGGTGTAAGGCGGCTCATTCGGCAATATGCGTACCGGGGCCGGAACTTTATAGTGGGACCGGGTTGCGTTGGGGCCTTTGGTGAGTGTATAAAAAATATGGGTAGTTTTGGGTTTTTGCTTGGGGTCTACGGTAAAAGTGCCCCGGTAGATGCCCGGGTTGTTGGCGTCTTCGGTAAGTTCAATTTTTTTGGCTTTTTTGAGGCCGGGCAGCCGGGCGGTTACCTGGGCCCCCGGGGTCGCCCGCGTCTGTAACGGCAGCTGCGAACCGGGCCGCAGCGCAACCGGTTGCCGCGGGAAAGTTTCTTCCGGGTCAAAGGCGGCTTTAGGGGTTAACTGCTGCAAGGGGGTTCCCGGCACTTGTACGTACCGCACCGCTTGATACGTTTGCCCGCCGCTGACGGCCGTTAACAAAAATTCAAAGTTTCCTTCCGTTACCGGCAAATACGCCAAGAATGTACCATTTTTAAATAAATCCACCGGGATGCCGTTAATCGCTAACGAAGCCGGCTGGGGGAGAAAAACTTGCCCGAATAGAAAAATATGGTCGGCATGCCGGGACACCTTCATATTTTCATACGGAAATTGGACGGTAATGGGCGCATTTTCTTGTTGGGCCCGGGCCGCTTGGGCCGGTAAATACGGGGCGGTGGGAAATGGTTGCCCCCAAACGCAACTGCCCCAAAGCGTAGCTAAAATTAAAAAAAAGTTTCTTTTCATACGCATAAAATGATACCATAATTTTATGATACCCTGCGCTGAAATCATTCGCTTTTGGAATACGCTTTTGCAAAAGGATGCCGTCCCTGATGCCAGTTACAACGGCTTGCAGGTGGACGGAAATCCCGCCGTGCATAAAATTGCGTTTGGCGTATCGGCTACGTTAGAACTGTTTGAAAAAGCACACGCGGCCGGGGCCGAACTGGTGTGCGTGCACCACGGGTTGTTGTGGGGGCAAGAACAGCCGCTTACGGGGCTATTTAAAGAGCGTGTGAAATATTTGCTTACGCACGATATGAATTTGGCGGTCTATCATTTACCGCTGGACAAACACCCGGAACTGGGTCATAACGCCTGCTTACTGCGGGCACTCGGCGCAAAAAACAGCCGTCCGTTTGGTAACTACCACGGGGTAGATATCGGTTTTGCCGGGGAAATTACCCCGCAGCCGTTGGGGGACGTACAAAAAACATTGGAAGATTTTTGCGCCGCGCGTGCCCACGTGCTTGCGTATGGTTCGCCGCAAATCCGCACGGTAGGGATTGTCAGTGGCGGGGCATACAGTTTACTGCCGCAAGCGGTGGACCAAAAACTGGATTTGTATGTTACCGGCATTTTAGACGAACCTGCGTTTGCTTGGTGCCGCGAAGGACATATCAACTGCCTGGCCCTGGGGCATTACCGTTCGGAAAAATGCGGGGTACTTGCCTTGCAGCAGCGCACGGCCCGGCAATTTAACGTAGAAACTGAATTTATAGAAATTGATAATCCATTATAACCGGAGGGAATTATGGAAAAACAGTTATTTAAAAAAATTGATACGTATAAAAATACCGTCGTTGACTGGCAAACCAAGATGATTGCTTGCCCGGCGGTTTCTCCGCACGCGGGGGGAGAAGGCGAACACGCCAAAGCCGCGTATTTGTTAAGCGTGCTGAAACAACTGAAATTTGATGAAGTAACCGTTCTAAAAGCCAAAGACCCTAAGGCCAAAGACGGCTACCGCCCGAATATTGTAGCCAAATACTACGGTCAAAATAAAAACAAAACCTTGTGGGTGATGGCGCATTTGGACGTGGTTCCCCCCGGGGATTTAGCGTTGTGGAAAACGGACCCGTTCAAAGCCGTTGTCAAAGGCGATAAAATTTACGGCCGCGGCAGCGAAGACAACCAGCAAGGGTTGGTATCGGGGCTGTTAGCGGTTAAAGCCATGATGGACCTGGGTATCCGCCCGCCGTGCAACTATGCACTTTTACTCAATGCGGATGAAGAAATCGGCAGCACATACGGCATTGTGGATATTTTGAAAAACCATAAAAAATTATTTGCCAAACAAGATGCGTTCTTAGTGCCGGACGGCGGAAACCCGCAAGGAACGATGGTAGAAATTGCCGAGAAAAATATGCTGTGGCTCAAATTTACCGTTACGGGGAAACAAACCCATGCTTCTACCCCGCACAGCGGGAACAATGCCCACCGCGCAGGGGCACACCTGATTGTAAAGCTGGAAGATTTGTATAAAAAGTTTAATAAGAAAAACCCGCTTTTTGCGCCGGAATCCGGCTCTACGTTTGAGCCGACTAAAAAAGAAGCCAACGTGCCCAACGTCAATACCATTCCGGGTACGGACGTGTTTTACTTGGATTGCCGCGTGCTGCCGTGCTATAAAAATGCAGACGTGTTAAAAGAAATCCGCAAAATAACAGCGGCCGCAGAAAAACAATTAAAAGTAAAAATCAAAATAGATATTGTGCAAGAACATGCCTCGCTCCCGACGGATAAAAAGGCCCATATTGTGGCCTTAACTACCGCGGCTGCCAAAGCCGTTTACAAAAATAATCCGCGCCCCATGGGCGTAGGCGGCGGTACGGTGGGCGCATATTTGCGTAATGCCGGGTATGATACGGTGGTGTTTTCTAAACTGGATGATATGGCCCACCAGCCCAACGAATACAGCAGCATTAAAAATACGTTAGGCGACGCCAAAGTATTTGTGCATATTGCGTTGCATTTTAATTAGAGGGATTATGAAAAAAGGTTTTACAGTTACAGAAATTATCGTCATGGTGGTCGTGCTGGCGTGTTTACTTGGGTTTACCATTCCTAAGTTTATGACGCTGGTGCACAAGGCCAAAGAGGGCAGCACGAAGCATAAACTCGTCCAAATGCGTAGTGCGATTGCGGCCTATTACGGCGAACACCAAGGCATGTACCCCACGGACGATTTGCAAAGTTTAGTACCGGTATATATAGAAAAAATCCCGCAAGTAACCGTGCCGGGTTACATGCCGGATGCCCATGTTTCTACGGGTACGTATGAAGAAGCCTACACCAAAACGGGCGGCTGGGCCTATGTGAATAACCCGCAAGACCCGCGCTTTGGGGACGTGTTTGTAAACGTAGACGAACACGATAGTTACGGCCGGCATTGGACCACGCACTAGAGGATACTATGGAACAACCTATGTGGCAAGTATTTATACTCGTATGTGCCGGTTTGTTTGGGCTTATTTTCGGCAGTTTTTTTAACGTGTGCATTTACCGGATTCCGCGCGATAAATCCATTGTGTGGCCGGGTTCGTTCTGCCCCAAATGTAATAAACCGCTTGCTTGGTACGATAATATCCCGGTGTTTAGTTACTTGTTTTTGCTCGGCAAATGCCGCCAATGCAAAGCACCGATTTCTATTCAATATCCGCTGGTGGAACTGCTGACTTCGGCACTTACCGTTTTGTTTATTTGGAAGAACGGGCTTACGCTGTGGAGTTTTGTGCTGCTAGCGGCGGTGTATGCGCTGATTATTTTATCGGTGATTGATATGGAACTGATGATTATCCCGGACCGGTTTTCCCTGGGGCTTATGGTGTGGGGGCTTGCGTTTGCGTGGTGCAACCCGAATTTTAGCGGCGTGTGGTGGCAGAAGGAACTGGCGTCTTTAATCGGGGCGGCTGCCGGACTGTTTGGCGTGCTGGCGATTGCCCTTATCGGTACGTGGGCATTTAAGAAAGAAGCCATGGGCGGCGGAGACGTCAAACTCATGGGCGGTATCGGCGCACTTATTGGGTGGCAGGGAGTAATTACCACGGTGGTATTGGGTTCGTTTTTTGGGCTTATCTATGCCGTGTATATGATGATACGCCACGGCAAAAAAGGCGGGGATGCAATTCCGTTCGGCCCGTTTTTAAGTTTGGGCGCGCTAGTAAATTTTTGGTGTTTAATTACGCCCGGGATGTTAGTAATTGAATTTTAAACTTAAACTTCCGCTAACTATAAGTAACGGAAGTTCAACGGAGAATGTTTTGCAAGTGCGCCCTGTTTGGACACAGCCTTCATAGTTTAGTATAATAGGTATATAATTCTCGTCTTAACGCGCCCGTAGTTCAATGGATAGAGCGTCAGCCTCCGGAGCTGAAGATGTGGGTTCAACTCCCGCCGGGCGCAAATTTGAAAACCCTGCAAAAGCAGGGTTTTTAAATTTATGCCCGAGCACACCCCCTGCGGGGTGTGCGTGCGGGAGTTGAAAGGCGGAGCCATATCCGAGTTTGAACGAAGTGAAAGGCGAGGATGGCGAGCCCGGCCTGCAGGCATTTTGCGTCAGCAAAATGACCGGAAGGCAACTCCCGCCGGGCGCAAATTTGAAAACCCTGCAAAAGCAGGGTTTTTAAATTT
>CALAFB010000097.1 GCA_937891135.1 uncultured Elusimicrobium sp.
TGCGCCCGAGCATAAGAAAGAAGTATTTTGGCGGTGGATACATGACCAAAAATGAGGTAATTTATGTGCCTAAACCCACCTGGTACACGGAGCAGATATATCCCGGTCACGTGAAGTTTTATGAGAATTTTGTGGCGCAATTAAAGCAATACCACGAAGTGCGCGCAGTGGAACTGCCCGATATTTGGGTGCGCGATTTCTTGCCGGTGCAAAACGTGCAAACGGGGGAGTTATACCAGCACTTTTTTGACCCGCGTTATGCCAATTATACACCTAAATTTACGGCGGCTATCCGCGAGCAGGTGCGGGGTGCTTTCCCGCGTGCTAAACTGTGTGATGTGCGTATGGATGGGGGGAATATCGTGCTGTCCCCTGACAAAAAACAGACATTTTGCTTGGAAAAACAGACGATTTTTCATAAATCAAACCCAATACAAAAGGAACACGTGGAGCAAGAATTAAAGCGTGCGCTGGGGGTGGAGAAAATTGTATGGATTTCCCAGCAAAAAGGCGATAAAATCGGCCACATGGACGGATATATTCAGTTTTTGGGGGATTGTTTAATGGAAGGCACGACAGCATTATATGGCGGGGTGGCTACGGAACCTCTGTTAGACGATAAAGGAACAGATATTTTGCGTAGTTATGGCAAATTTGAGCGAATTCCGTTGTTGTGCCAACTGGACGAGGAAAATTGGCTCAGCGCACGCGGGCTTTATGTGAATTTTTTGGAAACTTCGTGCGCTGTTTTTGTGCCGCAATTTAATTTGCCCGAAGACGACGAAATTGTTAATATGATTAAAAAGCACACCCACAAGCCGATTGTGCGCGTGGATTGCGAGCAAATATCTCAGTACGGCGGTGCCGTACATTGCTTAACGAGGGAATATTATGAATGAAAAAAACAATACTCCGATTTTAATATCAGAATTAAACGAAAAAATACGGTGGCAAAAAGAAGAATCACCTTCTCCCAAAAATCTATTTTCAGAGTTGGCAGAGTTTTTATTTAAGAAGTGTCATTTGAAGATTGGAAATCGTTGTTTTTATTTTACAGAATTAGAATTTTACTATTATAGTGATACAAAGACAATATGTGTAAATAATGAAAAAATCGTACATCGAGATGGGTTTTGCTTGCGCGATCCGAAACAAAAAGGCACAGCTCAGCAAATAGCCTCCGTATTTTTTCATGATTATGGGATGGATATTGTGATAGGAACAGAAGGAGATGCGGGAGGTGTGCTAGTACGTGGATTAAAAGAAAAAGAAAATAAAAATACATTAAAATTGGCCGGTCCGCACCAGATTTTTCAAGCCATTTATCAAGCCCTTGGGTATACAGACTATTCACGTTATAACCAAGCCGAAGCAGATCAAAAAAAATTAGAAGAAAAAATTAAATTACTCAAAGGGGGGCCTGATTTTGAAACGCCTTTAATAATGCAGGGATTTCGTCATATGACGGGGCAGGGAACTAATTTTACGGAAAATAATCGCTTATTTAAGTATGCTCCTTACCGCTATGTTACGGATTATATGGAACATCCTTTTAAAGAAAAAGAGAAAATTTTGCTTTCATCTGTTTTATTTGGGCGGGTGAATTCTGCGAAAAAATTGGCTCAAGTACAAACTCCTGATAAAAAAGTAATAAGTGATATTGAAGAATGGTATGAGTGGGGAATTAAGCCATATTGTAAATAATGATATTTTATTACTATAAGCATAAGTTGGAAAAGACCTAGCATTTTGCCTAGGTCTTTTTTGTGGCTTTGGTGCGACATAGTGCTGTCGCAAGGGTTTTCTACACTATAGGTAATCTAACGACAAAAGGAGAAAAATTATGAAATACACACGCGAACAATACGAGGCATTCTACTACTTAAATAAACTACTGCCTTACTTGAATACCTTTGACGACTGCGATTGGAAATTCAATCGAATCAATCGTATGAAGGACCGCGGCCTATTGGTGCCTCTCCCCAAGGAAGAAAATGAAAAAGAACCTAAAAAGAATTTGTATCCGCAAATAGTGGATGCTTTAAGCAAGTATGGGGCAGCATATGCGAAACTTACGCAAACCCCGCAACAAAAAAATATTGCATATCTTGTGCGAGTATTGCATTTAACGTCCAAAGAAGAAATGATTATTCACTTTTTAAGTGCTGCACGTAATAATGACTTATTGAGAGAGTGTTTGCATCATTTTAATCACGATATTATGGAAAAAGAAGATGCATTGACTGCGGTGGCAGGTTTGCCTTGTGGAACCGGACCTACACTTTTGAAAGAAAATGCTCCCCTCAAACGGTTAGGGATTGTGGAAGAATTGCGCTATAATTCGGGATGTAGATTGACCGGGTGGGCACGGGAATTTATCAATAGCGTTCATAAAGATGATGAAGCACGTTATAAAG
>CALAFB010000098.1 GCA_937891135.1 uncultured Elusimicrobium sp.
AGAGAAAAAGCGCGGGTTAAAGTCCACTATTCCGGCCGCGCTGCACACATCACAGCAATACAGCCATAGCAATTTGTGTTTGGGGTTCAAATCTCCAAACCAACGCTTTTGCCATTTGTCGGTGTCAGTAAATCGTTTCTTCATTTCCTTAAACTCCTATTTGCCTTGATAAATGCCTCTACTTGCGGCCAACTGTTCCATACAACATACTCAAACCCGCGCGCTTCCACTTCCTTTTGAAACGCTTTTTGGTCTGCGGACTGGCGGCCTTTGCCCGTTAAACTCTTAAATTCAACGAATACGGGTCTCAGTTTTAGCAGGATGATAATGTCGCTTACCCCCGCAAGCAAGCCTTCTGCAACGGCTATTTTGGCGCGTTTGCGCTCTAACCGTTGGCCGTTGGGTACGCTGAAACAGTAGTATCCGTTTGTGCGTAGCATCCGCACGGCGGCTATTTGAAAGTTACTCTCCGGGTGCATCATGGCTATTGTCTCCTTGCGGCGCGTCTTTGAGGCGGTAGCATCTAATATCTCCGGGCAATACCATCACTTCAAATTTGCCGTCAATGTATTTCTTGCGCTCAACAGGGTATTTGTGTTGGCACTCGCGGCAATAACTTTGTTTGCCGTCTATGGCATCGGTGCGGCGGTTAAACTCGGTAACGGGTTTGATTTGCTTGCACTTTGGGCATTGTTTAACTTTCATAAATCCACCTCGCTATGCTCTTTTTCGGCTACTCTTTCCGCTTCTACCACCGTTTCCGCTTGCGGCGCGGGTGTTTCTTCAAGCGGGCGCACATTGGCATAATTAACGGGGCTTACGGTCTTGGGTGCATTGGTAAAGTTGTATTCTTTATCGTCTGCTTCAAGGACTTTTTCAAGTTCCGGCTCGCCGATAAATTCAACTTTGGCCGCGCGGCGCAAAACTACCTTTTTAATCATCTCTCCCGTCCAGTTCTTCCACGGGCCAAATGCTCCGGCTTTGCTGGCCTTTCTTGCTTCGTCAATATCCTTTTTGGGAACGACGCACATTTTGGAATACTCGCGTCCGTTCTGCTGCCAACTCATCCAGCAAAAACCGCCAATAATGTTTTCAAGGTCATTGCGTAAGGACAATTTGGGGCAATGCTCATAAACCGTAACCCCGTTTTTGGTGGAGTAGGTTAATTCTTCCGGCCCCCATAAAAGCCCTACAAAGAACACAATGCCGGGGCGGATTTGTTTAATTTTGTAGAGTAGGCCCTTGTAGCCCAAGTGATAAGAGAGCGTATTGCCGTATTTTACAAGGTAGGCAAGGCCGCGCCCATCAACGGGGATGCCCGTTTCAAGGGAAGTCTTAAAGGCTTCCCGGATAGAGTTATAAGAGCATTGTTCAATACCTTGTACCTTTTGGCATTGGTAGAAAAAGGACAAGATTTTTTCGCTTAACTCTTTGGACGGGTCAAGGGCAAAAGAGCCAAGTTGCCCCATGCGCCATAAGTCCGCTTTAATGGCACTTACTTTGCCAACGGGTACATTACCGTCTTTAATAGCAAGTGCCGTGGGTTGTTGGGTTTGTTGTGTCGTTTCCATAATTAAGCCCCCATTTGGGAAAGTTCTTTATCAAACGCAAAAGAAAATGCGCTGTTGCCGTATCCTTGAAAAGTAGTCTCGGCAAGGTGGGTTTTCCAAGCGTTCGGGTTGCCGGATTTCCATTGCTCAAAACGGTTTTTGATTTCCGCAAGCGTGTCATCCACATACTGCACGCAAAAGCGCAAATCTTCTTCCGGCAAGACAAACGGGCAAATGCAATTTTCGCACCCTTCTTGTTGGCTCTGCACTAAAAACACCATGCGGAAGGGCCGCTCTCCATAGCGCGCTTGGATGGCCTTAAACTGCATACCCGCGTCCCAATGCCAGCCGGGAACATCTACCCCGCGCATAAGTTGCCCCATATCCTTACCCGTTGTCTTGTATTCCACGATTAGGATACGGTCGCGGCCTTCGTATGGAACGCGCTTGATAAGGTCTAACTTGGCTTTTAGCGGCAAGCCGGTTGCTTCGTCCGTCCACATGACGGGGCTTTCAATAGTACCGCCTTTGAGTATATCCTGTACAAGTTGGTAACTTTTAAGCGTGTCTATTTGTACTTTGGCGGTGGCTACTTCGGCTTTGGTTACAACCGTCTTGCCCGGATTTTCGGCAATGATTTTTTGGAAGGCTTGGGTGGAGCGGGAAGATAACCCTTTACCGCCTTCAATTTGCACAAACTCGCTTTCCAGTTTGCGCGGCTCTAAAAGCAGCGTATGACGCAATTTGCCATTGGCAATAGCATCATTTTCCGGCACTTCTTTACACTTGGGGTTTAATTTGCACCCGTTCCAAAACGCCATAGGGTTACTGCGCGTAAAAGCGTGTAATTGGCTTTTTGAGATAGCGGGGATGGCAAAATACTCCGCGTCGGTAAGTGTTTTAGTCATGTTGTGCCTCCTGTTCAAATAATTGCCCTTGTGCGCGGTGTTGCCCATCCATAAACTGTTGCGCCATTACGGTAATTCTTTCTATTGACATTTCTAATCCGCTAGACATAGGCGTATTGATATGCTCATCGCGCTTGGGCGGTATATACGGCGTATTAAGACATAAGGGAGCGGACAAACTTTCTAATCCCTTTACGGCAGATATAACAACGCCGATGCCGGCTTCTTCGTATTTAATGGTAACGCCGCGGATTTCCAAAGTTTCATCGTATCCGTCGGGCAATTCCAGTATATAGATGACATACGGCTTTAATACTTGCAATGCCCCCAAAAACTCTTTGGATTGCGTATCCCAACTTTTGAAAGTAACCTCTTTTGAGTTTTTAGCATCGGTTTCTAAATAGGCAATTTCCGTTTCGTTGGGTTTGATTTTAACCTTTGTTATTTTCATTTTTTGGTCTCCGCGTTGTCCGCTGCATATTTATTGAGTTTTGCCTTAAACTCATTTAAGACTTCTTTTGTGTCGCTATAATAGAAGTCCGCTTCACGCGCAAGGGTTTCCGCCAAGCGGAAGGCTTCGGCTTGGTGGTTATTGATTAGGATAGAAGCCAATTTGCTACTTTTTCTTGCCTCGTTCAAACATTCCTGCATTAAATCAAGGCGGCACTCTTTGTTATATTGTGCGTGTGCTTTGTCGTGGAGTTGGCACTCGGTAGGCAATTCGCGCCCGTCTGCTACATGTTTGAGTAGGATGTCCTTGCAGATTTCTTTGTAACGATTAACTTGTTCTTGTGTCATGGTATTTTTCCTCTAATACCGGGGCGCGGAGAATTTCGGCAAAACCGCGCCCACGGTTTGTTTATGTTTTAATCTTGGCCCCGTTTGTGTCGCAATTCGGGGCGGGTTACTAACTCCCGGCAATACCGGCCTTTCAATGTGTCCGCGCGGTCGGGAGGGTTGGCCGTACTTGGATGTAAAGAACAAACGCTAAATTTTGCCATAGCGTCCGGCACGCGGTGGACTTTCAAGGGCCGCGCTCCCGTGTCAGCATTTTAACGAGTGCCATCTCCCAAATTTGTACGCGTCTTTGCATGGTTAAATGCGGTTATGGGTATTAAACCCTTACGCAAACGCTTAAAATCTTCATTTACCGCCTTTTGCATTTCAAGCAAGAATTTTTCGTCTAAAAGGTCGGTATCTTTCATAAGGCGCAAACCAAACTGAAAACTGCCTAAAATGTGTTGGACGCTGCCTAAACTTGCTTTTACTTGTTCAACCCTGTATTTCATAAATCCCTCTTTTTTTCGGGGGCAAACAAAGGGAGAACTTTTCGCTTGCCCCCGCCCGGTCTATTGGCCGAGAAATTTACCCCACCAAGATTTTTTTGCTTTGGGGGTTAAGTCCTGTACCGCTTTATCAATTTCAAATTTGCGGTGTAACATTCTAATATGTTCATGGAGTGCGGTAATTTTTTGAGACAAACTATAAGACAGATGTCCATATTTGAGTTTTAATTCGTAAATATCCGCCTCGTTTTTGTCAAAAAACAAGTTATAGCCAAGCGTTCCAATTTCTCTGTTTATGCGCGTCTGTAATTTGCCCGCTTTATCTTCTATCAAGTCTCCGTACTCAACAACAAACCAGTCCTTCTTTTGGGTCTTGTATGTTTCAACTTGTACTTTATGGTCTTTACCCTGCGGAAAAAACCACCCTATTTGTGTTTTTTGTTTTTTCATTTGCATTGCTCCTTATTACATCCCTAACACTTGCGCGTCAAAGGCTTCGCCCATTAAAAAACTAAATGTAATAGCGTAGGCAATGCCAACGGCAATTATGCTGCCGGTGTGCCATTCTTCCGGCGTTGTTAAAGTGTGATAGAACTGTGTAAAAAACTTTTTCATATTAAACGGTCTCCCTATTTGTTTATTTATCGGTTGGATAAATAGTTTTCTATGTCGGTTTGCGCGTACACGCACCGACCCGCAACACGCGCTTTAAGCGGTTTTAATCCGCCTTTTACTTTGTTTTTTAAGCGGCTTAATGTTGCGGTGGAACAGCCTAATAATTCCGCCGTGGCTTGCCGGTCAAAGACCATTTCGCTAATGCCGGGGTGGAAAAATTTATTTCCCGTTTTTAACTGACTAATGCTTACCATCGTTTGCCTCCGTGAGTAAATTTGCTAATCCGTGCTAAAAACTGATAAAACCCAAAAATGTAAAATAAAAAAGAGAGCGTTTGTACCGTGGGCGCGGTGGGATTTCTCCCGTTTGCTCTCTTTTTGGCAACTGGCCGATTTCTCGGTGTTGTGAAATTTGTGTTTATCAGTTGCCATCCCCTGCCCTTGGGGTTATGCGTTCAACCTTCAAGGCCGCCGCATTTGTTCTTTGAAAACTTTGTAAATTCTCCATAAGGGAATTTACGACGGGCGGGATGGCAAAAAGTGTGTCTAAAAATACACGGAAGGAATTTTTGAAACAGCCTCTACAAACTGGTTTTGCGTTGTGTGGATGTACTGCTCTGTTTGCAAAATGTTTGAATGGCCCATAAGGTCGCATACAATTTTTGTATGTACGCCCCTATCCAAAAGCAATGTAGCGTAGGTGTGGCGGAGTTTGTGCAAAAAACTATGAATAAGCGGCAAGTGTTGTTTTACCGCGCGGATATACTGACAAGACAGATAAGTACGCTTGGAGCGGTTGCCGGAAACATTGATTATATACGGGCTTCCGGTCGGAGCGTTCGCTATACTATTTTGTATAGCCGTTTCGCTCGCTGGGCGTAGCGGAATGGTGCGCGCTGATTTTTTTGTTTTGGGCCGCCAATTTTCTTTTGCCCGTATGGTTATGGTGTGGGCTTGCGGGTTGTAATCTTCCTTATACAAAAAGGCCATTTCCCCGCGTCGCAAACCTTCTTCCCAGCCAAGCAAAAAGCAAGTAAGCAAATCCCCATTCAAAACCGCGCCAATTTGCCGCAATTCTTCCAACGGATGCCAAGTAATACGGTGGGTTGCTTCCGCCTTATCCCGTTTTACTAACCCCCATTGTTGGACTATGCCGATTTTGCGGAATAGTTCGGCTGTTTTCATCATGGCTTTAACCGCCTTTACATATCGGTTGCGCCCCGCCGCGCCGGGCTTGCCCTTGTGTTTATTTGCGTATTCTTGCAAAAACCCTTTGAAGCCAAGCACAAAATCCGGCGTTATCTCCCGCAAAAATATAGGCTTGCGGTAGCGTTCTAGGTAGCGCAAAGCAAGGCGCGCTATGTACTGCGTACCGGGGCTTTTATTCTCTTTCAAATACTTTGAATACCACCGCTTAAAATCTCCCCAAAAGACAATTTCTTCCGGCGTGGGTTGCACGCGCTCAAAAAAGAGCCGGTGTTGTTTGGCGCGTTTGCTGGCTTCGTGCGGGTCTGCCGTTTGAAGCGTTCGGCGGTAGCGTTTTCCGTTCCCGTCGTAATAATCCCAATATAATTTTTTACCTCGTTGATACATAATGCCTCCGTTTAGACAAAAAAATACCCGACACTTATATTTTGTGTCGGGTTATAAGCAAAAGCGGGTTGTTTTATTTATTAGGGTTAGGCTCTCCCCAATAATACCTATCATCGCAAGTGTAGCCGCGTTTTTTCATTTCCTTTACTATATCCGCGCGGTCTTTGGCCGGAGCGATAGCCAATGTATTACAATAGCATTTTTGCGGGTCAATTTTGCAAGGGTTGCGTTCCCCGAAAATAAATGTTAGCAGCATGGGCGTTATAATCCCAAACGCAATAATCCCTAAAAGAAATAACAAGAAATTTAGGCAACCTATCTTTTTTGTATCGTCGGCAGATGCAAAATAGACATTGAGCCTCTTGCAATATCTTTTCATATTATTTTTTCTTCCGTTGGAGTTCTAAAATGGCTTGCTTCATAAGTGCCAAATCTTGTTTGATTTCGGCAAGTTCGGTAAAGCCGCCTACATTTTGATTTATATTATGGTTATTATCTCCTACTATATGATTATTTCCGGCACATGAAGGATAACCAAAAAAATAATTTGCGTCCTTCCCCGTTAGTTCCATTATCGTACACAATACATCCACGGCGGGCATGTGCTTCCCGTTTATCCAACTGCTGACTTTTTGATGACTGCCATGTAAAATTTCGGCAAGTTGCGCACGCGTGATTTTCTTTTCATCTAGTGCTTTTTGTATGTTCTCTCCTATCTTCCGGCTGATATTCTTTGTCATACTTTCCTCGTTTTTGAAAATAATGCTTGACAAATGAATAAAATTTATACATAATATGTATGTAAGTTATTCATTTTCGTCGTGGAAGTTATGAAAAAAGATTTTGCGCGCAAGGGCATAATAAGCCCACGCGGTAGCAAAAGTATAGGTGCAAACCTTCCACAGTGAACGCCTATACTAAATTTCATTGTAGTAAATTTTGACGCAGACACGAAAATAAATTTTACCCCATAAGGAAATTCCCTTATGGGGTGTTTTTTCGTCTATGAAAAAATAAAACTGTGTCTTAAAAAAACACTTGCATTTTTGAAAAAAAGTTATTAAACTATGAGTGGGCAAAATGGCGACTGGAAAGCAAAATGCTTTTTAGCCGCCTTATTTTTGTTGTTATGTAAATAAATAAGCCGCGTGTTGTGTAAAACGACAGGCGGTTTTTTATGCCCAAAAGAACAGCACAAAGCAAAACGCATAAAAAAGTA
>CALAFB010000099.1 GCA_937891135.1 uncultured Elusimicrobium sp.
GTACATATTAAAAATACCTTGCATGAGTTGTGCTGCTAATAATCCCCACATATTATGCTCCTTTAATCATTTGTAATTTCTAACTGCGGGTACACCGCCAAAATCCGCATTGGAAGCGGGTCTTTCTGCATAAAAATCATTCGCGCCCCCGTTGCGTTTGGAATTTCGCGCCCCAAAATGTCGTTGTGGCTCTCAGTTCCGTTCCAGTTCAACATTAAATCGCCGCTTTTCAAGGAAGTAGCATTGCCCCGTTCACTTGCCTTGCGCAAACTGGCATAATCCATCAGTCCGTCTTTTTCGCCATACCAAAACCCGCCGGAAGATAACAAACGCACCACCACCTTGTTAATGCGTTGGGCGCGGGCGTTTCCTGTTCCGTTTGCGCCTTCCACATAAACGGGCAACGGCTCAAAAGTGGTCGTATAAGGAAGCCCAACCGTTACCACGCTGGCAGCCGTATCAAGCGTCAAAGTTCCATTTGAAATGGTTTTGTTCTTAATAACAACCCCGTCAGCCAACACATCTACTGTCTTTCCGTTTAGCCAAGCAAGCCCCGTAATGGTTGTTTGTGGGGTTTCAAAAGTGTATTGCGCGCCGCAATCCACATAATAGGCATACTGCAAGCGGAAGGCTTGCTGTTGTTCTTCGTCATATTCTGCCGGAATATCCAGCGGCAACCCGTCGCGGAAATACTCAATATAATAAACCGTTGTATTGTTTATCGTGCGTTCTACAACCGCCCATAGTTCATCTGTTTGTCCGTCCGGGCTGGGGATAACTGCCACGCTCACAAATTTACCGTCAGTTATATGTTTATGAAAGGCCCGCACTTGTTGGGCTTTGTTATAGGTTAAACCTACAAGCGTGCCATCTCGCATGACACACCAAACAATACGGTACGGGTGGTATTGCAAAGCCCAGCACTTTATTCCCTTTTTAAGCCAAGTAGGAGCAAGCAAAGACACTTCGTCCGGCTCATAACTTTGTTGTTCATTCACATACAGCAAGTCATAAATTGTTTTTCCTTCTCCGCCGCAATACAACTCACTTCCGCCAAATAAAACGGGTTTTAATCTGTTAGAGCCAATGTTCGTAACAATTCCGTAAGTAATGTTTTCCGGCCCGAAGGCTTGGCTACTGGTCTGCGGTTTAATTTCGGTAATACCGCCGCTTGTACCCACATAAAGGCTATCTAACGCACTTAACCATTCAATAGAAGAAATATCACCCAAAATCGGCAATTTCATACCGCAATTAGCCTTTATTTCTCCAAACTCCACATCGTCAAAATTCTCATAGTCTCCCGTTTGGCTAAAAAATACGGTAGGGCCTTTGGCGGTATTTACGCCCAAGCAAAGCCGCTCTTTGAAGAAACAACCCCAAATAGGATAAACCCCATCCGCCCCAATAGAAGAAATCTTCCATTTTTTCGTTGCGTATTGTGTGTTTTCGGGGAATTTCTCCACCACTTCTACACTTGCATTTTGGCCATCGGTTACGGCAGTTATCTTTCCCGTGCCATATCCGGCGTGCATATATCGCCAGTTTATTTTGCCATCGCTGCCTAAACCCGTTGTATGGGTTGGTTTTACATTGCCCATTTCGCCTGTACTTTCCGGCTTGTAAAACTTGCCATCTGATTTGTGTTCGTTGCGGTTACTGAGGTTATCGCCGTTAGACCAATATAAAATTGTTCCTTCATAATAAATGCGGATATACCGGCCCACCATATCCTCTGTAAAAAATGCCGCGCTTGCGTGTACGGTTACAGTTCCGCTCATTACGGTTGGGTCGCTTACGGTCATAGTAATACCCGAAGCATCCTCATCTTCCCACGGGCCTTTTACAAAGGTTACCTTGCTAATACTAAAAGCGGTCGCTCCCGTGCGTGTAATCTTATAAGTAGGGTAATCTTCATGGAATAAATACAAAACATCGGCACTTTGTACGCAAGAAATCCTGCTCATTCCGTTATCGTCAAACAAGTCTGCTTCCGCATAAGGAGAGTTCAAAGTCAAGGCCGTATTGTTGTTTTGTACGACAGCATGGTTTCTGTAAAAACGGAATTTTGTTCCGCCAAGTGCAATTAAATAAGAAATGTTCCTATTTACAATAAACGAGATTAAAATTGATTTTGTTTGCGCATCTACATAAACGCTTCCGCCGCGACGGTGTACGCCGCCCGATACTTCCACGCTTGCATTTTCTAACTGACGGCAAGAGTAAGCCGCAACTTGTAATTCCGTGCGTGCTTCTAACTCCGGGCTAACCAGTCCGTTATTAAATTGGTTTAAGGCCGCATTTACTCTACTCCCCATCGTGAGCCACCTCCCACGAAGTAGGCAAAGGCCGTTTGATAGCCAACTGTATTGCATTGGCGCGTTTGGCCGCCGCAATAACGAGTTGGTATTCTTGCATTAAAAGGTTTTTGCGTTGCGGGTCTTGTTTGAGCCGTTCGCACATTTCGTAGGCAAGGCGCGTTGCAAACGCTTCCACGAAGTAAGGCGGCCACTTGGTTTGTGCCACTTCACGGCTTATATATCTAATGCGCAAAGGGGCTTCAATGTTAGTTAAAATTTTATTGCCTTCAATTTCATAAGCATCGCGGTCAAGGCCGCCCTGATTATAAATGCCTTCCAACCGCAAAAAGTCGGTAGGCAAAGAATACTGGTAATCAAAGCCAAAGGCGGGCGCGTCGGCATCCGCCGGAAGTTCCATGCGCTTAAGCGCAAATGCCCATTGGTAGGTAGAAAGTTCAAAATCGCGCGTTGTTCCATATACGGCTTTGGCAACGCGGGCCGCTTCTTCTTGGCTATCAAAAGAGGATATTTCGCGCAAGCCCAGTTTAGCCAAAGCCTTATTTGCAATTTCCAAATCTGTAATATACTGCATATTCTATTTCCGCCTTTTGTTTTGGGTCGGGGGAGTGGTTGCTCCCCCGGCCGACTGCATGCGTTTTGTGCGCACACAGGAGGAAAAGCCCTATTAAGCAGCAAACTCAATAGATAAGCATTTCT
>CALAFB010000100.1 GCA_937891135.1 uncultured Elusimicrobium sp.
CTGTTCCGGATTGTAGGGAATTGGATGAATTTGTATTGGGTGTTAATACAGAAAATCTTTAAAATTTAAAAGGAATTCTTTGTTTTTCCCTGTATTTACCCTGTTTTGCAGGGAAAATAGCATTCCTCGCCTGTTTGTCGCCTGTTTAAAAGAGATTCTCGCCGCTTTGAAAAAATTTTGCCATTTTTAGTCGCTTTTCAGTCGCTTTGAAAATTAGCAATTCTCACCGATTTGTCACCGCTTTGGAAATAAAAAATATCCAATTTTGCCTGTTTATTGCCTGTTTGATAAAAAAATATTCAGCATAGTACTAGCAAAACTACACACTCCGTATGAATAAATATCCCCCGGCCCGGGGATGAATGAAAATCCCAGCGCAAGAAAACGGCGTTTTCTTATAAGTTGTGCGCTGGACAAAATCAAGCGAAGCTGAGATTTTGAAACAGAAGAAACTCCGGGCGTAAGCCCGGAGAGTTTCATTGCGGAAATGCGAAGTCGTCTGTACTTTACGAGATGATAATTCTCGCACCTACCGTATGCAAAGCACCAAGGAAAGTGTCTAATCTTGGATTCCCATTTACCGAAAACCCGGTATATAGCGCATTTCGACTTACCCCTACCTTACGCGCAGATTTACTCATCCCTTGTGCACGCAAAACAAGCCCTAACGCGCGCAAAAGCGTTTTTTGATTGCCGTCTTGTTCATATTCTTCCAACGCTACTTTCAAAAACGCTTTTTGTGCGGCAGGGTTATTTTTCAGCTCTTTGGCACTTTCTTCTTCAAAATCCACATAATTAGCCAATTTTTTGAGTTGACTAGCGGTTAATTTCATCTTATTTACGTTTTTCATATAGGCCTCCATCCATAAAATCGTTCAAATATTTGTACGCCTGTTCAATATCTGATTGTTGTTCCTTTTTAGTGTTTTTATCCCCACCACAAAGCAACAAGATAACACATACATAATCAAAATCTACTAAGTACACCCGCCATCCAGCATCAAACTTTAGCTCTATCAACCCCCCTGCTAAATTGCGGTGGTTCCCGTAATGTCCTTCAGCGGCGTTTAAGATGCGCTTGCGGATGCGTTCTTGAGCGACTTTATCCTTCAATTTCTTAAACCATTTCAGAAATGGCTTCGTTCCTGTTTTGGTCTCATAAACAATAATTCGTTTATCTCTTTTCATATTAAAAGTGTAATTTATAATTGGCAGTTTGTCAAGTGTTTTTTTATTTAGCTTCTGCCAAATTAACAAAATTAGAAACAACACAAATTCTACAACTCCCTAGCATCACATCCATGGGATCAAGAGAGCTTCTCCTAAACTTAAAACATTAACACGATGTAACAGCCATCCCTAATTTTCGGTTATTTGACATTACTTTCCCTGCTTGTTCCCTGTTTTGGGTTTTAGGGAATTGGGTAAATTTGTATTGACAGTTTTACGAAAAATATTTAAAATTTAAAAGAAATTCCTAGTTCTTCCCTGTATTTACCCTGATAAACAGGAAAAAATATTTCTCGCCGTATTCTCCTCGCTTCAAAATTTATGAAAATTCCATTTTTTACCGCTTTATTGCCGCTTTGGAAAGAAAAAAGTACCATTTATTGCCTGTTTGAAAAATCAGCATAGTGCCGCCCAAACTACACCCCCGTACTGTAGTTCTTGATTTTCAGCATATATCCCCGTTTGACACTTTGTACGACGAGGATTTTTTTATAAACAACCGATAGCATGGTATTGTTGGACCTATTTTGGCTTTTATAAAAATTTATTGGATTTTATGCTGACGATACTAGTCAGGAAGTTGTTTTAAATGTAATTATTTGTAGAAGATTTGCTCTTGTTCGTGCCAGTTTGAGGACTTTATTGAGAGCAATTTTTTGAGAGTGCAATCTGCCGGTTATTTTCCGTTCAAAATAGCACGTACGATTCGTGGAGATAAGAAACTCAGATTAAGCAATCGTATTACATATTGATACGATACTTTTTCTTGCTTTGCGATTTGCTTTGTACTGGCACCATTTAATACATCTTGGTGCTACTGAAATGCTTGCACTAATATCTTGGTAAGATTCTGCTCTTGGTGTTTATCCGGCTTTGTAAATTGGCCTACAATTACTTTAGCACCATTATCTACTATACCGATATGATACGGCTCCGTATAGGTATTTTCGGTCTTCAATTCTTCGGGTTTGAGTTGGTGCATTTCCCGGTTTTCATAAATGGCATTAAATAACTCTAATACCTGCTCCGCATGTAAAGTTATTTCTACTTCGTTTGGGTTTAACTTAATATGCTTGATTAGGGCTTTTTCTATGTTTCGGGTTATTGTATAAGACGACAGTAGTTTTAATAATTTCTTTTGCTTAGATACTTCAAAGTGTTGAATGTAT
>CALAFB010000101.1 GCA_937891135.1 uncultured Elusimicrobium sp.
TCATCCCGCAATGTTTTAATGCGGGATATAGGGGCGGCCCACACGCTATACCCCGTATTACAGACCTGCGGGGTGACGGAGCGTGTGGCACGCGGGTTCACACTCATAGAATTATTAGTCGTAATACTCATCATCGGCATCTTGGCGGCGGTAGCGGTGCCGCAATACCAAAAAGCAGTAGAAAAATCAAAACAGTAGAGGCTATTGAAATGCTGCGTTATCTTAAAGATAAACAAGACTTATATTATTTAGCGCATGGGCAATATGCTGGGCGTTGGGAAGATTTGTCCGTGTATGATTTTTCCGGAAATATAGGGGTAAAAAAAATTATAGGAAACTTTAACTATTCGGTTCCTTCAGGTCTTGTACAAACTGGTATGTTTGAAGCATCCTTAAAGGAAAATTCATATTACTGGTTAATGGCTTATCCAGGACAAAATGGGGGAATTTATTGTGTCCCTCGTTATGCAAATGCCAAGGGAGTTTCCTTATGTGAAAGATTTAGTAAAACGTATATCAGATGCCCGGAGTTTGTATCAAATTATTCTTGTTATCGCATTCAATAGTCATTTTATTTAACTCAAATCAATAAGGTGCCAATTCTGCTGATATAGTTCTTGCAGTTTGCGTTTGAACAGCGCGTGCTCGGGTTTTAACAATCCCGGGTCCGCGCTTAATAGTTCGTCACGGTCTGTGATGGCCTGGTATAAAATGACGCGGTCTTTAAAAATATCCCCGGCCTTAAATTCCAGTTCGCCCGACTGACGCGTGCCTAAAATTTCGCCGGGTCCGCGCAGCTGCATATCGCGCTCGCCGATTTTAAATCCGTCCCGCGTGGCGCAAATAATGTCCACGCGTTCGCGTGCCACGCTGCCCGCGTGTTGCGGCACCAACACACAATAACTTGCGTGCTCGCCGCGGCCCACGCGCCCGCGTAACTGGTGCAAACTGGCCAGCCCAAACCGCTCGGCATTTTCAATCACCATCACCGTTGCATTTTTGACATCAATCCCTACTTCTATAACGGGCGTAGCCACTAAAATATCGGTTTTGTGCACGGCGAAATCAGCCATTACTTGTTCCTTTTCGTGCTGGTTCATTTGTCCGTGCAACACCGCTAGCCTAAACTGCGGAAACACATTTTTAAGTTTCTCAAATTCTTCGGTAACGGCTTTGGCGGAAATTTTTTCGCTCTCCTCAATGAGCGGAAACACAATATATGCCTGCCGCCCTTTTTCTACTTCGCTGCGTACGCGGTCATAGGCTAATTTAGACGTAGCACACTCCGTTAAAATCGGCTGCCGGCCGGGGGGCAGTTCGCTAAGCGTAGATACGTCCAAATCCCCGTAAAATGCCAGGGCCAGCGTGCGCGGAATTGGTGTAGCGGTCATAGTCAGTAAATCCAGTTTGGCAGTTTTTTCCTTGAGTTTGCTGCGCTGTTTCACGCCGAAGCGGTGCTGCTCGTCAATGACGGCCAAACGCAAATTGTGAAACTGTACATTATCTTGAATGACGGCGTGCGTACCCACCAAAATATGAATAGTTCCATCCGCAAGCCCTTTTAAAATCTTTTTTTTCTCAGCCGTTTTGGTACTGGAAGTTAAAACGGCTACATTTACCGGCAATTCTTTTAATATACGTTTAAACGTCAAAAAATGCTGTTCGGCTAAAATTTCTGTTGGGGCCATCAGTACGGCCTGGTAACCGTTTTCCACGGCTAGCAACATAGCACACAAGGCCACTACTGTCTTGCCGGAGCCGACGTCCCCTTGCAACAAGCGGTTCATGGGGCGCGCAGACAGCAAGTCATTAAAAATTTCGTGAATGACTTTTTTTTGGCTGTTTGTAAACGTAAAACCCAACTGCTCGCGAAACGGCGTTAGTAAATTTTTTTTAATTTCGTAAGCATAATCTTTGGCTAACACTTTAGTTTGCGTGCGCTTAATGCCCCACGCGGTTGCTAAGAGTAAAAATTCCTCATACGCAAGCCGCGTGCGCGCGGCGTCCAACTCCGCTTGCGAATGGGGGAAATGAATGGCTTTTAAGGCTTGCGGCGCGCTTAACAGTTGGCGTTTTTTTAAGAGAAAGGGCGGCAAAATTTCGGGCTCGCCGGATAAACTTTCACTTTGTAACGCCTCATACATAAACTGCCTACATTGTTTATTGGTAAGCCCTTCCGTGAGCCCGTAAATAGGCGTAATCCGCCCGGCGTGCAGTTGCGTCAGTACGTCGGCCGCTACATAGTATTCTTCTACGGTAATTTGGTTACTAAACATGGCCCCGCGGTCATTTTTACGGCCGATTACCCATACCTCATTATGTAAGTAAAAATCTTTTTTAAGTGAACCAAACGGGTCAAACCGCGCGCGGAACATGCGGCGTTTGAACCAGGTACATTCCAGCGTATGTCCTTTCTCATCTTCTAATATGGCCTTAAAAATGAGGATACTTTTGGCGGGAACCTGCTGCGTGCTGAGTACGCGTCCTTTAAATACAATGAGGGCGCCGGAATTATATTCATTGGGCGGTGTATTTAAGCGGCGGTCCTGATACGTGCGCGGATAATAATGCAGCAAATCTTGCACGGTTTGGATTTCCAGCCGTTCAAACAGTTTAGCCTTGGCGGGGCCGATGCCTTTTAGATATTGTATTTTCACCGGTGCAGACATAGTAGTATTGTAGCAATTTGGGCAAACCTTGAAAAATTTCCGTCCGCCGCTTATACTATGTATTATGCAAATACGCCCAATGTTATTTTTATTAGCCGGGTTGTTAGCGGGATCCGTAAGTGTGCAGGCTGCCCCGTGGGGGGCGTTTCCGTTTGACCCGCAGGAAACACTTGTCCAAAAAGATCGTCCGTATTATATACTTTCCCAACTTTCCGATGGGAAACCGCTGTATATTTATATGGAATTTTCCGAACCTGAGCAGGATGAAATGTACCGTAGTTTGTATCAAAAAGAAATTGCCAAGAGTTATCAGCGCTGGTTTAAAAATGCAAGTTACTATATTAAACAAAACAAACGCAGCAAAGAATTTGTCCGTATGCTGGCGCGGTTAAATAAACCCGGTAAAATTATTTTTGTAACTAACGAGCAGGAGGCCGATTTATTAGTTAAAGTAATATCGTGGAACGAAGTACAGGAAAATTGTCACGGGCACGAAACCCTGCAGCAGGGAACGATGGCCTGTGTATTATTTGAAAAGGGAAAGTTGCCTATATTATATGCCCCTACATTAGCTGCTATAAAGGATTTTATGATTTCTACGGATTCTCGGGCAGCAGATATAAAAAATGTGGAACAGCGGATGTTTTTTGAATTTATTTTACCGCATGAAATTGGGCATACCTTGGGGTTGGATGATCAATATGATGAAGGGCGGAAATCACACCGTATGTATCGCTCAACCCATATCAGAAAAGGCATGATGCGTGATGTAAAAGGTTTTACCTGTGATGATGCAGACGGACCAAATGAAACAATATATTGCATAAACCAACAAGAAGAAACTTGCCAAAAGATATGCGGCTCTCACGGTTGCACGGTGCAATAACAACAAACATTACAAATCCCCCGCCAATTTACTAGCGGGGGACTTACGTTTACCCTACACTTCCGTTAAAACGTCAATTCGTGGAATGTTTCTTGCGGTACTTTATCCATATCCGTTACGGTATATTTTACTGTGTCAAAATTGATTTTGGTTAAATCAATTTTGCGGATAGCGGAGTTATACATGGTGCGGTAATAGAACGTCGGATGCGTTACATCACTAACGGCTGTCCATTGGGTGGCACTGGGCATATCCGGGATTTGCTGCCCGGGTGCATATTCGGCCCCTACCGGGATATCAAAGTTGTTTAAAATATGGAATGCCTGGGTAACCGCTGCATATTTATCCGCCGGAACGGGGGCTGTTTGTACGTAAAAGAACGCACGCACCAGCCGCGCAGGCGGGGTTAAATCGCCGGGTAGTCCCATTAAATTGGTGCCGCCGCCATAAGAGAATAAATGCACATCCCCCATGGTTTTATCGGGCGTTTCGCCGCCGGAGAGGTGGATGTAATTATTCAGGTTGGCCTGGTGCCACGGGAACCCCGGCGAGTTGGTAAACACGCGCAAGTTGTTGTCATACACGTGCCGTTGGCCGTTGTCGGTAATTTCCAGCACCACGCTTTTGCCGGACGCATCACTAATGCGCCAATGCCCGGTAGCATAATTACCATTCTTATCTTTTTGGCCGATGGGAAAAATTTCAATTTTTTCAAGCCCCTTTAAGGCCTCATCCACGGTCGCAAAGTTCGTAAGCATATAGCGTACCAGTTCCCCGTCGCTTACTGATTTTTTGCGGTGTTTGGGGTTGTACGGCGTTAAACTGCCGACGTTGGCAAAGTAGAAAATACCTACGTTGAGCCCTTTTTCGTTGACGCCCTCGGTTACAAACGGGGCTTCTACCGTGCTGGCCCCGACGGCACCGTATTTGTTATACCATACGTGGCCGTTTTGCCCGGCCGGGGTAAGCGCGGTGTTTTTTAGGCCGCGCGGCATAATGACGAGTTTGCTGTTTAAGTTACCGCCTTTCCATTCAATTGTGCGAGCAAGAAGTTTAGTACCGTCGGCGGCGTTAATGGCAATGCCTGTGCAGGCCGTGCCAGGGGTTGCTAAGGTGGCTACAAATAAAGCAGCCAACAAGCAGGAAAATATCTTTTTCATCCCTTCCTCCTTATGTTTAAGATACCTCATTAAACTAAATTTATTATTTTTCTGCACGCAAAAAAATGGGTTAGAAAACGGGTTCATTGCGAAACACAGTATTTTTTATTATACTATGGATACAATTTTATCTGTTTTTGGAACTGTATGAAGAATACGGATTGCTTAACTAAATAAGCACTAGTAAAGTCCAAAAGCGGCCTTATCAGGCACAAAATGGTTGGAATTGCAAACCCGCCGTCTTGTGCTTAATGTTTATCATTTTAAATATGATAAATTACGGCTGTTTTGTATTGGATATTTTACTAGATTCAGGCATTATAGCCGTTTTTCATACATTTTCCAAATAGAGGAATTGAAAAAAATTAAGAGAGGTAAATGTATGAACCAAATAAACACTCGGCGGAGTTATACGCAAAGTTGTTTTCCCAAAGGTTTTACTTTAATTGAACTTTTGGTTGTTGTACTAATTATTGGTATTTTGGCAGCCGTGGCGTTGCCGCAATACCAAAAAGCCGTGGAAAAAGCCCGCACGCGCGAGGCAGTATTGGTACTAAAAAGTATGCAACAGGCCTGGGAATTGTGCCGTTTACAACACGGAAAAGGCGCAGACGAATGTTTAAATAATGAGGACGGCTTATTTGCCCACCTGGATATAGAAGTTCCCGGCACGTTGGTAGAAGATGGTTATTGTGAATATGCAAATGCCAACTGTTATCTGACGAAAGATTGGGCGTATGATTTTGACGGAGGAGCGTTCTTTGCTTACCGCGTAGCGGACCCGGAAGATTTCAGTAAAGCCCCCTATTGGTTATCAACAGGCGGTCCAAATGACATAATAGATTGCAACGACCATTCTCAAGCAGGTTCCTGTCAAAAAATATGCGGCTCTAACGGTTGCACGGTGCAATAAAAAATGCTCCTTTACAAATCCCCCGGCTATGCCGGGGGGCAGGAGCGAGGTTTTCCGTTGCCCTTGTAAAATAAAGCACTTGGTCCATATCTATTACGTGTAGGAATTATCTGTGCGGCTCCTACTCAAATTTGCTAAAATGGAAATAACTTCTTTTGGACAGGGGACGCTATGAGCAACCGCAGACAAGCACGCGAATGTGCCTTACAATCACTTTACTACGCAGACAGTAATGCTAATTTGTCTGCTGATACTATCTCCGGTTATACGGCACAATTTGAAAAAGAACTGGCGGAATGTTTCCCGTTTTATAAAGATTTAGTAACCGGCACTACCCAACATTTAGCCAAAATTGATAAACTGGTTTCGGCCTATGCCAAAAACTGGACGCTTTCCCGCATGAGCGCGGTGGACCGTTCTATCTTGCGTATGGCTACCTATGAAATGGTCTTTAGTGCCGAAAAAACCCCCGTCGCCGCAATTATGGACGAAGCCATAGAACTGGCCAAAAAATTCTCTACCGAAAATTCCGGCAAATTTATTAACGGCCTCTTAGACCAACTGAAAAAAGAGCGCAAAAAATAGGGGCCGCTATGCACCCGAAAGACGAAATTGAACAACTTAAAAAGTTAATCAATTATCACAACAATTTGTATTACAATTTGGATAATCCCGTCTTGTCGGACACACAGTACGACGAACTTTACCAAAAACTAAAAGCCCTGGAAGACGCTTACCCCCAGTTTCGCACCAAAAACTCCCCCACGCAGCGCGTAGGCGGCAAAGCCAGCAACAGTTTTACGCAAGTTACCCACGCCGTGCCGATGATGTCGTTAGATAACTCGTATAACGCAAACGATATCCGCGCCTGGCACGAACGCACCGCTAAAATTTTACAAACCCATTCGTTTGAAATGGTGGTAGAAGCCAAGATTGACGGAGTATCTTGTTCGCTTACTTATGAAAATGGACAGCTCGTCCAAGCCGCTACCCGCGGGGACGGCAAAGTAGGCGAAGATATCACCGCCAACGCACGCACGATTCAAAGTATCCCGCACCAACTGGCCGGCTCCGTTCCGCCGGGGCGGCTGGAAATACGCGGGGAAGTCTATATGAATAAGCAGGATTTGGAAACACTCAACCAAATCCAACAAGCCAAAAATGAAAACACCTTTGCCAATACCCGCAACGCCGCGGCCGGCTGTTTACGTCATAAAAATGCGGAAGTAGTAGCCAAGCGGCCGCTGCGTTTTTTTGCCCATTCGTTTGGCACGGGCCAAATTGCGGCAGACAGTTTTAGCGGGTTTATTGATTTATGCAAACAATGGGGTTTTGCCGTGGGGCCGGCCCGGTTGCAAACCAGTTCCATAGAAGAAGTGATTCAATTTTATAATCAATTTGACACGCAACGTTCCCAACTACCGTTTGATGTAGACGGACTGGTCGTCAAAGTAAACGCCTTTAAAGACCAGCAATTATTAGGCACTACCGCCAAAAGCCCGCGCTGGGCCATGGCGTTTAAATATCCGGCCCCGCAAGCCACTACCACACTAAATAATGTAATTTTTTCCGTCGGACGTACCGGGATTATTACCCCCGTGGCTGAACTGGAACCCGTTTCCATTGGCGGGGTCACTATTTCCAACGCCACGTTACACAATTTTGATGAAATCAAACGCTTACACGTGCGCGTGGGGGATAGTGTAATTATAGAACGTGCGGGGGAAGTAATCCCCAAAATTGTAAAAGTAGTAGAACAAAAAGGTATGCAGGATATTTTGCCCCCCGCCCAATGTCCGGTTTGCGGCGGGCACGTATACAAAGAAAATGACGAAGTAGGTTACTATTGCGTAAACCCTTCCTGCCCGGCCCAAATCCGCGCGCGATTATTGCACTTTGCCTCGCGTGATGCCATGGATATTGACGGGCTGGGGGAATCGGTCATGGACCAATTATTAGACCGCAAATTTATTACAGACTTTGCCGACTTGTACAATTTAAACTTTTTTCACGTCCTTAATTTGGAAAATTTTAAAGATAAAAAAGCCCAAAATTTATTAGACGCCATTGAAGCCAGCAAACACAAGCCGCTTTCCAAATTATTATTTGCGCTGGGTATTGGCTTTGTCGGCGAAAAAACCGCCGAAATTTTGGCCGACCGCTTTCGCACGTTAGATGCCC
The DNA here is from genome assembly GCA_937891135.1 of uncultured Elusimicrobium sp. GTDB lineage: Bacteria > Elusimicrobiota > Elusimicrobia > Elusimicrobiales > Elusimicrobiaceae > Avelusimicrobium. The sequence continues at coordinate 7,810 of CALAFB010000101.1, forward strand.
TGCAAGCCGCCACGTTGGAAGAACTGCAAAGCATCCGGGAAATTGGGGAAACCGTTTCCCAAAGCGTGTATGACTTTTTCCGCGACGTTCGCGTGTGCGAACAAATTGAACGCTTGCGCCAAGCCGGGCTTAATTTTACGCAGCCCAAAAAAGAATTATCCGGCAACGTATTAGCAGGGAAAACCATTGTTTTTACCGGGGAATTACAAACCTTAAAACGTACCGAGGCCGAACGGTTAGCCAAGCAATACGGCGGGTATGCCAGCGGAAGCGTCTCTAAAAAAACCTCGTTTGTAGTAGCCGGGGAAAACGCCGGCACTAAACTTCAAAAAGCGCGCGAACTGGGTATCCCCGTTATGAGTGAAGACGAATTTTTAAAGATGATTGGGCAAGATAAAACGGAAAGTTTGCTATAATAATTTATCTTTTTTAGGAGGGACGGCACCACTTAACACACACAAGCAATTTATTTTTGGATCTGTATTTACAGGGAACTTTTCACGGAAAAGTACCAACGCAATCCAAACAAGCCGATTAGGCAGAAAACTGGGTGGCCACCTGGGTTTCTTCCGAGTGTTTCCCGCTTTTAGCGGGAAACTACGGCTGTTATAGTTTGGGTTCCTGCGTTGGGCCCGGCTATGACAGCCGTTTTTTGCCGGGCCCGCGCCTATTTAGATGAGGATAATAAAATGAAAAAAGGTTTTACCTTGTTGGAACTGTTAGTTGTTATTTTAATCATCGGTATTTTGGCAGCCGTCGCGTTGCCGCAATACCAAAAAGCCGTGGGAAAAAGCCGGGTTACGGAGGCCCTTGTAAATTTGCGCAGCATCGGAAACGCCGTACAACTCTGCGAAATGGAACACGGCACGGATATAGAGACAAATGGATGTTGGAATTTTGATAATCTCAGCATTGAGGTAGGACAGGTTCCTGTTCCTACGCATGCCGATAGTTCATACACCAACAACACCCACTATCTGCCTTATTCTTTAGATGGGGGAACCGAAATCATCGCCACAGCCGGTGTGGCAATAAGTGGTACACTTCATTCAATCAATAGCCAAGATGTATGTTTATGTATGTTCCGCGACGGCTCCGTACGGGGCGTATTGGGCAATTGTTATAATGAACCCGGTTGGAATGTACTCGGAGCCCTGGGTATAGACCCGGCCACAGAAGAAGATAACTGTAACTGCTGTTAATATCAACATACTTCTCAGTATTTCCGGGGGATGAAACCCCCGGAGATTTTTTAAGGGCCCATTTTTCTATAGGCCCAAAGGCCCTCGTCCGCGCGCTCCAAAAACATTACAATATAAATATGTTAAAGCGTGGGTTAATTGTATGCTGCATATTGGGATGTGGATTGTTGCCTAGTGAGGCCCAGCGGGGCCGTTATGCGCTACCCGTTGCACGCAGCGCATTGAGCCGGTTACCTGCTGCTAGTGTGGTAACCCGTACCCCGGGGCAAGGCCTATTTCTCCATACGGAGCGGGCCGTCTTACAATCACAAGCCATTCGCCAATCCCAATATCTGCACCGGATTCAACGCGGCAAAGAAAATCTGCCCGCCCCGTTGCGCCAGTCTGTATTTATCTTACAAGAAAAAAGCATCCTTAATAAATGGCTGGTGGGTATTCCGCCGGCTACTACCTTTATTATAGAAGAAACTTACCAAGGCACCCCGTATATTTGGGGCGTAACTGCCGCCCATTATTATTGGCAAAATCCTACGTTATTGCATCCGGATTATCCTGCCCCTATTTCTGTATCATTAGAAGCCAAGGGAAATGCGGGGATGACAGATTTGGTAGCGTTTCCGCTCCCGGCCAATTTGCCCGGTATTACCCCGCTAAAACTAGCCGACAAGTTACCACAGAAAGGGGAAGAACTCCATTCGGTGGGATTTTTTCAACAGGAATTTCGTCATACACTTCCGCAGCAAGTAATAGATGTTACTTCACAGCGTTTTATTACTACCCTTCCTGTTGAACCCGGCGTAAACCGGGCCGGGGCGTGCGGTTCCCCGATTTTAAATGCTAGTAACGAAGTGGTAGGCGTTCACATTGGCAGCTCAACCGGCAGGCACATCGGCTATGCAGTACCTGCTTCTCATTTACAACGCTTGTTGCAGGCCTACCATGAGGGGGCCGCTCCGCAGCCGCTTGTATTAAATGGCTTAAAAATAGGAGAAATACAAGTCAATGACTATATTTCTTTTATTTATGTCAACCAGCAAGAAGACAATTTGTATACCATTAACCCGCACCATCACGAAGCATCTTTGGACTATGCCCACTTGGAGCAGTACGTTGATTTACCCTACGCAGCAAGTAATGGGGCAGACCATATTCTATTTATTATTCAGCGGGCTCCTTTTTCTTCTTCCGGCAAAGACAAAAAAATGCATGCTTTTAAACTGACTTATGATTTAAATACGCAACAAGCGACGTGGGAGCAAGATGATTCTTATGTTACGTACTATTAAAAATTTATTTCCGTTTTTCATTCAAAAACCGGTTGTATTTACAATAGGTTTTTTGTTATTGTCATTTTTTTCAGAAGGGGTTGTCCACGCCCAATGGTACAAAAAACTAACGTCGGTACAATCCCGCTTAGCCCGGGTTACTGCTGCCCCTGCGTTGCAAACGCAGCTTTCCCGTACGGTAGACCGTACGGTACATCAGCAACGCTGTACCCAGGCAACCCATATCCGCGCTCCGCTTGCTTCTTCCGTGCTTAAAATGCGGGAAGCTGATTGGGTATTACGCTTTTTTTCTATGCAAGGAACCGCTTTCGTGTTAGAAGAAACCTATCAAGGAAAGAAATATTTATGGGGTATTACAGCCACTCATTACTTATACCAGCAACCCGCTGTACAACTACCGGGCACCCATAAATTCTTTCGGGTCCCCTTTGTGATTCAAAGTAGTGCCGGAAGGGGGGATGTTTCTTTGTTTCCTCTCCCTGCCCAATTAGCGGGTAAAGTGACGGCGTTAAAATTGGCGGCTCTGTCTCCCCAACCCGGGGACGAATTACATTCCGTTGGATTTTTTAATAAAAAACTCCAATTAGACGAACATCGTATTGTCCAAACGATTTCCCCGGACCACTTAATTACTTCGCTGCGGGTGGATCCCGAAATAAGCCGCGAAGGGGCTTGCGGCGGCCCGGTTCTAAATGAACAACAAGAAGTAGTGGGGCTGCATGTGGGCAGTTCCGTTCGCCAGCAAATTGGTTATGCTGTCCCGTTAGAACATATCCGGTATGCCTTACAGGCATATCATGACGCTTCGGTCAACCCGCAACCCCTGATTTATGACGGCGTTACGCTGGGTACTATCGGCATCAATGAATATATCAAATCGGTTACCTTCTACAACCAAGACCAAAAAGAAAGTTTTTCTTTATTTCATAAAACGGTAGATTATACCCATTTAGAAATGTTGGCTGAAGAAATGCATCCGGATAAAATTGTCTTTTCTATTGAACAAAATCCGCTTTCTTCTACTTCTCCGGACCAAGAATATTATATTTATACGTTAATATATGATTTACAAACAGGCCAAATAACCCGTACCCCTCGCCAACCGCATGATTTGTAAAATGTATTACAAAAAGAAATGATGGAATAAAATTATGAGATATTACTGAAAGAAAATATACTAGGTATTTGTAAATATGGTATAATAAAGTATAGTTTTGAGCCGGGGTGCTGGAATTGGTATACAGGATAGTCTCAAAAACTATTGCCCACACGGGCTTAAGGGTTCAAGTCCCTTCCCCGGTACCATTTGGAACAAGTGAGCCCTTCGGAGAGTAGTCCGAAGGGTTTTTAAATTATATTTTATGAGGAGTTTGTAGCAAACCCGCAGCAAGGGATTTTATATACAATTTATTTTGTTTTTGGAACCGTATGCAGAATACGGATAGCTCGCGCAAGCGGGCTACGAATC
>CALAFB010000102.1 GCA_937891135.1 uncultured Elusimicrobium sp.
TCTAGATAATTTTCCACACTATTATTCTATTTACAAATTCAGCACCGTACTACCCGAACTACACCCACCGTAAAAATTTGAACCCCCTTTATGGGGGTTTTAATTTTTGTGGAGGTTCGAGCAATACCAACTGCTTGGTATTGCGTCGAGATTCGAAAGCCGGACCCTTATGCGAGTTTGAGCGCGAGCCGTCCCGGCAAGCACGAAAGGCGAGTATGGGGAGGCGGGGTCGCGAGCGCCGCACGTCAGTAAGGCGACTTGTGACCGAACGTGTCGACTCCGTATTTTAGTTTTTGATTTTAAGCATTTATCCCCGTTAGGCAACGCGCCCGACGGGGATTTTTTTGTAGACCACCTTAAGCATGCACTTTTGAGCGTGTTTTTGGAATTTATAGTAAATCTTTTGTTTTTATGCTGATTGGGCCGGATAGGAAGTGGCGCAAGGTGCCGTTAAAATGTTTTATAATAAAAACATACACAAGGTTTAGGAGAGATATACTATGTATAAATTTTCACGTATTATTAGTGTGTTTATAGTTTGTCTATTTGTATTTGGTTTATCCGCATGTAATAAAGAAACATCCGATACAGATACAACGAAAACAGATTTCCCCAATTCCAGTCAAGAAAAGAGTTTGGATACAGTTCAATTGCAAGAAGTAGCCAAAGAAGGAAATTTAGAAAAAATCCGGGCACTCATAAAACAAGGAGCAAATGTAAATGCAAGAAATGTCGACCAACTAACAGCCTTAATGGTGGCAAGCTATTTCGGGCATACTCCCGTTGTAGAAGAATTGCTTAAGGCACATGCGAATGTGAATGCAGTTGAAAAAGATGGATTCTCCTCTTTAATGTTTGCTAGTCAAAACGGATACACGGAAATAGTCAAAAAGTTAATAACTGCTGGAGCTAATGTCAATGCCTCTAGTAAAGCTGGCATAACTCCTCTAATGTTCGCTAGTCAAAACAATCACATGGAAATAGTTAAAGCATTATTAGCAGCAGGAGCAAATATAAATGTAAGCAATCAAAAGGGAACAACCCCTCTTATGTTTGCTACTCAAAATGGATATATAGCAATGGTCAAAGAGTTACTAACTGCTGGAGCTAATGTCAATGCCACAAACAAAATAGGGGCATCTTCACTCTTGGTTGCTAGCGAAGAAGGCTACACAGAAATTGTTAAAATTTTGTTGTCTATGGGAGCAAATGTCAACGCTGCTAATGGAAATGGAGTAACGTCCCTTATGCTTGCTAGCCAAAATGGACACACAGATACAGTGAAAACACTTCTTGCTGCCAAAGCCAATGTAAATGCTAGTACAAAAGATGGGGTAACTGCTCTTATGGTGGCTCGTGAAAATAGGCATCATGATATCGTAAAATTACTTCAGCACGCTATGGGCACACCTGTTAACAAAAATGGAGTTGCGCTAACTATAAATAATCCACAAATTTCAGTAGAAGAATGTACTGTAAAACTTGATGGAACGAAAGTATGTAGAAAAAAACCATCACCTTCTCAAGTCCAATTGACCTATGAAGATTTAGCCAAACAGTTGTATATGTTTTCTGAAATTGGATCGGTAAGTAGCGTTTCCGATACTCTTAAATATGGCGTTCCTGCTGATATGTATCGCAACCCCAAAACAGGACGTACCGCGTTATTGCAAGCGGTCGCACACCAACATGCAGATGTTGTGAAGATATTGTTACATGCCGGGGCTGATGTAAATTTGGTGGACAAGCAAGGGAATACCGCTCTTAAACTTGCTCAAAAAAACAGAGATGAGGAAATCATCCATCTCCTCAAATCTGCCGGAGCGAAAGAATAAGCACTTGGCTACCCAAACTACACACGCCGTATTTTAGTTTTAAGTTTATAGCATAAATCCCCGTTAGAGTTTAACTCCGACGGGGATTTTTTATGCGCCACTCATAGCATGGGAAATTCGGCGGATAATGTCACGTTTGCTTTTTCATACTCAAAAATTCTACAATGAAGCCATGCATATCAAAATCAAAAATCCGACACTTCATGACCTACTGGTACAGTTAGCATCGTTGAGCTTTTTATTAGCTATAGTATTGGTGGGAATTATTGTTGTTTCCGACAGCATTACTGTAACGTGGGAACCATTGGTAGAATTTTTTAATTACGTAAAACAAAAAAATGGATTATTTACCGCCGGTTTTTGCGCCTTTGTGATATGTATGGCTCCGGTGGGAATCATTGCAACTTTCATTAAATGGTGGGAAAAACGTAACCGTTGGCTTACGCCCTTCACCGTGTATGCATTAGATTTCGGCCCGGATGGCGTGACTGTTTACACCAAACAAAACACGCAATTTCTACCTTATAAACAAACCGATTTTAAGATAATAGCAAAAGTGGTATCCTTGGCGAGGCACACAGCAGTGAAGGACCTTACACTAACTCTTCTATGCCAAGACTATCTGGTTGAAGTAAGCCACCAATGTACTAGTATAAAATTGTTGTATCGGTTGGCAGATTTACACTCGCACTTTAAAACCTTTTCGTTTGTCTGCAAGACATCTTCTTCTAACGATATAGAACAACTATCGTTGGCCAATTTTCTAAAAAAACAAGTAGACAACCAAATACGTTACGGCTTACATTACAACTGCCGCGAGGATGTGGATTATTTTATAAGGGTGCTAATCAGTTTGCCATGGGGAGTATTGGGGATTACTCTCGTATGGGTCCTATGTGTATTTGGCCCCAATCCCTTCAGATTTTTTTGGGGATGGGTATTATTGCTAGTAGGAGCAGGATTAGTGACACTCAACATCATTTTGCTATACAACAACGTAATCAAAGATAAACTTACCGAAGGCAAGCTCAAACAATTGCGCGGGAAATAGTCCGTTCCTGCCGCGTTGAAAAGAAAAAAGTGCCATTTTCTGCCTGTTTTCAGCCTGTTTGAAAAATCAGCATAGTGCTAGGGAAACTAAAAGCACCGTACTGTAGTTCTTGATTTTCAGCATTTATCCCCGTTAGACACTTTGTCCGACGGGGATTTTTTTGTGGACAACCGATAGCGTAGTATGATTTGGCCTATTTTGGCTTTTATAAAAATTTATTGGATTTTATGCTGACAAGCATGTGTAGGAAGTGGCGTACCTGTAGAAGGCCCAAAACAAAAGGGGGACAAATATGCTACTATGAGAGTATAGTAGTATCATAGATTTAATAGACAGGAGGTATTTATAATACCCTAAGCCCCAAAAACGGCTTATTTATAATTTGAATTAGTACTGTCTTTGGAGGGCATTTTGCCCACTCATTTGCATAAAGCAAATAGGGTTCTCAACCAAAACAGTTGCCATATTGCTAATGGAAACGGCCTTATAACCCGGTTCTGTTAGCGGATAATCCTGTTATCTGATTTGTCATCAGTGATGGGTAGGCGGCTGTGTGTTTGAGAGTTGAGAACCCTTCAAACACTAGCCGTCTTTTTTATGCAACTGCGGCTTGTATGGTAAAACCATACCGACCTAATAAAAATAAAGGAAATAAATTATGTATCACACATTAAGAAATGCAGTAAACATAGTACGCACCCGCCGGGGGTTTACCCTCATAGAGTTGTTAGTAGTCGTGCTGATTATCGCTATTTTGACCGCGGTAGCGGTGCCGCAATATCAAAAAGCGGTAGAAAGATCAAAAGCCACACAAGCATTAGTGTTACTCAAAACAACTTACCAGGCCGCAAAAGCATATGAACTGGCCAACGGCAGTTGGCCGACCTCACTTGACCAGTTGGATGTAGAAATTCCTTGGACGGAACGGATCCCCGTAACAATACCTTATTATCATCACACCGTATCTAATCAAGACTGGTCTTTGGTGCTTACCCATAGTGATTCCACCCCAGCTATATGGTTGATCCGCCATAGCGGGCCTTATGCCTACGCTGGATTTGTTATACAACAAAATCCTTCTGCAGATAATTCTGTACCCGCCGGGCAAGTGCTTTGCGTGGAGGGGAACACCGCTAATGGTTTTGTGCATACTTTTACTGAGAAACATCAAACAGGCGATTATTGTAAAAAAATCATGAAAGGAACAGAAATTCACAACGGGTCGGGCAACCGGTCATTTACTCTCTAGATAATTTTCCACACTATTATTCTATTTACAAATTCAGCACCGTACTACCCAAACTACAACCACCGTATTTTAGTTTTAAGTTTATAGCATAAATCCCCGTTGAGGTTAAACCCCGACGGGGATTTTTTTGTGCACCACTTTCAGCATGCGGTTTTTTGCGTGTTTTTGAGAATTGTGCAAAATCTTCTCTCTTTATGCTGACCGCGTTAGGTAGGAAGTCGCGCGCAAGGGCTCGCACAAAATAGAAAATAAATATGCTAACATAGAAATATAGATTTTATACAGGAGATATTTTGTAGTACCCTAAGCCCTAAAACGGCTTATTTACAATTTGAATTGGTGCTGTTTTTGGTGGGGAACATAAACCCCATTCTTTTACGAAAGTAAAAGGCATTCTAAACCAAAAATAGTCGCTATTGCTAACGGAAACGGCCTTATAACCCGTATCTGTTAGCGAGTAACCCCATTTCTGATTTATCATCAGTAATAGGTAGGCGGCTGTTGTTTGAGAATTTAGAATGCCTCAAATAGCAGTCGTCTTTTTTGTCGGGAAAATTTGAAGTAAATTAACTAAAAATAAATGGAGGTTGTAATTATGACGTACAGCAATACTGGGCGCAGTCATACGCAAAATTGGTTACCCAAAGGTTTTACCTGTCCCTCGTCATCCCGCAAAGTTTCTGTGCGGGATATAGGGGCGGTCAACACGCTATACCCCGCACACCAACACTGCGGGGTGACGGCGCGTGTGGGCCGAGGTTTTACGCTCATTGAACTTTTGGTAGTAGTACTAATTATTGGTATTTTGGCCGCCGTTGCCTTGCCGCAATACCAAAAGGCAGTAAAAAAAGCATGTGTTACGGAAGCTGTTTCTGTCTCCAAAGCTCTTTTGGACGGAATGAAAATGTACCAGCTGGCAAATGGGAACCAGAACATAGATTTTATTCATGGAAGAACGGATAATACTGATTTATTAGATATTAGTGTCGGCCCTTTTGATTGTTCGGAGAAAGAAGGTCTTTATGAGGGTTGTGTATTAGGCAACTTTGTTTATACCAATGTAGGTTGCTCTGAAGATGGGTTTTGTCAAGTTGGGGATATTGTACCCTTTGATTGGGAGGTATTTATGAGCATTTCTTTTGATGCTGATGGGAAATCATATCCTGATTGTATGGGTACAAGCCCTATGTGCGACTATTGGAATAAATTATGGTAAAAAGGAATATAAAAAAATCTACCCCAATCATTTGGACTAGAACATTCTAGCCTGGTGTGGAATTAAAATAGAACATTTTAAACCGTTCAGTACATCAAAATATTGGACGGTTTTTTAATACCAAAAACCAGCATCCTGCTACCCAAACTACCCACTCCGTATTTTAGTTTTTGATTTTAAGCATATATCCCCGTTGAGGTTAAACCCCAACGGGGATTTTTGGGGCGCGTTTTTGTGAGCAGTTTCCATAAATTGTATCTATAGTATAACAACTTGTGATACCGGCTCATTTTACAATGTCTTATCCTAAATTTTGCTACAATATAGGTATGAATTTTGCCCGCTGTGTTGCTATCCGTTATCTAACCCGCCGGCAAGGGTTATTTGCGTTTATTACTACGCTGATCGGCGTAGCGGGGGTGTCTGTGGGCGTGGCAGCACTTATTACCACGCTCTCCGTAATGAACGGGTTTCAAACGGATATTAAAGACAAAGTTATCGGCGCACAAAGTCATATTTTAGTATTCGGACAGATGAGCCCGGAAGTTTATAAAAAAAATATTGCTCTGATTGAAGAAATCCCGCAAGTTGCTGCCGCCGCACCGCATATTTACGGGCAAGGGATTATTACCCATGCCGGGCAAAGTTTGGGGCTCATTGTCCGCGGGTTGGACCCCGCCCAAGAACAAAAAATCAACCATTTATCTGATTCCTTAGTAGAAGGTACGTTTGAACCCGAAGGTTGGACTGCTGCCGACCCGCCGCCCCTTGTATTAGGCACGGAACTAGCTGCCACGTTAGGGGCAGACCTTGGAGATGATGTGGTGCTGATTTCCCCGCAGTCTATTTCTACCTCGGCCGGCATGTTCCCCAAAATGAAAAAATTCCGCATTAGCGGGCTATTAAAAACCGGGTACTATGAATTTGATAATACCATCGCTTACACGCTTTTGCCACATGCCAGCGATTTTTTAGGCCTTAAACAAGGGACCACCGGGGTGGCCGTTAAACTTCATAACATAAACGATGCGGAAAAAGTAGCCGCCCTCATTTCTGATAAAATCGGGTACGGTTATTCCGTACGTACCTTTGCCCAACTAAACAGCACATTATATGCGGCCCTAAAATTAGAAAAAACAATGATGTTTATTATCTTATTTTTAATTATCGGCGTGGCTTCGTTAAATATTGCCAGTAATCTAATTTTACTGGGTACCGAAAAACTGCGCGACATTGGCATTATGCGCGCTATCGGGGCCAGCCCGCAAATGATACGTAATATTTTTATGTGGGAAGCCTTTGTGATTGCCACACTAGGGATTGTACTGGGCATTTTGCTTGCTTGCGGATTATGTTGGGTAATTGCTACGTTTAATATTGTGGAACTGCCCGGCGATATTTATTATTTAACGAAGGTGCCTGTACGCATCCAATGGGGCGATATTGCAGCCGTCATTAGCGGCAGTTATTTAATTTGTTTTGTGGCGGGGTTATACCCGGCACTCAAAGCCTCGCGCGTGCATCCCACCGATGCCATACGGTACGGATAATATGATAGAACTGAAACACGTTACAAAAATTTACGGGCAAGGAAAGGAAAACCTTTGCGTACTAGAGGATGTTTCCCTACATATAACACGCGGGAAATTTACGGTACTCTTAGGGCCAAGCGGCTCGGGCAAGAGTACGCTACTTAATTTAATTGCGATGTTGGATGCCCCTACTTCCGGCCAAATTCTGATAGGCGGCAAAGAAATTACCAAGTTAAAAAGTGAAGCGGCACGCGCCAAACTGCGTTTAACCAAAATGGGGTTTGTGTTTCAGTTTGACGGGTTATTGCCGGAATTTTCCCTCTTAGAAAATGTGGAACTGCCTGCGCGGATGTTAGGGAAATCCAATCCCGCAAAGGCCCAACAGTTATTAACACGTTTTGGGCTGGGCAATATGGCACACAAGCTGCCGGCAGACTTATCCGGCGGGGAAAAACAACGCGCCAGTATTGCACGGGCCCTACGCAATAAACCGCTGGTACTGTTAGCCGATGAGCCGACCGGTAATTTAGATGTGCAACGCAAAGAACAAGTATTTGAAGATTTTGCCCGTATGAGCCACGACGAAGGACTGACTATTTTAATGGTTACGCACGACGTGCACGCTGCTAATTATGCAGACGAAGTATATACTTTAGAACAAAAAAAAACTCATCAAAACGAAATAGGAGAAATATGGAACCCGTTATAGAAACCAATATGGCTGTTACGTTCATTTTTTTGTTAGCAGTAGCGTGGTTTTTCTTGCATAAATATGCTGAAAAACCATTTGATAAACTTTTAAAACAGGCTTCGGCCGGGAATGCCCAAGCCCAATACGATATGGGTTACTTGTATTACCAGGGTAAACAAATTGAACAAAATTTTACCCAGGCATTTAATTGGTTTGATACCTCAGCCAAACAAGGCCATGTGCGTGCTATGGTGGCGTTAGCCGGGCTGTATAACGAAGGTAAAGGTTGTGAAAAAGACCCGGAGAAAGCATTTTACTGCTACGAACAAGCTGCCCAAACCGGGGATTTTGAAGCACGTATCAATTTAGCCGTATGCTATCTGCAAGGAACCGGAACGAAAAAAGATGAAAAGAAAGGGGCGGAATTATTGAAAAAAGCGGCGGAAGATAAAAGCCCGTTGGCGCAGACCTTGCTGGGGGATTTGTACGAGCGCGGCATCGGCGTAGAAAAGAATGAAAAAGAAGCCGTGCACTATTATGTAATGGCTGCCAAACAAGGCGAACCGCTAGCCAAACAAAAATTGGAAGGGCGGAAGAAATAAACCGGCAAATTGCGCGAAAAGAGTGAGAGCATTTCTCTTTTGGTGTAAAATTTGATAAAATATAACTGTTAATCCGGGATGGTGTAATGGTAACACGGATGCCTCTGGAGCATTAATTCTAGGTTCGAATCCTAGTCCCGGAAAAAGTATTTTGACGGGAAAGCACGCAAACTGCTTTCCAAAAAGTTGAGAGCCGTCCATTGGGGCGGTGTTTTTATAAAGATTTGTTAGCGCCTATAGCTCAATTGGTTAGAGCAACCGACTCATAATCGGTGGGTTCCAGGTTCAAGTCCTGGTGGGCGCATGCTTCGACGGTGGCCCGTTCTCAGAAGAGAGCGGGCCTTTTTTTGCCCTTTTACGACGTATTTTTTTGGCAATTTTAGCAAAGTTAGTGATAGTAAACTATGCGGAAGGTGGTCACTATTTGGTCACACCTCTCGTCATAGAAATTATTACTGACCGGACTTGAACCAATAACTTTATAGTGTGCCTTTTTTCATACTTTTGGTCACACTATAAAACCACAATTATTTTGGGTAAATTAGACAACTTATGTATCAAAAACTATACAAACGCTCGGCAGAAAAATGGCAGAAAAACTTTCTGCCATAGCTTGGGCAGACTCTGGGGGCTCTACTATTTTCTTTCTGCCATTTTGCATACTTTTTGGCAGAAAAAACCGCCCCATTTATAGGCAATTAGAATCCCTTTTTCCCAATACAAGATTAGAATCGATAAAGTTCTTTAGGGTTTCTCTGTGTACATGATATCGCCTAGCAATAGCCGATTTGCTATACCCTTTTTTCAATAGCTCGATAATCATCGCTTCTTTGCCTGTTAATTTAAGTTTCTTACTCTTTGCCCCAAATGGTCGTCCAAGCTTAAATCCTTTGGCTTGCCGGGCCGCTAGAGCCTCTTTTGTGCGTTGTGAAATCAAGTTCCTTTCTATTTCTGCCGCTAGTCCAAACGCAAAAGCAAGGACTTTCGACTGTATGCCTGTATCCAATCTAAAATTGTCTTTGATAGTGATAATGGTGGCTCCGGTATTTACACAGTAGTTTAAAATAGACATCACTTCTAACAGATTCCTACCAATTCGTGATAGCTCACTCGCAATAAGGACATCACCTGGCTTCAGTTTCTTGATTAATCGTCCCAATTTGCGGATTTTTAGGCTTTTTGTGGCACTAACCGTCTCCTCTACCCATAAGTCTACGCATAGGCCCTCTTTTTGGCAGAATTTCCGAATTTCCCAGGTCTGATTCTCCGTTGTTTGCTTATCCGTACTTACTCTCACATAGCCATATATCATATCAACTCCCTGCTCCTCGATATATGTACAAGATAGCAATTTGGCTCTGACGAAAATAAACGACCGCTTATCTTGTGCAGAATTTTCGCATAACCAGTGGGGAAAATATGTATAAGATTACTGATATAGCAAAAGAAATTAGTACAGGCTTAACTCCATTAAGAAGCAATCCCAAATATTGGGACAAAGGTACAATCCCTTGGTTAAAAACCGAACAAATTGGGCAATTTTGTATTAAAGACACTTCTGAACATATAACGAAATATGCTTTGGAAGATACGGGACTTAAACTTTATCCGATAAATACTGTTTCGGTCGCAATGTATGGCGAAGGGAAAACGCGTGGACGCGTGTCTATATTGAATGCCCCGATGACAACAAACCAAGCATGCTGTAATATTGTGGTTGATGGGAATCTAGCTGATCCTTTTTACGTGTATTATTTCTTGAAAACACAATACTATAATTTAAGACGTTTATCATCAGGAGTACGAAAAAATCTAAATTCTGATGATATTAAAAATTATTCAATAAATTTACCAAATAAAACAACTCAAAAGAAAATTGTCAAGATATTATACTGTCTTGATGAAAAGATAGAGTTAAATAATAGAATTAACTCAAAGCTGGAACAATTATCAAAGGATTTATATAACTACTGGTTCATGCAGTTTGACTTTCCTGATGAATTTGGACGACCGTATAAATCCAGCGGTGGCAAGATGGTTTACAATGAAGTGCTAAAACGAGAGAT
>CALAFB010000103.1 GCA_937891135.1 uncultured Elusimicrobium sp.
GAAAATCTGGGTAAACAAAAAAACAGCGGAAAACAAAAAAATAAAAATACGGAAAGTAAACCCGCTAACACGACACAAAGAACAAACAGCAATTATAATCCTTATGTCGGGCCGGAAGGCCATAGGGCCGCCCTCGGTAATGCCGCAAGGGATGCACAGCAAGATTCAACCCCTGTAACACCGACATATATCAGAGAAATTGATACCGTTGCGCAAAACCATCAAGTAACACTTGACAGCAAAAAAGCCGATAAAAGCGCAAAGAAAACAAACGACGTACTTGTTACGCTCCTGACGATGGTAGGTAATCGTATCTTGGAACTCATGGAAAACGGCCAATGGCGTAAACTTACGCGGACGCAAATTAAGGAAATGCTTACGCGGCTTGACCTTGAAAAGCCCACCGTTGGCGTACCGTCTCTTTACGACCTCATACAAAAGACTTTGGAGGGCCGGGCGACTAACACAAAGTACATAGCCAAAACCGCTATTATCAGGCTTAACAAATTCTGTGGGGATTCCACGAAACTATACTGCGAACAAATAACCCCGGCGTGGATAGATGATTATTATACGTCGCTTTCTGACTTGGCCGTTAATACCCGTGCCGCCTATATCAAAGTCCTACGCCGGGCGTTTAACTATGCCCTTGACCATGATATTACGACTAATAACCCATTCAGGCACTACAAAGTAAAAACAGAAGAAACGCGGATGCGCGTATTACCTGTAGAGAAAATGCGCCAACTCGTAAACCTCGAAACGCGCTACCATTATACAGAGTACCGCGATTTGTTCATGCTGTCTTTCTATCTTATCGGTATCAACTTGGCCGATTTGTCGAAACTCACCCCGGAAAGCATCGTAAACGGGCGCATAGAGTACCGGCGGGCAAAGACGGGCAAACTCTATAGCATTAAGATAGAGCCGGAGGCGCAAGCCATTTTGGATAAGTACAAAGGCGAAAAGTACCTGCTAAGTATGTTTGACCGCTGCACCAACGCCAAAGCCTATCAGGGTACGTTAGACAATGCGCTGGCGCGTATCGGGCCGCCGATAGACGAAAAGCATAAGAACGGCCAACCGAAACTAAAGCCGATAGACAAGAAACTAAGTTGGTATTGGGCGCGTTATTCGTGGGCCACCTATGCCGCTGAATTGGATATACCAAAGGACACTATAAGCGAAGCGTTAGGCCACTCTCACGGCGCAAAGGTAACGGGTATCTACATTAAGTACAACCGGGATAAGGTAGACGCGGCAAACCGCAAAGTCATAGACTACGTGTTAGGAAATGGCAAATAATTTACCATGTCCTGATAACGTGTTAAGAAATCGCGTTTTTCTTGTTATATTTGGCCGTCGGCGGCAAAAATGGGCATTTGTCGCCGATTTAGGCGTTACTAAGTGTTAAAATTTTGCCGAAAATCGTTTTTAAGCGCGTTTCTCGCGTTGGGTGTATAGTTATTACCCCGACGGCCTTTAACGCGCTCTACGGCCATTTCTACCGTCTTAGGTTTGAAAAATGCCCGCTCTATCCTCTCGGACTGCGCGGGCAAAGCACTATATTACAGAAAACACTAATCATTAAAACTTTCTTTTCAGGTACAGGAACAAAAGCCAAAGCAAAGCCGCAATGCAGCATAGCCCGCCAATCTTTGCTAAGATAGTCTGATACCAAACGGGCTTTTCTGTCTTTGTCTCTTTTTCTGTGTGGCTCGCGTGGCTCTCGTTATTGTTTATTCCGTTTTGCGTATCGGTATGCGTCTGCGTTACTTCGTTGGTCTGACTGATTCCGTTTTGTTGGTTGGTGTTCGTTGTCAGGTTTCCCGTAATGCTCTGCACCCCGGTTAGCGTAATGTTACCTGCGCTGTCAATGCTTACCGTGCCGCCACCGTCCACAAAGTTTATTGTCGTGTTCTGCTCTGTGGTCGTAGTGGTCTGCGTCGTATCGGTAAACGTCTGCGTGGCTGTCAGGCTGTCCGTTTCCACTTGGGTAGTATCTACAATAGATACCGTGCTGCTTTCGTCTGTAACGGCCTTATGCGTTCTGCACCCGGCTACTACCAGGCACAACAGGGCAAAGGCCATCAGGAACAAATACGTACTGCAACCGTTACTATTGTTTTGCCTGAATTGGTGATACCAATACCTGTTATACTCGTTTCTCATACACCCGAAAATTTGGTGTCGTTAAGACGGCTAAGCCACCCGGTACGATACTTATAGTTCTTTGGCCGGGCTTTGCAAATGCGCTCAATGTAGGCCAAACGCTCTTTCTTCAACAGGTCGAAAAGTTGGCGGGGGTCGCGGGCGTTAATGGCCGCTAACGTCTTGGGGCCTACTACGCCGTCGGCTGTCACGCCTATAGCCTTTTGCGGTACGGTTATCCCGTAGTTACCGCTCGCCCAAACGAAATCGACAAGCATCAAGGCAATAGAGGCGTTAGTAATCTGGTCGGCTTTCCACCTATCCCAAAACATCGTTTTAAGGATTGCAAGCCAATCGGCGTACTTAATGGCCTTTAGTCTTTCGACGGTAGGCTTTGGGTAGCCTTTCTTACGGCAATATTCCGTATAGGTTGCCAACGTAACGCCGCACATCGTAGCCCCTCCCAAATCGTCGGGGTCGTTTGCAAATCCGCGTTTCTTCGCTTTCTCAAAAAGCTGCTCGTTTGTCAGGGTTGCCCCTGTCGTGCCGGTTTCCCATTTCAGGATAAAAGGCACAATGCTTTCTACTTTAGCCATAATCTGCGTTTTAGGGGTTAATATCCGTTTTGCGGTTCTCTCTGTGCGCACTTAGGGCGCACACATCGAAAACGCTGTAAGTCCAATTCTGTTTGGGCGTTCTTTTTCATCAACTCGAAATAGTCATCTTGCACTTTGCGCAAGCGGTCTGTTTGGTCGCAAAACCGCTCTTCTTTTTCTTTTAGTTGGGTCTGTAAAAACTCTACGGTTTCTTTCAAAACTCCAAACTCTACGCTATCGGCTTCGGCCTCTGCTTTATCCGCTTCGGCTCTCTCCTTACGCTTGTTGGTACGGATATTAAGCATATACTTAATAAGTTCCCAACCGCCAATAGTACCGCTTATAGTGGCTGCTAATTCAAGTATCGTTGTATAGTCCATTATCTCATTTCTTATATAGTTCTATTACTATGTCGTTATCGCGTTGCTCAATCAAAACCACATACCGGGTTTCTAACAGGTGCAAAAGGCCCATGTCTATTACATCAACGCGCAATGTAACCGGGTCTTTGGGCTGTACTTCAATAATCGCCATCACGTATTCTTTTATATGTCTGTATTCTCTTCTTATATTTGTTCTTTAACGCCACTATCTCATAGCGGCCTTTTATGTAGATGTATTCGTAGGCGTGTCGCTCTATCATTCCTAAGATTTTCTTACGCATACCGTATTCGTTGTGGTGTCGTAGCAAGCCCAAATAACTATTTATAGAGCAAACGGCGTGCTCAACCTGCCGTAAGGTCTTGGCGTTGTTTAACCGCCTGACGGCTGCAATAAAGTTGGTTATTGTGCGGTTGCAACAATACGACGTTTTGGGCTTTACGACTGCCCCGGTAAACTCTACGCCCTTGGTGTAGTGCTGAAAGTAGAATTTCTTAGGATTCAGGGTTAGGCCAAATTCGGCCAACTTATCCCGTATCAATGGCACGGCGTTAAGTAGTACGGCCTTATCTTGGTGTATGCAATAGAAATCATCTACATATCGGCCATGATACTTAATACCTATTTTCTCTAAAAACCAATCAAATTCGTTTAACAGGAAATTGGCGAATAGTTGCGCAAACAGGTTGCCGATAGCAACGCCTTTGCCCTCGCCGTTAGTGAATAGCGATTTGTTGGCGGGG
>CALAFB010000104.1 GCA_937891135.1 uncultured Elusimicrobium sp.
TTGGTGTGGCCAAATAGCAAAGCTATTTGAAACGCGCGAAGCGAAAAAAGCCACGGGCGGGAGCCCGTGGTAGTTTACTGTACGTCTTTTTTATTCTACATAATTTCTTCCAAATCTGTATAAAAATCCTCGTCGTTCTAATCTTTTTTTAAAAAAACGCCTTGACAATTTAATATAAATTAGTTATCCTAATTATAACGCATTAAAATTAGTGCCAACTAATGCAAATTCGGTAAAAAACCGGAGAGCCCGGCTGCTTATAAACAGCCGGGCTGTGTTTTGATATTTTCCTTCCGTTTTTTGTATAAGAATTATGCTGCCAGGCCGATAAATTTTAGCCCGGCTTCGCGTGTAGCAATTTTGCCTTCCCATTGGGCACGGCGTACCTGGTTTAACAGCGTAGAAATACTGCGGCCATAAACGCCTAAGTCTTTTAAATCTTTCCCGCGTAATACACACGGCTCTAACGCTTGCGGCGGTAGTTGGGGCATTACGGCCGTTAAAATAGTGCGTTGAAAATCTGTCAGCGGGGTCAGCGGGCTTAGCCGTTCTTGTTCTATTTTCCATACCTCGCGGATGGCTTGGGCCAGTTCGTGCGAAGTGGTAAAACTGGCTAAAAATTCTTCGCCGTTTTCTTTAAGCGAACAAACGAGTACCCCCAACCGTTCGGCGGCGGTATGAACTTGTTCCAGAGCGGGGGTCCACGTTAAACTGGGCCAGGCAAATTTCAGCAAATCATATTGAATGAGGTAATCAAATACGGCCTTGATATGTTCTTCGGCCAGTACTTTCATAAACTCCTGACAGAAACGCTCCCGCGTTAGTAGCAGCGGGGCTTGTTCGCGGTCTGCTTCTAAAAAGAGCTGCTTGGTTTTGGGAGCGGCCTTCCACCCAAAACGCCCTGCAAAGCGTAGCCCGCGGTACATCCGGGTGGGGTCGTCAAAAAAACTTTTTTCGTGCAATACGCGCAGCAATTTTTTGTCTATATCATTCCGGGCACCGTATGGGTCCACGCTTTGGCCGAATGTATCCGGCAAAATGGATAACGCCCAGGCGTTACAGGTAAAATCCCGGCGGAACAGATCTTCTTTCACTTTTGTAGTAAAAGAAACTTCCGGCAAGGCACCGGGGTATGGATAGGTTTCTTTACGAAGGCGGGCTAAATCTAACCGAAAACCATTATCTAAAGTAACTTTGTACGTTCCAAACCGGGAGAATTTGCGTTTTACGCCGCCCCAAGTTTTGACGCAAAACCCGGCTACCGATTCTTGCGTGCCGTTAAACGTAAGGTCTATATCTACGGTAGGACGGCCTAAATAAAAATCCCGCACGGCCCCGCCTACTACCCACGCGTTTAACCCCAGTTTGTGTGCATACGCGCCAATGGTTAGCAGTAAATCGTGGTACTTATCCGGGATGAGGCATGTCATAAGCAAACCGGCGGTTCTTGCCCCTCTTGGCTGAGGGTATCTTTAAAATGGAGTAGGAGCGGGCTTTTAAGTCCGCTTTGAAGCACCTTGGCGGCGGCGACGGCATAATCGTTAGCGGTAGGGTTTTTGACGGCCGGGGCCGGTACATAGAGCGGGAAATGATGGGCACGCGCGTAGGACGGTTTTAACCGGGCTACTTCAAACCCTTGTGTAGCGGCAGCCGCGGCTACTACTTCGGACTCGGCTGCATTTTCTTCCTCGTGGTGTAACAGGTGTTGCAGTTCTTCTAACCCAAATAGGGAAATAGGCGGATAGTCCAAGTGTAGTTCATTAAACAACGTATTTTTGATGACTTGGTAGTCTGCAGCCATTTTGGCTTTGAGTTCGGCTTCGCGCGCTTTATCCTTTGGGGAAAACACAAAAGCCAGTAGTTCGGCCTGTTTATCAAAATAAATTAGTTCGCCGTCGTAATGAAAGTAATGGCCACATTCCGGGCAGCGTACCAAATTGAGTTCCCCGCCCAAAATGGCGGATTTTAGTTCTTCGTTCTCATCCCCGTGCACAAACGACCAATACGTTACGTCAAACGGTTCACATCCGTGCGGACAATGGGCTGAGGCTTCATTTTGTAGTGATTTCATAAAAGTATTGTAGTAAAAACGGGTTAGAAAGTGCAAGAGGGAATACTTCCCACGTATGGGCAGAGAATTTGCTACAATAAGCGTATGCCCCGTTAGCTCAACTGGATAGAGTATCGGTCTTCGGAACCGAGGAT
>CALAFB010000105.1 GCA_937891135.1 uncultured Elusimicrobium sp.
TTGGTAAATTTGAGATATAAAGAAAAATAAATTTGTATAAATACAGGGGTACGTACGATGAAAAAAAGAGGTTTTAAAGGTATTTTTCGCGCAAATACAGGATTTACGTTACTTGAATTATTAGTGGTGGTGTTAATTATCGGTATATTAGCGGCGGTGGCTCTGCCGCAATATCAAATGGCCATAGATAAAGCCCGGCTTAGTAATTTAATTACTATGGCTGATACGGTTACCAAAGCGCAAGAAGCCTATTACTTAGAACATGGTTCTTATACTGAAAATTGGAATCAATTAAATGTATCCTTTCCAGGTACCATAACCGCAAGTAAGAGTCTTTCTTCGGATGAAAGTTATACATTAACTCTTCATATGGGGAGCGTTAACTATGTAATGGCTGAACATATTTTACTGCCAGAGGTAAATTTGTATTACTTTTATAGTATAAACACAGTTTGGCACGGGCGTGCCTGTTATGCGCAAGTTGGCAATGAGCGCGCCAATAAACTTTGCCAGATTACTACAGGGAAAAGCAACAAGGATAATAGAACTTCCAGTGGTCAAAATATCTATTTTTTTCCACAGGGTTACTATAGTGGGTCTTGAGTATATTGCAAAAAATATACTTATTTTAAAAAATCATTAAAATATAAGTACTTTTTATTTTTTAATAAAATATAAGATTTAAAAAATACTTAAAATATAATGATTTTTAATTTTAAACTATTTTTTTAATAACGTCTGTTTTTTTCCCAATTCCACGCAGTTTCTATAATGCGGGTAAGGTTATATTCCGGTTTCCAACCCAGTACGTGCTGGGCTTTGGTACTGTCTGCTACCAGTACGGCGGGGTCTCCCGCGCGGCGCGGGGCTGTTTCTACATTAAAGTCAATTCCCGTAATTTTTTTGGCTTCTTGGATAAGTTCTGCTACACTAAAGCCGGAACCGCTACCTAGGTTAAAGCGTTCGCTTTTATTTTCGCGCATCATTTTTTCCAGGGCTAAAATGTGTGCCCGGGCCAGGTCGTTTACGTGTACATAATCGCGGATGCAGGTACCGTCCGGGGTGGGGTAATCCGTCCCAAATACCTTAATGTAAGGCCGTTTACCGGCTGCGGCTTGCAAAACTAGCGGGATTAAATGCGTTTCGGGCGTATGGGATTCCCCAATTTCGCCGCTATCATCAGCCCCGCTAGCGTTAAAGTAGCGTAGAGCGGTAGCTTTAAGCCCGTAGGCCGTGTCAAAGTCTGTAAGCATTTTTTCCACCATTAGTTTGGTATTTCCATAGGGGTTAATGGGGTGTTGCGGGTGGGTTTCATCAATTTTTTCGCGCACCGGTTCGCCAAAGGTGGCAGCGGTGGAAGAAAACACAAAGTATTTCACATTATTTTCTACCATCGCGTCTAGTAAATTAAGCACTTGTGCCACGTTGTTGTGATAGTATTTAGAGGGCTCTTTTACGCTTTCGCCCACTTCAATAAATGCGGCAAAGTGCATTACAGCCTCAATGGCATATTTTTTAAATACTTCTGCCAGGCGTGTTTTATCGCCCAGGTCGCCCAGTTCAAACGGGTAATTAGTAACGGCTTCGCGGTGCCCCTTGGAAAGATTATCAAATACTACGGGGTTATAACCCTGTTTAGCCAGCATTTTAACAGTATGGGATCCGATATACCCGGCTCCGCCGATTACTAAAATATTTTTCATAGAAAACTCCTTTGTTCTATTTTATAAAAAACAGGGGGATTTGTTATAATAATCCTATGAAAAAAGCAATGTTAGGAGTAGTAATTGTGGCAGGATTTTTTTATTTTTTGCGCGGGGGGAAACCAACCATTAAAAATTATCCTAATAATAACCGCGCGGTGGTGGCCTTTGGAGATAGTTTAACAGCCGGGTACGGGGCATCTGCCGGGAACAGTTACCCGGACATACTGGCCCAAAAAATTAGCCGCCCTGTAGTAAATTTAGGGGTATCTGGCGATACGGCTGCCAATGCCCCCACGCGCTTGCCGGATGTGCTGGCCGAACAACCCTATATGGTGCTTATAGAATTTGGCGCGAACGACCATATGCGCCAACAAAGCCGCACGGCTGCTATTAACGCAGTAGCCCAAATAGTGGACGAGGTGCAAAAAGCGGGTGCAATTGCGGTAATTGTAGATACCGGCGGACCGGGCATGGGGGAATATACCAAAGCCTATAAACGAATGGCGAAAGAAAAAAACGCACTATTTGTCCCTGGCATTATGAAAGGAATTTTTTTCAAACCCAGTTTAAAGAGCGACCAAATCCACCCCAACGATAAAGGCTATGCTAAAGTGGCCGACAAGGTACATAAAGTAATTAAAGCGTATTTGTAACGCAGAGCGCAAACAATCCCTAGGTGTGTTAATAAAAATAAAATAAGATAATCCCTGAATTTATTTCAGGGTCTTCCATGCAAGTAGTTTAGAGGCAATGAGAGAAACGGCAAGCGTGGAAGATCCCGAAACAAGTTCGGGAATTATACTTTATTTAATTAGGGTAGTAGTGTATCTGTTAAATCGTGCCATTTTGGGTTAGCATTTGTAATTAGGTTACGTTTCCATTGACGGTGCCAATTTTTTAGTTGATGTTCTCTTCTAAAAGCGGTTAATTCGTCGTCAAATATTTCATAATAGACTAATTTGAGAGTATTATAGTGTGCCGAAAAACTAGACGGTACCAATTTAAGTATATGTTCATAAGTTCGGCGGTTTAAGCAATTTGTTGCCCCAATGTATAAGGCATAATTGGTGCGGTTGGTTAAAATATATACAGCAGGCATAATGGTAGTATAACAAATAAAAATAAGATAATCCCTGAATTTATTTCAGGGTCTTCCACGCTCGTTGTTTAGGCCGTAGTGTAGCAAACAGCCCACCCCAACGATAAAGGCTACGTCCTTGTGGCCGAAAAAGTATATAAGGTCATTAAAGATTATTTGTAGAACGGCCTTTTAACAGGAATCACACGTATTAAAAATCCCGGGCTATGCCCGGGAGAATAGAGTGTTGGGTTTACATTAGTATTGCAATATACGTGTTAGAAAGGGGGAAACCCTTCTTGTATCATACAGCCATCTTCTCCACATATATTTTTGCAAGCTCCTTCCACTTCTTCGATACAACTTATACTGTGAAATGTTGAATTGCCTGGCATGGGCAGATTTATATATAAGGTGTATGGATTGGTTCCATTTTGGATACGGCGGGCCGACCAAGTAGCATGTTCATCTGTCCCATATTCCCAATTTGGGGTTTTTTGGCATAGAGTGTTATTTAAACATGCGTTTCCTGTTGCAATTTCTCCAGGACGGTCAATTTCCATATTAAGGTACAGATTGTTAGCAGATGGATTACTTATATCAACAGTACATTTGTCCCAATCACCGATTTTAGACATACAGAATTGGCACTGGTCATAGATAGTGTTTAACATTAACACGGCCTCACTTACGCGACTTTTTTCTACCGCTTTTTGATACTGCGGCAAAGCCACGGCGGCTAAAATGCCAATGATTAGCACCACGACTAACAACTCTATTAACGTGAACCCGTTTGTACGGACGAGCATTTGTTTCTTTGTTACTTGATTCATAATAAACCTCTTTTATAAGTATTGGGTTGGTATGACCGGGGACCATACGAGCCGTTTTTGCAAAAGAAAGACGGCTGTTATTTGAGTGATTCAGAGCTCCCAAATAAATAGCCGCCTACCCATTGCTGAAAAAGTCAGAAATAGGATTACGCACCAACATCAACGGGTAATTAGTCCGTTTTTGTTAGCCGTGACGACCGTTTTCGGTTCTGAATCATTTTTGCTTACGCAAAAAAGCGGGTAATTTACCCTCCAAAAACAATGTCAATTAGTAAGGCCGTTTCAAGGCCGTTGCAAATGGGTTTGCACCTCCGTCGTAAAAAGTTACATCTTAAAATCTTCGCCCAGGTATAGTTTGCGGGCGTTTTTGTCATTGAGCAGGGTTTGTTGGTCCCCTTCCACTAAAATTTTACCGTCGTAAATTAAATAAGCGCGCTCTGTTAAAGGCAGCGTTTCGCGTACGTTGTGGTCCGTAATCAGTACGCCGATACCTTTGTCTTTTAACTTAAAAATCATTTGTCGTAAATCAGAAACCGTAATCGGGTCAATTCCTACAAACGGCTCATCTAACAGAATAATTTTTGGGTTACTAATCATACAGCGCGCAATTTCCATACGGCGTTTTTCGCCGCCGGAAAGCGTCCACGCTTTTTGCTTGGCTAGTTTGGTAAGCCCAAATTCGTTTAATAGTTCATCCACGCGTTGTTTTTGCGCGGCTTTATCATCTAAAATACGTTCTAATATGGCCAGTAAATTTTCTTCTACCGTTAATCCTTTAAAAATAGTAGGTTCCTGGGCTAAATACCCAAGCCCGTGGCGGGCACGCTCAAACATGGGTAGTTGAGTTACGTTATCCCCATCAATAAACACGTTTCCGCTTGTGGGGCGGATAAAACCAACCAGCATATAAAAAGAAGTTGTTTTACCTGCTCCGTTGGGGCCTAAGAGCCCTACAATCTCGCCGGATTTTACGTGAATGTACACGCCTTTTACAACCATACGGTCTTTGTATACTTTGACGATTTTTTCACTACGTAACTCCATACTTAACCTCTAAAATTGGGAATTTAGTTTATGCTGGTTTAGTTCCGGCGATACGAACCAGCCTTGCACGCGTCCGTTTAATTGTACTACATTTCCTTGTGCATCGGAAGATACTTCATCTGCAATAACGGCGAAGGTTCCCTGCTCGGTACTGCCGGTTACTAAGGGGCGGTCTCCGTTGGCGTGGGCTTCGTCTTGGGTACCGTTGTATACTACGTTGCTTGCCTGCAAGGTGCGTAGCCCGTCGCTCAGTACGGCGTGTCCGTCTAAATGGACGTATTCTTCGTCTTGCCGGAGTGTGATTTTATCGGCCTGCATCGTTTGCGTACCTTCGGGTGTAGTGCGTGTGACAAATACATTTCCGGTTAATGTAAATACGCGGGTAGTAGTATTAAAATCCGCTTGGCGGGCAGTAGCTGTTACAGTTTGGGCCGGTTCGGTCCAAATCAGTTTGACCGGGTTTTTAGATACAGATTGGAACTTCCCTTTCCCGGTTTGGTAATTATATTTTCCTTGGTCTGCATAGGCTTCGTATGAAATGTCCGGTGTTTGTTGTTGTTTGACAAATACATTTCCGCGGGCAGTAATAGTTTTGTTTTTCCGGTCGGATAACGCATATCCCGCTTTAAATGTATACACTCCATTATCATAGAAAACATGCCCGGTAAATTCTTCCTGCTCTTTGTCTTTGTAGATGGTCCACTCATCGCTTTGTAATAAACCGCCTAAACTTTCGGGGAATTCTTGATGTGGATGTTTGGCTTTCAAATTTTCTTTTTTGGTTTGCCAGGTACGTTGGGCTGTTTGGGAAACAGCTTTCGTATCCGGCAGTTCCTTACGAACGGTATAACATCCGGCTAGTATATTAAATGCGGCGATAACTAAAAATAATTTTTTCATACGCCTTCCTTGGAAAGTTCGCGGATATTTTGTGGCAAACGAGTGGCGTGTTTTTTAAGGGTAATTTTACTTAATTTTGAATCTGTTTCCACCCCGTTTTTAGCGATGGATTTAGCCGTACCGCGGGTAATTACCGTACGTGCGTCGGACCAAATGCGGTCTTGGGTAATATCATAGAAAAAGCGGGGGGCCGTGATGCGGATTTTTTCAGTTAAGGATTCCAAAACACTGTCCCCTTCTAAAGATACTTGTTGATGTTCATAATCAAACCTGCCGCGTTCCCCGCTTACGCGCGCGCTGTCTGTTCCTTTTTGTTTTAATAGAAGTTGGGGGTTACTAAGTTGGGCGTGTTGGGTATGTTCAAAATTAACTGCATCTGCGTGTAATACCCATTCTTTTTGGTTTTCTTTAGAAGAAAAAATGGATACATTGGTTGCTAATTGCCCGTCGGAATCTTCTGAAACGGAAGCCGGCGTACCGTGGCAGGCCGCTAACCATAAAACGCTTGTTATACAGGTAAGAAACCGTTTCATTTTTTATCCAACATTGCTAAAAAATCAATGAGGTCTTTTTCATCAATAATGCCTACTACCTTGCCGGTTTCATCTAACACAGGTAAGTTATCTACGCGGGTTTGGTGAATCATTTTAGTGGCTTCAATAGCAGGGACAGTATCCAAAATGTGGTAGGGGTTTTTGGTCATTACTTCCGTAATGTTTTTATTTAAAACATCTGTTCCCGTTTGCAAAATACGGCGCAAATCTCCGTCGGTAAAATATCCTAATAGTTTACCGTTCTCATCCACAATACTGCAGGCACCGGCGGCACCGGTTTGGGTCATTACAAATAAGGTATCTTTAACGGTTGCTGTTTGCGGTACGGTGGGGTTGTTAGGGCCTTGGCGCATGACATCTTTGACTTGCTGGGTAAGTAATTTGCCCAAAGAGCCGCCCGGATGAAATTGGGCAAAATCCCGCTTTTCAAAATGTTTTACGTTCATAAGACAAATGGCCAGGGCATCCCCAACAGCCAAGGTGGCCGTGGTAGAAGCGGTGGGGGCTAAGTTATACGGGCACGCTTCGCGTGCGATGTGAATGGTTAGATGAATATCCGACATAAGTGCTAATTTACTTTGTGGGTGACCCGTCATAGAAATAATGGTTAAGTGACGGCGTTCTAACGACGGGAGAATTTTGTTGATTTCTTCGGTCTGCCCGGAAAAAGAAATGGCTAAAATGACATCTCCGGGGGTAATCATTCCTAAATCCCCATGTAATGCTTCTACCGGATGTACAAAAAAAGAAGGAGTTCCCGTAGAGGCGAGCGTAGCCGAAATTTTCCGTCCGATAATACCACTTTTACCAATACCTAGTACCACCACGCGGCCTTTGCAGTTGGCAATTACATCTACTGCTTTAATAAAATATTCATCAATGCTTTTATGGCAAAGCGAAAGAGCCTCGTTTTCAATATCAATAACATGGCGGGCCATTTTGGTAATTTCAGTAGGGTTAATCGTATAGGTAGTCATAATTTATTCATTCCATGGGGTGGTGCCAGGGGCTGTAATATGCGGTTGGTACGGGGGCGGTAATTGGGCGGTCAAACAGTATAAAACGCCCCATACGGCTGCACATACCGCCAGTAACACTCCCAGTATACGGGTGTGCCATAAAAGGGAAGGATTCCAGGCGGGTTGATGATTCATAGTTATTTAAATTTTTTGACAATCGTATCAATAGCGCAGGTTTCTTTAACCATTTGGGCGGTAAGCGCAAAATCTAACGAGTTGGGCCCATCGGACAAGGCTTTCTCGGGGGTAGGATGCGCTTCAAAAAATATTCCTGCAATTCCCAGGGCTGTTGCTGCTTTGGCAAGTACGGGGGCCAGTTTCCGGTTCCCGCCGGTAGCTGTGCCCAAGGCACCGGGTTTTTGTACAGAATGGGTGGCATCAAAAATAACGGGATAACCAAACTGTTTCATCATTTCTAAGGAACGCATATCTACAATTAAATCTCCGTAACCAAAACTGGCACCGCGTTCGGTTAATAAAATTTTATGGTTCCCGCGCGATTCAATTTTTTTGATAATTTGTTCCATGGCTCCGGGGGCTAGGAATTGGCCTTTTTTTACGTTGATGGCCTTGCCGGTATCGGCACAGGCTAGTACCAAATCAGTTTGGCGGCACAAAAACGCCGGGATTTGCAAAATGTCAGCCACTTGCGCGGCTTCTTCGGCTTGCCAGGGTTCGTGTACATCTACGATAGCGGGTAGCCCAGTCATTTTTTTTGCTTTAGCTAAAATCTCCAGCCCTTTGGTTAACCCCGGTCCGCGGTAAGCGGATACAGAGGTGCGGTTAGCTTTGTCAAAGGACGCTTTTAAAATAAAAGGGTGTTTGGTACGGAGGATAATTTCTTTTAACTTTTTAACCGTACCCAAATAATGCTTTTCACTTTCAATGACGCACGTGCCGGCCATAAACGCTAACGGACGTGTATTGCCTAATTTATAGGAGCCGATTTGAATAATTTTCTGCATATTAACATCATAGCAAATTTACCGCGCGTACGGGAAATTTTGAGGAAGAAAACCCCCCGGACAGATTTTTGTATTTTCCCGGAGGGGTTAAATAGCCGTAGGTCGTTGAACCAATTCCTAACAAAAATACTTAGGGTTCTTGCCAAAAATCCGTTTCTTCGTTATATTGTGTAAAGCCTAGATTTTTACACCGGGTCCCTGTCTTGTTAGAATCTGCATCGTCACCACATTCCCATTTTTTTGAAAGAGGTTCTAACCCTTGAGAGATCATGTATTCATCTTCAGAAAACCCCAAGTAGATACCTTCTACGGATGCTGATTTTCCGGTTATACAAACACGACAACCAAAAGTTCCGTTTTCGGCTATACATTCTTCTAAGGCATAATCCCAAGTGTTAGAGGCAGGCCATTCAATAGTTAATTCAGTCTCTAGGTTAGGCGTCTTTCCGGTTTCTAAGTAATATAACCGGGCGGCTTGTAATATAGTTGCCACAGCAGTTTTAGCTTCTGTCATACGGCTTTTTCCAACGGATTTTTGGTATTGCGGTAGTGCAATTGCCGCCAATATACCGATAATAAGCACCACTACCAACAACTCAATAAGCGTAAACCCGCGGGCCGTTATTGAATGAAGTGTCATCCCCGGGGGTTGTTGGAGATTTTCCACGTACCCATTTAACAAGGCCTTTCCTTTTTTACAATACCGACAAGCGTTGTAGATTCCCGAACCTTGTGGGTTGCCAACTCGGCAATGACCATTTTTATTTACATCATTTTGCGTATTCCCCCGCCGGGCAGTTATTTCCTTCATAATACATTCTCCTGTTTTTTAATGGTTACAATTGGTCTATCTTGGAGAACGTATACAAAAACGGTTGTTGCGCTTGAGCTGAGAGAACAGTCCCAAAACAACAGCCGTAGCATGCCACTTATCAAAGTAACAAACATTCAACATAAAGACTTGAGATCATGACTTCTCTTTTCTTTATGCCGTTACGGACTGTATTGGAGTTCTCTCAGGCTTATTTTCAGCACTCCGTATTCTGCATACGGTTCCAAAGACAGAAATAAATTGTACCCATAGTATAATACAAAAGAGCCGGATAAGCAACCGTTTTTTAATGGAAAAGGCGTTCTGTTTGAATCTTAACAACCCAGTTGCGGGGGCTCCGTTTTTTTACTATACTATGTGCATAATTTTAGTTTTGCATACCATACAATGGGGGGGAAAATTAAGTCCCAAACACGGCAAAACACGCTCCTTAGGTTTAGCAGGGATCTGCAGTCCCAACTACAACCGAATGCCCGGCACGTAAGTGCGGGGTTACGGCTGTTTTGTTGGGCTTCCGTGTTTGGGTACTTGACACAATAGCCGTTCTTATGTCTGATACCAACATTCAAAAAACCTACCAGCAGCTCTGCCGGTTAGAAAAAAGAATACGTGCCTGTGAAAAAAGTTTAATACGTCTGGGGAATGCCCGGGTACCGGTGTATTTATCCGTTCCGTCGGACGCGGTGTGGGGTTTCCGGTCCGTTTATCAAGCGATTTGCCAAATGAAGCACGTCCTGGGTGATGAAACAGATTTGCCGGAGGGATAGAGAAGATAGTCTGGCATACGGTCTTGCATTTTTTTCTTTACAAGTTTTTTGGAAATTTCTATAATACTAATAGATGGGCGAGTGGCGGAATGGCAGACGCGTACGGCTCAGGACCGTATGGACGAAAGTCCTTAAGGGTTCAACTCCCTTCCCGCCCATTTCTTTTTGTTAAGGTATTTTATGCGAAAGTATGGCTCCCATCGTCCCAGTGCAACGCTTTATGTCCGTAAACGGCGCATGGTACGCACCCAGAAGCCATCCTTTTTTTTTAGGTTTTGTGTCCGGGCTATATTACTGATTTTAATAGCAGCCGGGTTATTTTTTGGTGGTCGTGCTGTGTGGCAAGTGTTTGCCCAGGCCGAATTTAGCAACTGGCATGTAAAAGCCGTGGCAATTTCAGGGGTTTCGGCTGCTGTAGAAACCGAAATCCAAAAGCAGACGGCTTCTTTCTTAACTCAGCCGTTTTCCGCTACAGACGCCATCCAACTTGAACGTCAATTCACTAACCAATTCCCGATGTTAGAAAATATTTCTGTATCGCGCGGTTTTTTTTCAGGTAAGTTGAAAATTTCAGCCCGTCCGCGCCAGGCCGTTGCACGTTTTGTATTGCCGGACCATTCCTATAAATATTTGGACGGGGCCGGAGTAGTATATGCAGATCCGCACGGCCCGCAGGATATTTTACAAATTGAGTTACTGGGAGATGTGCCCGCACAATTACCTGCTTCTTTCGTAGACGGTGTGCAAAATATGCTCAAAGCGGGTAAAAATCTCCCGGTGGCAGCGTTGCAGTTAACGGTGCCGGAACAGACGGTTACCATGGTACTTACGGATAAAAGCGTTTTACGTTTTGGCCCGGCGGACGGGCTAAAAGAAAAGGCGGCCCGCGCTATACAAATTTTAAATAAAGCCCGGGCCAATTACCCGGCTCCATTTACAGTAGATTTTACGTATTTTAACCAAGGAGAAGTTTTTTTAACACATTCTTCCCATTAATTTCTATAATAAAGGAAGACCATTTTTAATAGAGGTTTTTTTGAGTATGGCCAAAACGAATTTAATTGTAGGCCTGGATGTGGGTAGTGCTAAGTTAACCGCCGTGGCTGCCGCCCAGGATGAGAATACCAATACATTACAAGTAATAGCCGGGCGTAGTGTGCCGTGCCGTGGAATTCGCGGCGGGCTGGTAACAGATATTCATGAAACGTCCGCTGCTGTCACCGCGTTGTTAGGCGGTTTAGAGCGGGAATGTAATCAAGCCGTTAGCCGGTTATTTGTGGGGGTGCGCGGGGCTCATATAGAATCTTTTTTTAGCCACGGTACCTATAATATTTCCAACCCGGATAAAGAAATTACCTTGCAGGATATGGACTTGGCCGTTGAAAATGCCAAAGCCATTCCGATTAAAAACGATAACACAATTATCAGCGTTTTCCCGCAAAGTTTCAGCGTGGATAAACAACGTGGTATTCACAATCCGGAAGGTATGTCCGGCTCATTGTTAGAAGTAGACGTGCAAATTATTACGGGTGCTTCCTCTCATTTAAGTAATTTAGCCAAAGCGATTCAACGCCCGGGGTTTCAGATTGAACGTACTTTTTACGGTCTGGTCCCGTTGGGAGAAGGCGTGCTCCTGCAAGATGAAAAAGAAAACGGAGCCGTACTGATTGACCTAGGTGGGGAAACTATTTCCGTAGGAGTGTATGTGGGTGGGATGTTGCGCTTTTCGTGTGATATCCCGTACGGATGTGATATGCTGACGAGTGATTTATCCAGTTATTTGTCTACGTCACGCAAAGCAGCTAAGGAAATTAAAGAAAAGTTTGGGGTAGTGCACCCCGGTTTCTTAAAAAAAGACCAAGAGATTTCTGTCCCTTCTTTAAGCGGCAGCGACACACGTTTTATTAAAAGTGTAGAAGTGTTGGATTGTATCCAGCCGCGTATGGAAGAATTATTGGAACAAGTGGAACGTGTATTAAATATGGGTGGTTTTAAACCCAAAGAGCACCGCTTGGTGGGTGTAATGACGGGCAGCAGTAGTATAATACCGGGTATGACGGAATTATGCCGGGAAATTGTGGGCTTTCAAAGTGTGCGCCGTGGAAGTGTTCAGCGGGATTTAATTAACGCAGCAGATGAATTCTTTGCCCCGCAATATGCTACAGCGTTATCGGTTATTGTCCACGCGTTTGAAAGTGCGGGGTATGATACACTTAGCGATTCGTACCGGGATGAAGATTCGGTATTTTTTAAATTGGGCAAAGCCTTTAAGGGGATGTTTAAATGAGCACCACACAACCAGCCGATTTGTTTATGCCGGCATCTTCATTTGAAAGTAAAAAAGCCAAAATTAAAGTTATTGGCGTAGGCGGCGGTGGCGGAAACGCGATTAACCACATGGTTAAAAGCGGTTTAAAAGATGTTGATTTTATTGCGGTCAATACAGATGCGCAGGATTTGCGCCGTAACCAGGCTCCGTATTTGGTACAGGTAGGGGAAAAACTGACCAAAGGTTTGGGTGTCGGCGGAGACCCGGAACGCGGGCGTAAGGCCGCAGCTGAAAGTAAAGAAAAATTAAAACTCATTATCGGCCAATGTGATTTACTGTTTATTACCGCCGGCATGGGGGGCGGTACTGGTACGGGGGTGGCCCCATATCTTGCCCAGCTGGCCAAAGAAATTTACGGCGACGATTTATTAGTAGTGGGGGTTGTTACCCGTCCGTTTGCGTTTGAAGGGTATGTACGTGCCCGTCAGGCGGATGAAGGGATTACCGAAATGCAAAAATATGTGGACTCCATGATTATCGTGCCGAACGAAAAAATTTTTTCCATTATAGACCCTAGCACTTCTTCGCGTGATGCTTTTAAAATGATTGATGAAGTATTGTTACAGGCCGTGCAGGGAATTAGTGAAGTGATTACGAAGCCCGGCGAAGTAAACATTGATTTTAATGATATTCGCAAAGTGATGTGTCATTCCGGCAAGGCGTTAATCGGCATTGGGGAAGCGTTTGGGCCCGGGCGTCATTTAACGGCGGCCCAGCAGGCTATTTCTTCTCCGCTTTTAGAAAATGCGGATATTCAGGGAGCCAAAGGTTTTATTGTGCACTTTACCGCACAAGAAAATTTACCGCTTGTGGAATCCGGTGAGGTCATGGGGCTCATTCGCCAATATGCCAGTAACGATTCCATTATTATGTTCGGGTATTCATATGACCCGTCATTAGAAGATACATTTAAAGTAACGGTAATTGCCACCGGTTTTAAAGCGGCCGAACAAACAAGCCGCTTGCCGTTGCGCCGTCCGTTAGAGAATACCGGTACTTTACCGGCGCATTTGCCGCTGGCGGAAGATGTGTTTGCTGCGGTAGAAAAGAAAAATCAGTCTAATACCTCGTTTCAAGATGAAATGCTTCAGCCGGCCTATATGCGCCGTAAGAAACGGATTGTGTTATAACCATTTATTTTTAGTATAAAGGAGGAAAAGTATGGCGGTAGGATTACAAAATTTATTAAGAACGGTAGTAGATAATAAAGCGAGTGGGTTACACGTGCGTGGCAATTCCAATGCCTATGTACGTTTGAATGGACAAATGAAACCAATTGATGATAGTTTCATTTCTAACGAAGAAGCCAAAAAAATGGCTTATGCGTGTATGGGAGACCGTGAGAAACGTATTTTTGAACAATACAGCACGGTGGATTTTTCGTTAGATGCTAAGTCCTATGGGCGTTTCCGTTTTAACGTATTTCGCCAAATGGGGCGTATTTGTATGGCAATTCGTTATATTCCGCCGCAAATTCCTTCGTTTGAACAATTTCACTTGCCGGGCGATATTTTGAAAAAAATGGTGGAAAACCGCCACGGGCTTATTTTGGTAACCGGGATGACGGGTTCAGGTAAAACTTCTACATTGGCGGCCATGATTGATCATATTAACAAGACCCGTTATAATCATATTTTAACGATTGAAGACCCGGTGGAATTTTTACACCATGATAACCGGAGTGTAATCAGCCAGTTAGAATTGGGGGTAGATACTCCTTCGTACATGGGGGCTATGCGTGCTGCTATGCGTCAGGACCCGGATGTCGTTTTAATCGGGGAATTGCGCGACGGAGACGTTATGAAAGCGGCTATCGGTGCAGCAGAAACCGGTCAGCTGGTGTTAGGGACCATGCACACGGTTAACGTCCAACAAACCATTGAGCGTTTGGTAGATGCGTTTCCGGCGGAACTGCAAAACCAGGTGCGTATGCAACTTTCTGACTTATTGCGCGGTGTAGTTTGCCAGCGGTTACTGCCTAGCCTGAAAGGCGGAATGTACCCGGCGTTGGAAATTATGGTAAGTACACCACAGGTGCGTAAACTTATTTTGGAAAACCGCCCGTCCGATTTATATAAACAAATGCAACTGGGTGAATTTTACGGCATGAACACGTTTGACCAGTCTTTAGCCAAATTGTATAAAGAAGGCATTATTGATATGGAAACAGCCCAGGCAGCTGCTACCAGCCCGGATGCTATTATGCTGGCTATTCGCGGGGTGACAGATTCTTTACAGGTGGAAGAATAATGCGTAAAAACGGCCTAGTCATATCCATTGACGGAACCGCAGGGACGGGTAAGTCTACCGTTGGTAAGTTAGTGGCTCGTCAATTAGGGTATGGTTTTTTAAGCACAGGGGAGTTATACCGTGCGTTGGCCTATAAGGTTTATGAGCAACACCTGCCGCCGGAAGACGGCGCGCAGGTGTTGGCCTTGTCTAAACGGTTGCAGTTTACGTTTGTACGCCAGGAAGATGCTGTTCTCAAAATGTATGTAGATGGCGAATACTTGGGTGCAAAACTACATTTGGAAGAAACAGGGAATGTGGCCAGCCGGGTCTCTACGCATCAAGAAGCCCGGGCCGTTCTTACTGAAAAAATGCGTGCAGCTGGCCAAGACGGCGGTATTATTATGGAAGGGCGCGATATTGGTACGGTGGTATTTCCGGATGCGGAAGTGAAATTTTATTTAAGTGCCTCAGCCGAAGAACGTGCTAAACGCCGTGTGAAACAGTTGGAAGAAACCGGGGAATGTCCGGACTATCAAACAATTTTAGCCCTTATTAAAGAGCGGGATTACCGGGATTCCCACCGGGCGGCTAGCCCGTTAAAACCGGCCGAAGGGGCTATTATTATAGATACGTCTTCATTAACATTAGAGCAAGTCGCGCAAAAAGTATTGGCAGAAATCCGCCGTGTGGACGAAAATAAATGAAAAAACAGCGCAATGTTGTTCTTAATTTGGTAAAATGTATTGCACGAGGATACTTTAAGGTATGCTATGACTTTAAGGTAGAGGGGTTGGAAAATATCCCTCAAACAGGTGCTCTTTTAATTGCCGGGAACCATTTATCCAACGCAGACCCGCCGGCTATAGGATGTTTTGCCGGGCTTAGGCGTGATTCACGCTTTGTAGCTAAAAAAGAATTATTTTCCGTGCCGGGGCTCGGGTGGTTTTTCCGCCATTGTAATTATATCCCGGTGGACCGCAAACGCACGATTGGCGATATGGGGGCTTTAAAAGAAGTGGTGGAGGCCTTAGAGCGGGGGGAAAGTATTGTGATGTTTCCGGAAGGGACCCGCAGTAAAACAGGCAAACCGCAGAAGCCCAAAAGCGGCATTGGATTTTTAGTGTATAAGACGGGGGCTCCGGTGCTCCCGGTAAAAATAGAAGGGACGTTTGGTTGGCCGTGGGTACGTAAAATCCGTGTGAAGTTCGGCACGGTTATGCACTTAAAACAAGACCCGGCCTTAGAACCTAAAATGCAGTATAAACAATTTGCAAATCAAATAATGGATGCAATTAATTCAATACATATCTAACGGAGGTTAACGGCGCATTTCCTGGTGGAAATCCGCCCGAAATACTATGACTACAAACGAAGAAAACATTACTCCGCAAGAAACTACCGATCAAGAACTGACGATGGATCAGTTGATTGCGCAGCAAGAATCGTTACTAGAAAAACTAAATAAACGCGAAATTGTGGAAGTACCGGTGGTACAAGTTACCAAAGATTATATTTTAGTAGATACCGGCACCAAGAAAGAA
The DNA here is from genome assembly GCA_937891135.1 of uncultured Elusimicrobium sp. Taxonomy (GTDB): domain Bacteria; phylum Elusimicrobiota; class Elusimicrobia; order Elusimicrobiales; family Elusimicrobiaceae; genus Avelusimicrobium. The sequence goes on from CALAFB010000105.1 coordinate 15,801, forward strand.
GGTTCTATTGCCGCGAGTGAATTTGAAGGCAAATCCTTACCGCAAGTGGGGGACAAAGTGTCCGTCGTCCTCGTAAAACGCGGTAGTGATGAACGCCCGGCTATTTTATCCCACAAAAAAGCGTTAGAGTATTTGGGGTGGGATGTTTGCAAAAAATCCTATGAAGCCAAGGAACGTGTCAAAGGTACCATTTTGCAACAAGTGAAAGGCGGCTATATGGTAGAAGTATTTGGAGTAAGCGGGTTTATGCCACTTTCTTTATCGGAATTACACACCGCCTACAAACACTATTTACCCGTAGGGGCTAAAATTAAAGCTGTCATTGTGGAATTTGTCAAAGAAAAACAAAAGCTTATTATTTCCCGTAAACAAGTGTTGGAAGAAGATGAAGCTGTCCGCCGGGCCGAAGTATTGGGCTCTATTAAAGAAGGGGATGTGCTGCGCGTGGTAGTTTCTAAAGCCGATACGGATAAACTGTATTTGCGCTTCCACGGTATTGAAGGCATTGTAAATTTGGAAAATGTGGCCTGGAAAGAACCCGAAACCGCCATTACCAACTATCGCCGCGGCCAACGCTTGAAAGCCAAATTATTAAAATTGGATAAAGAAACCCCGCGTTTGGAATTTGGTTTAAAACAACTTTTCTTAAACCCGGCAGATGCCTTAAAACGCCGCTATCCGTACAAGAGTTCCGTCAAAGCTACGGTAACGAAAGTATCCGAAGAATACGGCGTGGAATGCACCATTGGCAAAAACAATACCAAAGGGTTCATTAGCCCCTTTGAAATGGGCCGGGATTTTACCGCCAAAGAAGGCGATACGATTACCGCGCTAGTTATTGGTGTAAACCCGGAAACGTACGTATTGAATCTGTCCGTCAAAAAGTATGACCAAGCCCAAAACCGCAAAGTAGTGGCGCAATACTTAAAACAGGCACCGCGCCCGACGTTGGGGGACTTGCTTTCCGATTCATTTGGTACGGAAGAAGCCTCAGAAAACACCGAAGAAACCAAATGAACCTAAGTTAGATATTGTTGTAAAAAATGCCCCGGTGTAAAACTACGCCGGGGCTGTTTAATAGGTCATTGTTGACCAATTAACTGCATAAATAATTTACATTCTTCTGAATCTGCAGGGTCACACCACCATTGACACCTGGGGTTCGCCATATAATATTCGCATCCTACTATCTCATCCCAATACTTCTTTGGCCGTGCAAGAGCTCCCCAATAGGGGGGATTTGCCTCTTCATAATAGGCCTCAAAATTCCACGTATCCGAATCAGACACCGCCACATCTAACAAATTAGTTAGGTCTACAGTAGTAGAGGGATTGTTTGCCATTACCCAAACATTGGCGGCTGTAGATAACGTTTTGATGGCTGTTATGGCTTCTACCAAACGGGCCTTTTTTACCGCTTTTTGGTATTGCGGCAGAGCCACGGCAGCCAGGATGCCGATAATCAGTACGACTACCAAAAGTTCTATCAGTGTAAAACCTTTGGGATATGTTTTATGTTGTTTCTTTGTTGTTTTCATAAGTTGTCCTCTTTTATGTTAATTTCAATTTTCTGCTTATGAAACCATATAAAACGGTTACTTACCTTGAGTTGTGTTCACCTTCCGCAAGGAAAATAACCGTAGCTTACCGCAATAAAACGATAAACACTAAACACAAAAAGCGGGTCTAGAGTCCGCTAATTTATGTCTGTATAGGTTATTTTGGAGTGAACACAAGCCTTTTAAACAAAAGCAAGCCGTATTCCACATACGGTTCCAAAAACAGATAAAATTGTACCTATAGTATAATAAAAAAGCGTGCATTTTACAATGCACGCTTACGATCAGTTTTGACAGAATTTTACAGATTTTCTTTAATCGTTTGCGCCAAACGCTTTAACCCTTCTACAAGCTGCTCTGGCGTACTGTACGAAAAGTTCAGCCGCATATCATTAAACACGTTTGCATCCGGGTAAAAATCCACCCCCGCCACATAGGCTACTTTATTTTCAATGGCCTTAGGAAGCAACTGCGTAGCATCTAACCCGCGGGGCAAGGTTACCCACAAAAATAATCCGCCGTGGGGATGCGTCCAGGTTACACCATGGGGCATATATTCGGCTAAGGTTTTAAGCATCAAATCCCGTTTGTCGCGGTATACTTGAATCATTTTTTGAATGTGCGCCTGCAGTAGGTTCCGGTGCAAAAATTCGGCTGTGGCTAATTGCAGCGTGGGCGAAGTGCACAAATCCATGGCTTGCTTTAAAATCACAAACTTACGGATCACATCTGCCGGCCCGACGATAAATCCCAAACGGAACCCCGGCACAAATATCTTAGAGAACGTGAACATCGTCAGCACATTTCCTTGCCCGCCGTCCAATTCGTAAAATGTTTTGGGAGCCGTCCCTTCAAAACGTACCTGGCGGTACGGGGAATCTTCCAAAATAAACGTATTGTATTTTTTAGCAAGTTCCAAAATTTTCAAACGTCGTTCCTGGGGAATAGTGGTTCCGGTGGGGTTTTGAAAATCGGGCACTAAGTAAATGAATTTGCACGGTTTGCCTTGCTGTTTTAATAATTCCAACTTATTTTGTAAATCTTCCGGGATTATACCGTTAGCATCACTTTTGGCTCCCACAATATCGGCCCCGGCCACTTGAAAGGCCTGTAAAGCCCCCAAATACGTCGGACAAGCGGTAATAATACTGTCCCCTTCGTTAATAAACATCCGTGCGGACATATCCAACGCCTGTTGGGAAGCAGACACAATGAGCAATTGTTCCGGCGTTACGGAAATATTTTCCGTTTCTTTTAATAAACGGACGAGTTCTTGTTTTAACGTGTCTTGTCCTTCAGTAGCCCCGTATTGCAGCGTTTCCTTGCCGTGATATACTAAAAGGGTATCAAAAATATTTTTAATTTCTTCTGTGGGGAAAAGGGTCGGGTCCGGCAGGCCGCCCGCAAACGAAATAATTTCCGGTCTGGAAATCACTTTTAATAGTTCGCGTATGGCGGATGCCTTAGAACGGCTGACCACTTTTGAAAATAAAGCGTTGTAATTCATAATTATACTTCCTTATTTAATTATCTAATATATTCTACAATTTTTAGACTTAAATCTTTGGCCGGTACCGAATGGGTAAGTGCCCCCATGGAAATAACATCGGGCTTTGCCTGACAATAACTTTCTAAATTTTGTGCATTTACACCACCGGAAACTTCTATAATTGCCCGCCCGTTAATAAGGGCTTTGCAGGCGGCAATTTGCGTGGGGGTCATATTGTCTAACATAATAATATCGGCTCCGGCAGCAAGGGCCTCTTTCACTTCGGCCTCGTTCGTGGTTTCCACTTCAATTTTAGGGGTATGACCGATGGCATTTTTAATTTTTTCTACGGCTTTGGTAATGGAACCGGCTGCGGCAATATGATTATCTTTAATCATTACACTATCCGCTAAACTAATGCGGTGGTTGCGGCATCCGCCTACGCGCACGGCATATTTATCCAATCGGCGCAGCCCCGGCTGTGTTTTGCGGGTATCTACAATAAGAACGCCGTATTTTTTGCCAATTTCAGCAAATACGCGCGACGCCGTAGCAATCCCGCTCATACGCTGCATAAAATTCAGTACCGTACGTTCGGCTTTTAAAATGGATAAAGTCCGCCCGGTTAATTCTAAAACAGTTTCGCCCTTTTGGACGAAATCCCCGTCTTTTTTAAGCGGGGTAAACGTAATCTCCGGGTCCACGGCATAAAAAACTTCCCGGGCGGTATTCATACCGCATAATACCAAGTCTTCTTTGGCACGGATAACGGCGCGGGCCCGGTCATCCGCGGTAAAAATTGTGTCGGACGTTATATCGCCCAAACTCAAATCTTCCTGTAAAGCAAGTTCAATAATTTTATCTAGTATCATTTGGCTAACTCAAACATTTTGTAAATAGATTTCTGGGCGGCTTGGGCCAACGGTTCATCAACGGTAACTACTTGGTCGGGCCGCGGGGCCACAAGGGCTTGCAAGGTGTTCATAAGCGTATTTTTTTTCATATAACTGCAGGTACCAAATTCCCATACAAATTGTTTATCTGGGTGTTCGGCTTCTAGGCGGTTTACAAGCCCTACTTCGGTAAGTAACGCAAATTGTTTTTGGGAAGAACGGGCTACATAATCCGCCATGCCTTTCGTGCTGCCGACGTAATCACATAGCGCACACACTTCAGGTGCACATTCCGGATGGACCAGTACGGTAATGCCCGGGTAATCCGCGCGGAGTTTTTCCACATGTTCCGGGCGGTACTGGGTATGTACACAGCACGATCCGCCGGAGGCAATTATTTTTTTAGGTGTACCGCGGCGCGCTAGTTCAATTTCTATATTTTGCGCCATGAGCATATCGGGCACAAATAAAAGTTCGTTACCGGGCATTTTCTGTGCCATATCAAATACATTGCCGGATGTTACACACACGTCGCACAGGGCTTTTACTTCGGCTGTACTGTTAATGTAGCACAGAGCCGGTACGCCGGGATGTTGGGCACGCAATTTTTGCATATCTTCCCCGGTCATACTATCGGCCAAGGTACACCCGGCCCGGCCTGCCGGAATAACTACTTGTTTAGTGGGGTTTAAAATTTTCGCTGTTTGTGCCATAAACCAAACACCTGCGAAAACAATGATATCGGCATTAGTTTGTTGGGCTTTTTTAGCCAGTTCAAATGAATCGCCGCGGAAGTCTGCCACGCCGTACACAATATCCGGCGTCGTGTACGAGTGTGCCAAAATAACCGCATTTTTTTCTTGTTTGATACGGTTGATTTCTAAAGTATACGCGGCAGCAGTTTCACAATCTGTAAGGGACCAGGTTGTGTTTTTAGTTTTAGATACATGCTGAAGAAGCCCATACAACCGATGGGCTTCTGTAGTAATCTGTGCTTGCGTATAAGGCATGGCCCCTCTTAGTAGGAGACTGTAGTCGTCGTTACCGAGCCGTCCGCATTTTTAGTAGTTTTGGTATTGGATGAGGACGAGGTAGACGAACTGACCGCCCCGTTAGAGTATACGGTTTTAGTCGTAGTAGTAGAGGAAACCGGCACATTGGGGTTCGGTCCGTCTACATAATAGATATTCGTGGTATTCGTAACCTGTTTAGCGCGTGTTGTTTTGGTACTGGCGGCCTTGCCGCTTGCTTTGGCTTTTGCTTTGCCTTTGGCAGCTGCCAAAGCAGTAGCATCTACGGGCGGTAAGTACGAATCTCCGCACGCTTGCAATTCATACGCAGGTAAAGCATCGTAATCGGTTTCCGGGGCAAGCATATTGTCAAATTCCTGGTCAATAATTTGATATTTAGAGCCGCTTTTTACGTTAGAGGCATCCGCCCCGGCAGCATTATAGCCGTTAACGGCATACGTATTATTTTTTTTATTTTTAGAACAAGCCGACACAGCCACCGCCGCAGCAAAAACAAAAACGAGAAACACTAATTTTTTCATATACGCTCCTTGTAAAAACACTATACTTTATTATATATCATTTTTTTGCATATTGTTAGGTTTTTTATTATACTATAGGTACAATTTTGTTTGTTTTTGGAACTGTATGTAGAATACGGGGTGTTTTTAAAGCCCAAGCAAATTCCAAGGACGGCCAATCAAGGCACAACACAGAGGAACTTATAATCCCGCTGTATTGTGCCGAACGTTTGTTACTTTTAGTGGCATACTACGGCTGTTGTATGTGGGACCTTTGCTTGGCTTACCTGCAAAAGCCGTTGTTGTTGGTTCCATAAACGGATGAATTGAAATTAAAAATAAAAGAGGTTAACTTATGGAACTGAAACAACATAAAACATATCCCAAAGGTTTTACACTCATAGAACTTTTGGTAGTCGTACTGATTATTGGCATATTGGCAGCCGTGGCCTTGCCACAGTATCAAAGAGCTGTGGACCGGGCACGAGCGTCCGAAGCGGTACAACTTGTTAGTTCGCTGCAAAAAGCCACAGATGCTTGGATATTAGAGCACCCGGGGCAAGAAGCACTTGGCCTACTAGAAGAAAATTCTTCCCAAAGCTTTGATATTGATTTTTCTTGTCAGTATGATGAGAATGGCCAGTGTCAAGTTAGCAAAAATGTGATTATGAGGGGTGATATTTTCTTGGATTCGAAAGCCAACGTATATTCTTATTACTATTATACTACGGATGATTATGTTACCATAGCTGCACTACGTGATTCACAAGGAATATGGACGCATAAATGTGGTTATTTTAATGACCGTGGTAAAGCCATTTGTGAAGGATTACAAGGGTATAAAGCTGAAGAAGATTTCGAGCTATAAAGATCGGCCCCTGCTTATATTGGCAGGGGCACGGTCTAATCATACAAATTTGAAGGTTATTTTAAAACAACCACACTTTAAGTAGGTAAAATACTGCCGAAATCAATCCCGCTGCCGGAATAGTAATAAACCACGCCCACACAATGCGTTTGGCCGTCCCCCAGCGTACGCCGGAAAGCCGCCGCAAGGAACCAATCCCCACAATGGCCCCGGTAATTGTATGCGTGGTGCTTACAGGAACCCCCAAAATAGACGCAAAGAAAATGGAACACGCCGCGCCGGACTCGGCACAGAACCCGTCCACCGGGCGCAGACGCGTAATTTTTTGGCCCATGGTTTTTACAATACGCCACCCGCCGGACAGCGTCCCTAACGCAATGGCCCCTTGGCACATAATGACGACGGACAAAGGCACCACAAACTGCCCCTGGGAAATAGCGTGCATTTCGCTATGCGTGAGGAAAAAATCCCGCACGGGGGCTACTTCGGCCCCGGCCATACCGCCCAACAGAAGCATACTGATAATCCCCATGGTTTTTTGCGCGTCGTTGCCACCGTAACCTAGTGCATACGCGGACGCGGAAAACAGCTGTGCTTTGCGGAAAAATTTATCCACCTTAAACGGGCTAAAGTGATTGGCAATATTAAACGTAATCACACCCATTAGCGTACTAAGTAAATATCCCAAAAGCGGGGAAATAAAAATAAACGCCACCGTTTTTAAAATCCCGCTGGCTACCAGAACGCCCGGCCCGCCTTTGACTAGCCCTGCGCCCATCAGTCCGCCAATTAACGCATGGGACGAACTGGACGGCAGCCCCAGCCACCAGGTAATCAGGTTCCACCCGCACGCCCCCATAAGTGCCCCAAAAATTAGGTTAGAATCCACCACGTTAATATCCACAATGCCTGCGCCAATGGTTTTGGCTACGCCGGTTTTAAAAATTAAAAACGCCGCAAAGTTAAAAAACGCAGCCCACGCTACAGCAAACTTGGGCGACAGTACGCGCGTGGAAATTACCGTAGAAACAGCATTAGCCGCATCGTGAAAGCCGTTTAGGTAATCAAAAAATAACGCAAGAAGAATTAAAAAGATAATCCACATCATAGCGGTTGCCTAGTTATTTTTTACCAAAATAGATTCCACCATATTGGCCACATGTTCACAAAAATCCGTCGTAGTTTCGGCAATTTCGTAGAGTTCTTTTTGTTTAATCACCATAATAGGGTCTTTTTCGTTGGCAAATAAGTAGGAAATCGCTTCATCGCGAATCACATCCCCCTCGTTTTCCAAGCGGTTAATTTCCACACAATGGCGATAGGTATCTTTCATGTGTTTATTGCTGCGAAGCGTAGCCACGGCCTTGCGTAAGGCTTTGGTAGATTGCTCAATCGTGCTGGCTAGTTTTTGGCTAAATTCGGTTGGTTTTGTAATTTTATACAGGTAAAAACGGTTTAACAATAGGTAGATATTATCCATAATATCATCCATACGGTTAGCCAAAGCCAAAATATCTTCGCGGTCAAACGGGGTAATAAACGTTTCGTTTAGGGTGTTAATAATAGCGTGGGTTACTTCGTCCCCGTCGTGTTCAAACTGGTGCATCTCGCGTACTTTTTCGGGGGAAATATCCGGCTGCGCGATGCAAGTATGGTATAATTCGGCCGCACTTACCAGGTTTTCGGCCTGGCGGTCAAACAAATCAAAAAATTTATCTTCTTTGGGTAGTAACATAATTTTCTCCTAATAATAACCTACAAAAAAGCCCGTCTGCTTTACGCAAACGGGCGGCACAAATCATTTTGCTAACTCCTGCTTTAACGCTTCCGGCAGGTTAATAGCAGCTTTTAACAGCGAAGGGCGTTTTTTAACCTCCTCTATAAAAGCCGCGTCGCGCAGTTTATTGCGGTATGTTTTTTCTTGGAAAATATAGCGAAACCGCGGATACGCATCATACGTACCCGCCAAAAGAGCCACAATATCCTGCACCCCCACAATTTCTTCATCGGTGGGAATGACAAAAATTTTAACCTTGGAATTATCGGCCGAAATGCAACATTCGGCTTTGTTGGTTTCCGCACAGGCGTTCTTTTCTTCGTCTAAAATAATGCCGAAGTTTTCAAGGCCTTTGCAGACCATTTCACGTACGTTGCTGGCGCGTTCGCCAATGCCGGCGGTAAATACAATGCTGTCTAGCCGCCCTAAAGCTGCCATATACGCGCCGATATATTTTTTAACACGGTAACATTCCACGTCTAAAGCTAGTTTGCACAGTTCGTCGCCGTTGGCGGCGTGCTTGCGCACATCGCGCTGGTCGGAAAAGCGGTCCCCGGTTAACGCGTACATGCCGGATTTTTTATTTAAAATGGTGTACATGTCCTCGGGCTTCATGTTGAGTTTTTTCATCATGTGAAAGCAGACCGATGGGTCAATATCCCCGCTGCGCGTCCCCATGACCAGCCCTTCAAGCGGCGTAAGCCCCATGCTGGTGTCTAAGCATTGTCCGTTTTTAACGGCAGTCACGCTGGCCCCGGCGCCTAAGTGGCAGACAATCGTGTTTACTTCGTCTACATTTTTGTCTAATAACACCGCAGCCCGGCGGGACGTATACAGCACGGACGAACCATGAAAGCCATAGCGACGGATTTGGTAATCCGTGTACCATTTACGCGGCAACGCATACATATAGGAAGATGCCGGCATGGTTTGGTGGAAAGCGGTATCCATCACACACACGTGTTTGACGTTGGGCAGTAGCGCGCGCGCGGCTTCAATCCCCATAATGTGCGCGGGGTTGTGCAACGGGGCCAAGTCCGAAATGTTTCTTAATTCTTCTACCACGCTGTCGTCCACAATGACGGATTTAGCAAACTTTCCGCCGTGCACGATACGGTGCCCCACGGCACTAATGACGTTGATGTTTTCAATCACGCCGTGTTCTTTGCTGGTAATGGTATCAATGACTAAATTGATAGCGTCTTTATGGTCTTTGCAATTGTGTTTAAGTTCGTAGGTAGGATAGCCGTTTCGGTCGTGCGAGATAAACGACCCGTCAATTCCAATCCGTTCCACGCCGCCGGCACATAAACTTTTTTTCTGTTCCCAATCGTATACACTATATTTGAGGGAAGAACTACCACAGTTTAAAAATAAAATAATCATAAAATCTCCTTATTATCATTTTACCAAATTTTCTTTCTAATTGAACGCAAGAAAACCATAAAAAACAAGAACTTCATTTCAAAATTAGAAATCAAATCAAAAGAGTGTGCTCCCTCTTTCAGCAACGGAATAATTTTGAACTAATTTGACACAGTTCTAGGCACATGCCGACGACGCGTACGTCTGGTTAGCGGCCCCTCAAAGGCCGCAAGTACGCTAGGAGGCTCGTAACAACGAAATGTGTCAAATTAGAAAAAAATTATGTTAAAATAGGAAGGTAGGATAATACAATTTAACTCTGTTTTTGGAACCGTATGCAGAATACGGATAGCTCGCGCAAGCGGGCTACGAATCAGTCCAAAAATAGCCTTTTTCAGGCGCAAAGTGACGGGCCTTCGAATCCCGTTGTTTTGTGCCGAATGTTTATCGTTTTATAATGGTAAATTACGGCTATTTGTTTAGGTGACTGATTCGCGCTTAGACTGCGTAGCCGTTTTTGCGTACTTTTTCCGGGGCAGGTAAATTGGAAACTGAAATTAGAGAGGAAAAAGTATGAAACAAAGTAAAAAACAAACTAGAAAATATCCCAAAGGTTTTACGCTCATTGAACTTTTGGTCGTAGTGCTTATCATTGGTATTTTGGCAGCGGTAGCATTGCCGCAATACCAAAAGGCCGTTAAAAAAGCCCAAGGGCGGGAGGTGCTAGTGGCATTGGATGCACTGGATAAAGGAGTGCATGAGTATGTACTAGAAAACGGGAAGTGGGAACCAGAAAGAGCGTTACGTAATTCTGATCTTGCAGTTCAAATGCCAACTTTAAAACATTTTCGATATGTAACAGTGGCAGATGGTTCACATTTTGATTTTCGTAGTTGGGCAAATGGTTCTCAGGCCTTTTTTTCATCGGTAGTAGGAGACAGTGCTATATTCACCGAATGGGATAGCACAACCGGCAAAAGAACTAATACGTATTGTAAAGGGAAAAATTGCAAGGATTACTTTGACTGTATATCTGAAAATGCTGATGAACATTGTGTGGCATTTCCGACAGACCAAGAACATTGCCCTGCTGGTGCTTGGCAAACGACATACTATTGTTACTTAGACTAACAAATTGAGTTGTTAATTACCACGTAATGCGGCGTTCCGCTATTTTAAATTCTCCCGCAACTTATCCACATGCATTTGCATGTTGCGCAGTTGCGGGTTCTTTTTGTGTTGTTCTAAAAATTCCGGTTCCGTTACACCGTCCGGCCCCTTGAAATAAACATCTACCCAATGTTGGGCCTCGTTTACGTCGCGGCGCATGAAAGCCATATTCGTAAGGAGAATATACGTATTGGGGTTGACCGGGTCCAACGCCAACGCCTTACTAAATGCTTTTTTGGCCAGGGCAAAATTTTCGCCGGCCAATTCCTGATAAAAATACGCTTGCGCCGGCACTTGCTGCGCCGCTTGCAATTGGCGCATGGCTAACGCGTAATAGAGTTGCCCAATGTCTTGGTGTAACAGCGCATGGTTTGGGTTATGCGCCAGCACAAAGCGGAAATCTTCTATAGCGCGGTCATAATCCGTACGGGCTTCCTCCGTATCACCGCGTTGAGGGGAAAACTGTTTAGACAAATTGAGTGTTGTGGCAAAAACGTTGGCGCGGTAGTGGCGGTATTCGGCCAAGAACGGGTTGCGGGTAATGGCATCATTAAACGCTCCTAGTGCGGCTTCGGGCTGGCCCATTTGCACGAGGGCCACGCCTAAACTATAGTAATGGTTTGCCGCAAACAACCGGAAGAAAAACACTTGCAACGGAAGCACCGCCAATAACACCGCACACACCGCCACCCGTGTGGTACGGCGTAGCACCGCCCCATATATATACAAAATACCGCCCACACATCCAGCTAACGTAAGGACGGACAAAGCAAATAAAATGGTTTCTCCCGCGGTGTGGGCTGCCATATTGCGTAAAATGAGGTAAAATTCCCGTCCGATATATCCGGCAGTTACTAGGGCAGCCAACGCCGTAACTGTCCGCATCACCCACAACAAGCGCGGGAACGCGGGTTTTTTGGCGGCAGTTTGCGCGGCGGGGGGATTATCTAATAACAAGGCATACACACTACCTATGCCTACCGCCAGCAACATGCCGCTAGACGCAAAATGAATACTAATATCCACCACACTATGCAGCAAAAGCCCGGCCAGCGCGGTACTATATCCCAGTAAATACGTGCGGCGTTTTTCGTCGGCAGAAGGCAAGGCTTTGAAGGTGCCCCAAAATAGCGTGGTAAGCAGCCACAGCGCGAGTGTCAGGCCGACAATCCCACCTGTGGCGGCTTGTTCTAACAGTTCATTTTCGGCGTGTTGGGTTTCGGTATTGTGGGCGTTTTCAATATAAAAAATTTGCGGGCGGCGATAAGCGGGATAAACGATTTTAAAACTGCCCGGCCCGGTTCCCAAGATAGGGGAATCCTTGACCATTTCAAAGGCGGACAGCCACGTATACGCGCGGAAACTGACCGATTGAAAGCGTTTCGCGGAATAAATGCCCGCGGCCCCCAGGGCTACTAGCAAACATAGTACCGCTGCCACATTTATTTTTACAAGATGTTTTTTCACGCGCGCTAACGTATTAGTATACGTAAATGCGGCAAATACACACATCCCCGCGTAGGCCAGCCAGGCCCCTTTGCTTTCCGTAAAAAATAAATTGACCAGTCCCAAGCCCAACAATACGAATAGTGATTTTTTGTGCGTGCGTAAAAACTCAGCCCCGATAATCCCCGAAACAAACACCACAAACGCCCCGAAGAAGTTCGGGTTGGCGTGCGTGGCAAATACACGGTTACCAAAAAACCCGTGCCAGGGCAGTAAATCCACGCCGGGCCGCCAAATATTGATAATTTGCACGGCCCCATATAAAAGACAAATCCACGCCGTAACTACGATCCATTTAGTAAGTATTTTTACGTCTTGTGTAGTAAATTCGCACGCTGCTAAACAAATAATCCCGCCGTACATCCACAGGCGGATAAATTCCTCGGCGGCTTCTAACTTATAAGGAAAACACACAAACGACAACGTCTGCCACGCCAGATACACAAACAGCGGCAATAAAAAAAGCAAATGCTTGCGTGTAAACGGGTTTTTGCGTTCGGTCAATTTTAAACAGGCCCACAAGGCAAATAGCAGCACGGACCCAGTTTGCAGTAGCGTGAGTTTCACGTGGGCGGAATCATACGTACCCGTAAAAAACGCCGTGCTGATTAACAACACCAAGGCCCCGGTTGTATGCGGCAATATTTGGCGGAGAAAATCCGCGGCCCGATTAGAAGGTGCAGCGGGGGTGTTTAGGACGCGGAGAGAAGTCTTTTTTTTGTGCTTGTTTGCCATACGTATATTATAAATAATTTGAGGAAGTTGGTTACTCTGCCCAAATTGTTTCGGCTTTTTTATCTTGCGGAAGAACAATGCGTAACCCTATATCTACCTTCCATACACCGCACGGAAACTCCACCGCGTGGGTATGTTTTTCATCTACCCCGGTGCGGGCGGCAGCTGTACAGGTTACATCATAAATATTTCCTTGTTGCTGTCTTGCATAGAAACGGCGGTTTTTTAGAATAAATACGGCTTGTTCCTGGCGGTACCAGCGGTTCATCGCATAAAAATATAAGTCAATTTTGGGCCCGGCTTGTTGGGCTACTAAGGTTTGGGCCTCTTGTTCTTCATCTTGCTCAGGGGTAAAAATGCTCTCTGTAGGTTCTGCCGGCAGTACGGTGGGCAAATACAACGTATGTACGTTTTCTTCCCATTCGGTAGAATGAGTCTGCGGCAGAGCAGGCGGCATGGGTGTGCGTGCCGTGCAACCTGCCATAAGCAAAAGTATTGCCCCGTAAATTATTTTTTTCATATACTTTATTATAGTAAGTTTTTCCGAGGAGTTTTATATGCAAACTATTCTTTATTATGTACAGCAAATCCCTAATTTCCCGGCTAAATACCATACGCTTACGGCGCAGTTGATTTCCGCCATTGTATTTATTGCCCTCTTGTTTTTACTGGCTAAAGTATTTACATTTGTGTGTAATAATTATCTTTCCCGTTTAGTGAAGTTTTTTAAGGCAGAAAAATGGTTCAATGCTTTAACGGAAAAAAAGTTTTTTACGGCTTTAGGCATTGTAATTGCCGCCATGGCTGCCATTGATTTCCACCCCATTTTTATTTCGGAAAACATTGATTGGATTACGCTTGTCATGGAAAAATTGACCGGTATGTTTGTGCTGTTTAGTTTATCGTATTTGGGGTTTACCATTTTAAATACGTTAGATAAATTATACGGCCGTAACCCCAAAGTACCGATTAAAGGCGTCGTGCAAGTCTGTAAAATCATTTTATTTTTAGTAACAGTTTTGTTTTTTATTTCGCTCTTATTGGGCCGTAAACCGCTCTATATTATTACCGGGCTGTCAGCGTTGGCGGCGGTGTTTTCGTTAATTTTTAAAGACCCTATTCTGGGGTTTGCGGCTAGTATTCAGTTAACCATGAATAACCTTATAAAGATTGGGGACTGGATTACGGTGGACTCAGCCGGTGCCGACGGTAACATTTTGGATATTTCGCTAACGAGCGTGCGCGTGCAAAACTTTGATATGACCATTGTCAGCGTGCCTACGTATGACCTTATTTCTAAGCCGTTTAAAAACTGGAGCGGTATGTATGAAGCCAAAGCGCGGCGTATCCAGCGTAGTATTTTAATTGATATTGATACGGTTAAATTTTTAGATAAAGAGATGTTAGCCCGTCTTAAAAAAATTGACCTGTTAAAGGACTATTTAGCCGGTAAAGAAAAAGAAATTACCGAATTTAATGCCCAGCATAACGTGCATGAAAGTTTGTTAAACGGGCGTCATTTAACAAACTTAGGGACTTTCCGGCATTATGCCGAAGAATATTTAAAATCCCGCCCGTATATTACGCAAAAGGACCCTGGTTTTACACTTATGGTGCGCCAACTGCCGCCCAACTCGCAAGGGATTCCGCTGGAAGTGTACTGCTTTGTAAACACGACGGTGTGGACGGATTATGAAGGCCTGCAATCGGATATTTTTGACCACTTGCTGGCCGTATTGCCGGAGTTTGGTTTATACGCCTATCAGCAGCCCAGTGGGCGGATGTTGGCTAAATTTGTAAATAAATAAAATAAATGAAAGGAGAAAAAAATGACTTACGCTAACTTTTGGAAACGTACCGCCGCTTATTTGGTGGACGCGTTTATTTATGGCATGGCCGTTTCTTTAATTGGTCAATTTGTCGGGTTTGCTGTCGGTGTTTCAATGGGTGTGTCCCAGGCCGGGCAGGAGCCTTCTCTGCAGGCATTAGTTGTGCTAGTAGGGGTTTCCTTTCTCGTACAACTGATTTGTTATGTGCTTTATTATGTATGGCCGGAATGTTCTTCGTGGCAAGCCACGATTGGTAAAAAAATATTCGGGTTAAAAGTAACGGATTTAAACGGCCAGCGTATTGGTTTTTGGCGGTCGCTCGGGCGTAATTTGGGAATGATTGTTTCTACAATTATTTTAGGAATTGGGTATTTGATGTGTATTTGGACGGAGAAGAAACAATGTTTGCACGACCAAATGGCTGGCTGTTTAGTAGTAGATAACACGCCCTCCGAAAAACAAGGCTGTGCAATTGCTGCTGTGATTACGTTATTTATAGTGCCGATATTACTATTGGTATTAGGTATTATTGCAGCCATTGCCTTACCGCAATTTGCCAAAGCAAAAGAAAGAGCAAAAGTGGCAGATACTCCGCGTAATGCACCGCAGTCGGTTAGAGTGACAGAAAAAAACCTTGCAGCGGGTGCTACTTCGTTATTGGGCAAAGTGCAAGCGCAGCAACAAGCATTTTTAGAAGCAAATCAGCATTATGCTACGGATTCTTGGCATCAATTCGGTATGCCGGTAGTAGAAAATGATATGTTTTGTCTGACTCCGGACCAGGTATGTAATCAAACGCATAAGTTTCAAGTGATTTTGCAAAATCACGCCGTAACGGCGTTACGCATCAATACAACGCGCCCTTACGAACTGACTTTACCTTACGTGCAGGGCGGAAAGATTTCCTGCCAAAGCGCAAAAGAGATGTGTAAGCAAATCGGTTTCTAGTAAGGATAGTAGTAAGTTTAGTATAATAAGAATAGGTGCCTGCCACTCGGCAACGGTATAGTTGGAGAGGTGTGTGAGTGGTTGAAACAGCAGGTCTCGAAAACCTGTAAACCGCAAGGTTTCGAGGGTTCAAATCCCTCCCTCTCCGTTGCTCTATACAACATTATTCCCCGTCATAAGGCGGGGTTTTTGTTTGCTTTCCCGTCGGTGTTTTTTTATCAAAGTAAATCATTTTTTTTCAAACTTTATCATTTTTTATCAAAAATAACGCTACCAAAAACGCTACCTTTAACCCCACAAAAAGCCCCGCAAAAACGGGGCTTAATTCATTTGATTATTTGCCGCAACAGCGTTCCACATTAAACATTTTGCGCATGGCAAACTCCTCTTTCTTTCCCTTGTTCCAGTTTTGCACAGGTCGCATATAACCCACAACCC
>CALAFB010000106.1 GCA_937891135.1 uncultured Elusimicrobium sp.
CTGCCAAACATAGGGATAAACTCATTGAATTTATGCTAAATATCAACTTTTTTGACCATTAGGCCTATTTTTATTGTAACATAATTTCCGCCGTATGGGATATTTTTTAAACAAAAAACCCCGGCTATAAGCCGGGAACTTGAGAAATTTTTCTTTTATTGGGCAGATGCTTGCGCGGGCGGAGGCAAGGGATCTCCCCCGGTTTTATTTTTCATTTTTTCCCACCAGGTTTCTATCATACGCACGAAACTGGAATTGGCTAACATCTTCGGTGTTAAAATTACACTCGCCGCTAAAGCAGCCCCACATAAGGCCATATCCAGCCCAGGGATACCGAACCCCTTAAACCAATCTGATTTCATAATCCCTACCGGCAAAGCCGCCAACGGCATTGTATAGTTAATTAAAAGAGCAATTTCGCGTTTATATTTAGGGTGTAACCCCACCATATATTCATACATTTGCGAGAAGAAGTTACTAATCCCGAAACACGCCGTAATAGCCCCGCCTACTAATAGCCCCATATTGCCGGACTGCATCGCTAAGGCCATAAGAACCGGCCCCGCTACACCCGCCACAGAAGAAACGGCATACATACTTCCCCCGCTCATACGCTGGCTAATAAAATTACCAACCACACGCCAACCGAACATACAACCGTATAATAACAATCCTACCACACCGGTAGCAGCCGTTGCGTTGTCCTTCCCCAGAATTTCCCGCATTGCAAACGCTAAGCCGTTGGAAAGCCCTAACTCCCCAAAGGTGGCTAATGTCATAGCGGCTAATGCCGTCGGTAATCCTTTCATTTTAAAGGTTCTCCACCATTTCTGATACCACCGCACATTCCGCTCGCTTAATACATCAAACGCTTGTTGCAAAGCGGTACGGGCCGCTTGAGCCTCTTGCGGGGTCCGGTTTGCTAACAACAGCAAATTCTCTAATTCTTCCCCTACTTCCGCTTCATGCTTTAGGGTCAGGCCGTTAATCCCCGTTTTTAATTGACGGGCTTCCACGGGGGCCAATGCATCTATGGCACCCTTTAATTGTTTGGCTGCATTCATTAAGACCGGGTGAGCAGCCGTTAAATCAGCCGGAGCCACTTCGGAAATTTTTACAGCGGTACTATTTTGCAAGTCCTGTAAGTTATTGGAAAGAACCGTTTTATTTAACGGGAACGCATCTTTATAACGCGTTTTATATACTTTTCGTAAGACATACAAACTATATAAGGTATAAGGTACATAACTGGCCGAAAAGTCTAACCCCAAATCATATCCAACAGCTTTCCCAGCCAGGTTTGCTAATGATGGGAACGATAAGAATAACATGGTTCCCAAGTTTTTAAACATAGCCCCTTTTTGATAATAGACAACATCCCGTAACGATTTAGACGATTTTTTAGTCAAAACCTCCCAAGCACGTTGGGCCAAGTGGTTCATATTATAAACGACCGGCTTCGCTTGTGCTACAGCATCTATTTTTTGGAAGGAATTAGCTTGCGGTACAATCCCGCGGTTGGCACTCATGAGTAAATTTTGCACAAAACGTGTAATATTAGTTCCTAACGCAATTAAGACGCTAGAAGTTAAAAACCCGGTTAATTGCCAACTTGTCATGACACTACCCAAGTGACCGTACAAACCAGAGGCTAACGCAATAAGCCCTCCCGCACTAAACATAGCCGCCCCGACACGGAACACGGCGGCTTCCCCATACCGCTTTAAAATAGGGTGAACAAAACCTATCAACGTAGGAAGCACATTGTTAATGCCTAACATTACATTACTCGCTTCTTCTTCACTCAGCGTAGACCGGGCAT
Organism: uncultured Elusimicrobium sp.; assembly: GCA_937891135.1. GTDB lineage: Bacteria > Elusimicrobiota > Elusimicrobia > Elusimicrobiales > Elusimicrobiaceae > Avelusimicrobium. The sequence continues at coordinate 1,823 of CALAFB010000106.1, forward strand.
TTAACTCCGGGGCTAAAGTTTTACCTAACCCTACTTGCAAACTAGGCACTAAATAAGTAACAGGAACCATTTTCCCTTTGGTAGAAAGCACCGTTAAATGAAACGGAGTTTGCGGATACATTTTCAAAATTTGGGTCCAATATTTACTTTCTGCTTTGGGCAAGCGGACAAATGCATTTTCTAACGAAGTAACTACCCCCTGCTTTTCATGAAAGAGAAGCGTTTTGCCGTCATACCATATGGCTCCTTGTTCCGGATGTTTAATGCCGGAGAGCAAACTAGTATCTACTTCGGCTACTAAAAGTGTTTCGTGCAATTGGGCATCATAAACAGGGAGTGTAATTGATTTTTTGGGAGAGCCCGTTTTTTGGATTTTAATACGCATCGGACGGGATAAACGCAGGGCGTTTGTCCCGTTTATTAACGCCTCAAATTCGCCGTTTTGGATAGATAGAGCAAAGAAGAAATGGTCCGGGCGTTTGGCCGGAACGGTTTGGTTTCTGAGTTCAAAAATATGATTTGTATCCAAAGTTAAACGATTATATTCCGGCGAAAAATTTTTCAAATCAGCACTAACTGTTAAATCTACATTCTGTAAAATATGTTCTACTTTATCTGGTCCTTCTACGGTCAGTTTAAATCCATCCACCCCTACAGTCACTTCCTGAATTTCATTATCCACCCCCACCAAATCGCCCCCTACAGCCGCCTTGGACGGAACTTCCACTTGGGCTAATACCGGGCGTACGTTGCTTTCATGCAGGCCAGGTTCCTCATACGGAGCCTTTTTTTGTTGCTTGCGGCTTAATTTTTGCCGGACCCAATTTAACGCCCGCTGGGAAGCATCTATAATCGCAAATACCGGGATACCGCTATAGACAATCCCTTCGTGCGAAGAAGTTGGCCGGGATACAGGGGTAGTAGTGTTGGAAACAGCCGATGTGGTTGCGACATCCGGCACAACGGTCGGTGTTACAGGTTGTACAAATACCGGGGCCGACGATACATCTGCTTGCGGGGTTACCGTAGGTTGTACAGTTTCTTCCGCCAACACTATTTCGGCTGGGGCCGTATGAGCTGCTTGGAGCGAAGCAGTTTTAGCCGGGAGAGTTGATTCTTGTACGGCGGGCACTTGCTGTTGTAAATGCAACCAATCCCGTGTAGCTTCTACAGATGGATCTGCATGGAAATGGTTCAGTACAAAAGGAACACTTAAAAAAGCGGCTAATTCTTCATTAGCCGCTGGGATAGGACATTGAATCAGTTCCGCCGGAACTTCTATCGGCAAATTATTCATTTTAATATACGCCACCGTCCCGGCCAGGATTGCTTTGTCCTTAACTTGGACTAAGAATAAAGATAAGGATTCATATTCCCGCATCCGTAATAGCCCGCGGGCGGTAATAAGCGTGGCTGTATCTTCAAAAATAGTTCCTTTGGCTTGTTTATAAAAAGTAAGTAAAACGGTGGCTTGTTCCCGCGCGCCTACTTGGGCTAATGCTGACGCATCAGCTAGTAAATCTTGTACAGAAGTAAACCCGGGCTGAGAAGGATGATTTTTATAATCAGTTAAAAAAGCAGATAAATCCGCTTGCGGGATTTCTTTAAATACTTGCGCGTGTTGTGATACTTGGTTGCCTAGTAAAACCCCGGCTTGGGCACGCTCTGCCACAGAAACCGCATGGGGTAACAAAGACAAAGACACAAAATCCCGGTGTAAAAAAGCCCGTTGTTCTGCCACAGGGCGGGTAAACATCTCATGCGCCAAGCCAGTTACTTGCCCTGCCTTTACCCAGGTTTGCACGGTGCTGTTTGCAAACGCCATTTGGGTATAAACACGGCGGGTTACCCCGCTAGATAAAACAGAAGTTCCCCCCCGGTTAACAACAGGGGGCACACGCCGCCCTTGCACACCACGGCCCAGGGCCCGGGCTTGTGACCAAGCCGGGGTTATGCTACTACATAAAATACTAACGCTCAGCACCAGCGAAAGCAGTTTTTGCATAGGTTCTCCTTACTGAAATTATCTGATTTTTGGTTACAAAAAAACAGGGCCAAAAGACCTATTAAAAAGATACTTTTAGCCCTATATAACTCAAATTGTAACGGGCACTGCCGGAATATAGTATAAGTGTAAATATGCTTCTGTTTTAAAAAAGATAAGAAAGAAAAAAGAAAGTCACTCCCAGGCCGATAAAGCGTTTTGGGCCGGGATAAGCACAAACACACAGATTGGACGGTGTCGTACTGAAACATAACAATTTAACCTTCTCCGCTTATATAATATGAAATTTAAAAAGGCTGTGCAAGAAAAAAAAGGCCTAGGGCTTAATTAGGCCTTTTAGATTAGTATAGATTACTTCTCTAGTGGGAAAATTTCAAATATATCTGCCCGAAAAAACGAAAAAGCCCGATCCCATTTCTTGTTATTTCGTCTTCTTTTTATTATACTATAGGTACAATTTTATTTTGTTTTTGGAACCGTATGTGGAATACGGGGTGTTTTGAAGTTTACCAAAAGACCACGAGAACTCCAAAAATAGCCTATTAAGCACAACCCAAACAAGCTGATCCCTTGTTAAGTTGTGCTGAATGTTTATTCTTTTGCAAGGATAAATTACGGCTATTGCTAGATTGAGGACCGTTCTCGTGGCTCGCAGGTAATGGCCGTTTTGCATACGTTCTCCAAAGGCGGGTAAATTGAAATTAAAAGTAGGTCAGGTGTGAACCTGACAATAAAAGGAGAATGTATGATGATGAAAGCAGTAAAAAATAGTTGTTTCACTAAAGGTTTTGCACTCATAGAACTTTTAGTCGTGGTGCTTATCATTGGCATTTTGGCGGCGGTCGCGCTCCCGCAATACCAAAAAGCCGTTTGGAAAAGCAAGGCCCGTTTGTTACAACAGCAAGTCATGGATTTAGTCCACGCCCAGGAAGCATACTATTTAGAACATGGCGAGTACGCCACCGATTTAAAAACACTTGATCTGAATTTTCCGGGAACATACGCGGGGACAACAGACGCCCCTTTTTCTTCCGGTTCAAATAAAAATTGTTCGGCCTTGAATTTAGCTAACGCAATTACTTACGATAATATACTTATAGGCATTTCTAATCCTACAAATTACGTACCGATATTAAGTATAGGCTGTTTTTTAGATGGACCGTATAAAAAATCTGGGTTTAGGTATGCACACGATAGTGGGGGTGATTATCATTTCAAAAATCATACGTTATATTGTGTAGATCCTTTTGGAGGTTTTTGTCAAGAAATACTCGGTGTCAAGGCTGATTGGAATCCTTATGCCGGGCTAACGATGTATACGCTAGATTGACGTAATTATTCCTCGTCAATTTTGAGCATGGCGACAAACGCTTCTTGCGGAATGTTTAGGCTGCCAATACTTTTCATCCGCTTTTTGCCTTCTTTCTGTTTTTCCAACAGTTTGCGTTTGCGCGTAATGTCGCCACCGTAACATTTGGCAATGACGTCTTTGCGGTAGGCGGGAATGGTTTCGCGCGCGATGACTTTGCCGTTAATCGCAGCCTGTACGGCTACTTCAAATTGTTGGCGGCCGATTAACTCTTTTAACTTGGCACACAATGCACGGCCAATGGTTTGTGCTTTGTCTTTATGCACGACGGTAGACAATGCATCCACCGGCGTACCATGCAGTAAAATTTCCATGAGTACTACGTTAGAACTTCTAAAACCGGCTACCTCATAATCAAATGACGCATACCCCTTGGAAACGGATTTTAATTTGTTGTAAAAATCAATGACCATTTCGCCCATCGGCATTTCATACTTAATAATAACACGCTGGTTGGACAAGTGGTCCATATTTAGAAAGGTTCCACGCTTTTCTTTGAGTAGCGTCATCACGCCGTCCATAAATTCTACCGGCGTTACAATGGTAATATGAATAACGGGTTCTTTAATATCAATAATATCCCCGTACGGCGGGAAATTCGCCGGGTTATCAATAATTTTATAGCCGGGGTCATCCGGCGCTTCGGGCAAGGCAGCCAGTTCTTGTGAATGGGATTTGCGCGGCGTAAACTTCACGTGATATACCACGTTAGGGGACGTTGCAATTAACGATAAATTAAATTCCCGCTCCAAGCGTTCCTTTACAATTTCAATGTGCAAAATGCCCATAAATCCCAAACGAAACCCAAACCCCAACGCCTTAGACGTTTCACTTTGATATTGAAACGAACTGTCCGATAAATGTAATTTTTCCAACGCTTTACGCAGCAGCGGGAAATCGGTCGTTTCTACCGGGAAAATACTGGCAAATACAACCGGTTTAGCATCTTCATACCCGGGCAACGGCTCTTGAGCCGGATTATCGGCTAGTGTAACGGTATCACCTACTTTGACTTGGTGAATATCTTTAATGCCGGCGGCTAAATAGCCTACTTCCCCGGCGGAGAGTTGGTCGCATTTATGCAACTGTTTGGGCGTCATAAAACCGATTTCTTCGGATTTGTAACTAGCCCCGGACGACATAAATTGGATCGTCTGCCCCGGTTTTAATGTGCCGTCCACAATACGAATGTACATAATGACCCCGCGAAAGGCATCATAATACGAATCAAAAATCAGCGCGCGCAGCGGTTTATCCGGCGAGCCGGACGGCGCGGGAATATCGGTAATAATGCGGTCTAATAAATGTTCAATACCCATGCCGGTTTTAGCACTCACGCGCTCGGCTTCAATCGGTTCGCGCAAAATATCCCAAAGTTGTTCTTCCGAGGCGTCCGCGTCCGATTGGGATAAATCCACTTTGTTCATGACCGGAATAATAGTAAGCCCTAAACTTTGTGCTAAATGTGCATGAGCCACGGTTTGCGCTTCTACCCCTTGGGAAGCATCCACTAAAAGAAGCACCCCTTCACATGCGCGTAACGAGCGCGAAACTTCGTATGAAAAATCCACATGACCGGGCGTATCAATTAAGTTTAAAATATAGTCTTTGTATTGAATACGCACCGCTTTGGCTTTAATGGTAATGCCACGTTCGCGCTCCAGATCCATGCCGTCTAACAGTTGAGCCTGCATTTTGCGCTTAGGTACGGTACCAGTGTCTTCTAAAATACGGTCGGAAAGAGTGGTTTTGCCATGATCAATATGAGCTACAATAGAAAAGTTACGAATCTTCATAATTATTTTCTTCTACGAGTTTACGGATTTCAGCCGAACTCCCCATTAAAAGGACCGCTTGGGCTAAATCCGAACAATGTTCAAAATTTAAATGACGGATATTATTTTTTACACGCAGATACATCCGCGGCGTAACAGACAAGCCGTCCACTTCCCAGCCTAATAGCAGCGGCAACATTTTACTGTCCGAGGCTATCTCCCCGCAGATAGAAACGTGTTTGCCACGTTTGTGGGCTGTTTGGATAATGTTGTGAATGGTACGCCCAACGGCCGGGTGGCATGGGTCATACATGTGGGCCACTTCGGGATTGACGCGGTCTACCGCCACTAAATATTGGATTAAATCATTAGTCCCAATGGAAATAAAATCCAGTTCGTTAATCATGCCGTCTAAGGCAATAGCAGCCGAAGGAACTTCTATCATGGCTCCTAAGGCAATTTTATTAAGCGGCTTTTTACCGGATTGCTCTATTTCTTGCAAGGTTTGTTGGAAAGCCGCACGCACATGACGCACTTCTTCTACTGAAGATACCATTGGGATTAACAACTGAATTTGCGCTGGCACTTCACACGCGGTACGGATAATAGCCCGTAGTTGGGTATGCAAAAGTTCTGGGTTTTTTAAGAGGAGCCGTACTCCGCGGCAACCCATAAACGGGTTATCGTCTTCATCCAGTTCATCTAAGGGGAAATCCGGCATTTTGTCGGCTCCCAAATCTGCCAAACGAATCGTAGCCGGGCGCATATCAAAGCGTTTGGCTACAGCCAAGTACATTTTGTACTGGTCTTCTTCCGTAGGCGGGTGTGGCGTATTCATAAATAAAAATTCCGTACGCAACAAACCAAGTCCGTCGGTAATTAACGTTTTATTGTATTTATTATCCGTACGCGGATCATAATTTACATATAAGTGCACGCGCCGACCATCTTTGGTAACAACAGGTAAATGGTTAATTGTTTTTAAAAGAGATTCGGTCTTTTTAATTTCCCGTTTGATTTGACGGTAATTGGCCAGAGTATAGCGGTCTGGGTTGATGACCAAAAGGCCATTTTCACCATCAATAATGATGATATCTCCGTTAGCCACGTCTTTGGAGGCCGTAGACAAACCGACTACAGCCGGGATATTTAAACTTTGCGCTAAAAGAGCGGTATGGCTGGTTTTACCACCTAGGTCCGTACAAAATCCAAGTACCTGGTTTTCCTGTAAATTGATTGTATCCGACGGGAATAAATCATGCGCCACCAGTAAAGACGGTTTTTTTATAGAGGCCAAAAAATCCCGCTTATTGCCTTCTAAATTGGCTAACAAACGCTTCCCCGCATCAAATAAATCGTTGCGGCGTTCTTTAAAAAACGGATCTTCAATTTTATCAAAATTGGCAGCCAGCTCCGTAAGTGTTAGTGAAATAGCAGAACGGGCTGCAATATATTCCGTTTGAATTTTATGGAGAACCGCATCTTTCAGGGCCGGGTCTTGCAGAATCAGTTTATGGGTATCTAACAAAGAAGCATATTCTGCCCCTAACGTAGCATTTACTTTGCGGGAACATTGGTCTAATTCCTCCACGGTCTTTTGCAGGGCATGGTAAAATTTTTGCAACTCACCTTCTACATCTTCCAACAAAATATAATGCTTAGAAACAGTTACTTCTTCTCCCGGCAATAAAACTGCTGGACCAATGGCTACTCCGGGGCTGGCGGGAATTCCTTTCAGTACTAACATATTGGTTCCTTAAAATTCCTCATTAAATTTATCATCAAAAATTTTTTTAAGTGCCTCAAAAGCAGCTTGTTCATCAGCCCCTTGAACTTTTAAACATACACTAGAGCCAAATTCTGCCGCCAACATCATGACCCCCATAATACTTTTAGCGTTAATTGTAATCTGGTCTTTGGTCAAGGAAATATCGGACTGAAACTTAGCAGCCGTCTGTGCGATTAACGCAGCCGGCCGGGCGTGCAATCCTAAACGATTTGAAATTTGTAAATTCTGTTCAATCATAATTGAAATAAACACACTAAATTAAATAAAATCACGGCAATGATATAAATATACATATTGGGAATACGCAAATCCCGCGTCATAAAACTAATACTAACAAAAAATAATACAAGGACCCCGCGGGTAATAAATTGCAATCCCAACATTTTTTCCCACCCATGAATAAAATACAATACCCCCCATAATAATAAAATAACTGACAGAATAATTCCCAGCCGCTTGGCCTGATAAATAGTCTTATTCCAGTCAAACTGCGTGAGGCCAAAACATCCGTTATTAGGAGCAAAATAACTAAGAGAAATACCTTTCCACTTTACAAATAACGCCAACACATTAAACACAAAAAATGCTGCCAAACAAGCCCCCCAAATTTCCCACGTACCTGGAGAATAAGAAGAAACCGTTTCAAAAAAATTGACATCCAGCAACAACCAGGCACATAAAGCCAACAGCAAGGTCAGCGGTTTCAGCGCGCCCCAAAACAAACGGTCCCCAATAGAAGCAGCGGTAATAGACAAACTGCGTTTAATACCATTCCACTCTACCAACCGTTCCTGGTGCAAAGCCACCGTTTTTGCCTTTGCAATATACTCTTCCTGTTTCAGCAACGCCCCGATACAAAAAGAAGCCATTACAGGTTGGGTATTAAAATTTTCCAAATAGCGTTGCAATACGGAGGGATAATTTTGGCAATCCTGTGCATATAATTTTTGAATAAAAGGATATACGGTAAACGCTAATCCAACATGCTGGTATTTAGAATAATTCCATCCCGTTTGCAAAAAAAACGAGCGGAAAAATAATCGCAAATGCATCCAAGGAGTTAGCATACGTTACCTCGTTTTAAGCCGGAACAGCGGGATTAAGGCAGCCATTCCTACCCATGGCACCGCCATATATGCAAACCGGCTGGCAATATGAATTTGTTCAGGCAAATAAGGCAGCAGTTTCTCAACCGAGAATCCCACGCTGGCACTCATACCAAACACAAACAAAAAAGTATATAAAAACGACAAAAATAATGCCTGCAAAATAGTCCATGTAATATGCGAAGGATGTTTTAAAATTTTTTCTTCCTGTCTCTGAATCCATACAATACGGTGTTTACGCACAAGCACTTCTGCAACCGAAAATAAAACCGCGCTTATTGCCCCAAAGAAAAACGAAAAATATACAGGTATTTCCAGCGCACAGAGTGCCATAGACACCGTACAACATACCGCAGCACTAGGAGGCAACAACCCCCCCAACGGACTAATATCAATAAAAAGCAATTCTGTAAAAATGCCTACTTGCAACCCCGTCATTACATCCCCCGTAACAAGGCCTAATAACGGTCCGGCAATAATTCCGCGTGAAAAAGTTAACTGAAATGCATAGGTGGTATCCAATTCTAATAAGGAACCAAGCAGACAAATCCAAAAAATTGTATCCATTAAAGAACCCCCTTCACGGAAATAGATTTGGCATTAGGAACTGCCCGCGTTTCAATCCGGATACCTAAACCGTCTATAATCCGTAAAAAGTGTTTATCCTGCTCATCCAAAAATACATTATCGGCTAATTTTTGGGCATGCTCTTTAAAATGCATGCCACCAATATTTACAGATTTAATTTGCAACCCGTCTTCTATCAGGTCTGCCAGTTCCTGCACGGTACCCGTTAAAATAAAAATACGGCCATTGGATTTACGTGCATATTGCATGCACGCATGCGAATCCAACACCGTTAGTTTGTATTCATACGGCAAACTTAAACGCAACAAGGTTTCATTGAGTAAATTGGCCCGGCACTTGGCACAGGGGATTAACACCTCGTCTACGTTTAATTCGGGCAACCAGGCCTGTACCACTTGCCCGTGGATAAGCCTATCATCTACCCGTGCAAAAACAATCGGCATTATAGCCCCTTAATGAGTAGTTCCGTTGCGTTAATAACGGCACGTTTTCCATCGGCTTCAATCTTTTCAGCCAATTCTTTAGCCGTAGCTTTTTTGCGGCTGTTCATGGCAGTTAAAAGCATACTTAAATTGAGCCCTGTAATGACGTAACAGTCCGCCACTTCTTTACTGGCCGTTAGCGAAATATTCGTCGCGCTACCACCAAAAATATCCGTCAGCACTACGACGCCGTCTTCACACGCAACTAATACTTCTTTTAATTTAGCAGCTTCTTTTTCTACCGAAGCCGCCGTTGTTACGGCAAATGTGGCAAAGCCACTATCCGCCGGTTTACCGATAATTTGGGCAGCCGTATCCAACATCTGTTGGGCTAATTGCCCATGGGTGACTAAAATAATTTTTACCATATCAATTCCCTATATCCCGATGAAATTCCGAGGCATTGAGCCCCACTTCTTTAAGCCGTTTTACCAATTCATGCGCCATAAACACACTACGGTGTTTTCCGCCGGTGCAACCCATGGCAATCGTTAAATAACTTTTTCCTTCTTTAATATATTTAGGAATTAAGTACTTTACTAAATTGGTAAATTTAGTGGCAAATTCTTTCGTTTCTTTAAATGACAAAATATAATCCTGTACAGGTTTATCCAACCCGGTTTTATTTTTGAGAGCAGGTACGTAATACGGATTAGGTAAAAAGCGCACGTCCATCACAATATCGCAATCTTTCAAAATACCGTTTTTAAACCCAAAAGACACGACTGAAATTTGCATATCCCCCGTACGGGTAGAACCCAATAATTCAGACAGTTTTTCTTTCAGTTCCCCTAGTTTTAAATCACTCGTGTCAATGACTTTATCCGCCATGGTGCGGATGCCACGCAACGCTTTGCGTTCATGTGAAATAGCAGCCGCCAATTTTTTGTGAATGGGATGGCGATGTTTGGTTTCCGAAAACCGGCGTATTAAACATTCATCCGACGCATCCAAAAATACCACTTTAATATCATACGCTTGATTTTTGGTAGCTTTAACGACGGCAGGCAAATCTTTCAGTTGATCTCCCGCACGCATATCAATTCCCAAAGCGATTTGTTCATGTTCAGTACTTTCAATATAATCAATAAAATTTTTAAAAAGGGCTAGTGGCAAATTATCTACGCAATAAAACCCAAAATCCCCAAAGATTTTAAGAGCCTGTGACTTACCGGCTCCGCTTAATCCTGTAATAATAAAAATACGCCGTTTATTTTTTTTCATTTTTCTTACCTGGTTTCATTTTATCTAGGATTTTTTGGCTAAATTCTTTGGCGGAGAAAATCCCCTGGCATTTTAATTGCTGGTTTAAGGCGGCTACTTCAATAAGTACCGCCAAATTGCGGCCCGGCGTTACAGGAAGCAGTAAAGACGGGATTTCAATCCCCAGTAAATTAGAAGTTTTTTGCTCTACGCCTAAGCGGTCTATGGCTGCTTTATTAGGAGAGGTAAGGACTACTTCCATATCAATTTTAGTTTCGTCTAAGGTAGCCCCTACGCCAAACAAAAGCGGTACGTCTAATACACCCAGCCCGCGTACTTCCATATAGTGTTTGAGCATGGCCGGACAAGAGCCCATTAAATAGCGACCGCGTTTTTGTACTTCTACCACATCATCAGCCACTAAAATATGTCCGCGTTTGATGAGTTCCAACGCACATTCACTTTTACCGATACCGGCATCCCCGCGGATGAGTACCCCCATCCCGCTAACGTCTACCAGCACGCCGTGTACATGTGTAACAGGGGAAAGTTTTTCATCTAAAAATCGGGAAAAAGCCGCCATAAAATCAGACGATTCCATCTCGGTCTTTAGCACAGCCACATCCGCACTTAAACTGCCTTTGCGGATAGCCTGGTGCGGGTCCAGCCCGGCCGTCATAATTAGGCACGGTACATCCCCTTCACTTAACATTTTAGTAATGTTGGCACGCAAGCGGGTCTTGTTTTCTTTTTGACAGAACGAAAATTCACTCCGGCCAAATACTTGTACAGAATTAGCCTTAAAATTTTCCAACTGCCCGGCTAACGCAAGGCCGGGGCGGTTGACGCGCGGCTCCGTAATTTCACGCTGAATATAACGCTTACCGCAGACAAGCTCCAAGTGAAGGGTTTTCACTTGGAGCAGTTCTGCTACGGTAATGGATTTACGAAATTCCAACGGTTCCTCCGGCTAGGTTATTTCTTTTTAATCGGTTTAATGAGCCCGTAGGTGCCGTCTAAGCGTTTAAAAATCAAGTTAATTTGCTTAGAACCTTCATCCAAGAACATCCAGAAAGAATATCCTAACCGTTCCATCTCATAGGCGGCATCTTCCGGATTCATGGGGGCTACTTCAACCTGTTTGATGACGGAGAATTTTACATCATTCTGCGGCAACATGACTTCGGCAAACGGATCCATTTCTACTGCTTTGACCGATTTTTTAGATACCTTGCGTGCTTTGGCTTTGTTTTTAATTTTTTTGGCCTGGGCTTCGGCTTTTACGGCCGCAGCATCAATGGCTTTGTAGAGGTTTTCTTCCACCGCGCTGGCACTAATGGTGGTTTTGGCCCCCGTGTGCAGGATGATTTCCGCACGTTGGTTAATCTTTTTCTCTACAGAAATGAGCACTTGCGCGGAAACGATGTGATCAAAAAAAGTTTCTACTTTGCTTACACGCGTATTGATAAATTCTTTAATGGCCGGTGTGAGTTTAATGTTTTTGGCCGTAATTTTAATATCCATAACTTCCTCCAGTAATTGTTACGAGGGGGACCCCGTGTAAATATTTAATCATTATCCGGGGCGAATGTCAACCTGCGCCAAACGCGCGCGTACGAAACCGCACCAAAAAAACCGCCCTTATCCGCATGCCTGTTAGCCGGCATACAAATCAAGGGCGGTTATACATATTAGCATTCTTTAGTTCATCCCTCCTATCCTACAGATATGGTTAGTATAATGGAATTTTTTAAAAAATCAAGTTGTAATCTCAAAAAGTGGTATTTACGGCGATTTTTTATTATACTATAAGTACAATTTTATTCTGTTTTTGGAAGCGTTTAAGAAACGTAGGTGCCGTAAGGCCAAAACCAAGTCCAAAAATAGCCAAACTGAAGCACAATTTAAACGGCTTAATTACCCGTTTGCTTTGTGCCGAGTGTTTGCCGTTTATACGGTAATCCGCGGCTATTTTGTTTGATACACTTGGTTTTGGTCAATCAAAAAGGCCGTTTTATACATATTCTCCAAGGGCAGAAGAATTGCAAATTAAAAATTGGAGGATGTATTATGAAGAAGGAAACTACCCGGCGGGGTCATACGCAAACACAAAATGATGTAGTCGTTCAAAATAAAAAGGGTCATTCCCAAAAGTCTCTGTTGGGAATCTCCCTCATCCGTTTTTGGAAGGAAGGGCCTAGGCAGTTATTCAAGCAAACGAATGGGCAGAAGGGAGATCCCCGACAACATTCCTCGGGGATGACAACTAATTTTGACACCCCCTCACCCGTCCTTCGGACATCCTCTCCCTCAAGGGAGAAGAAATCCTTCCCCATGAGGAGGTTTGTACGCGGGTTTACACTCATAGAACTTTTAGTTGTTGTCTTAATCATCGGTATTTTAGCGGCGGTGGCGTTGCCTCAATACCAAAAAGCCGTGGAGAAAACACGCATTGCCAATGCCCTTACCGTAATGAGTAGTATCCAAAAAAGTATAGACGTGTGGTTACTGGAAAACGGCTATCCTACGTCTGGAACGGATTATTTCTTCTTGTGGACGGATTTGTTTACTGAAAACGCTGATAACAGCAAAGTAAATGCAACTATAGAGATTCGTAATGCCTTGGATTGTGCTAATAATAGCCCGTTTGGAGATTTATGTACAGATGGTAATTTTGGGTATGAAGCAATGTGTTCTAGTTACCTGTGTTATGTATCCGCTTACAAAAGTTATGCTGCCTACAACGGCGAAGGTGATTATTCCTTAAATATGGCCCGTCATGCTTCCACCAATACCTGGGAATATGAGTGTTACTATTACGACGCGTCCGGCGAGCGCGCGTGTAATACTTTAAAAGGCCAAGGTAATTGGCAAATAGTAGACGGCAACGAATAAGTTGTTCGTAGTTTCTTACTTGCGTCCGCTGTATTTTAACAGTACACCAAAACCGCCCCGCTTGTGTCAAAAGCGGGGCGGTATACTCAGTTTATGTTATTTCACATTCGTTTCTTTTTTACTTTCATGCGGGCTATGGCTTGTTTAATCTCTATTTCCGCCAGTTCAAAGTCAATGTCGGCATCTTTATTAGATAAACTTTCTTTGAGTGCTTTGATGCGCTGACTCTCTTTTTCTTCGTCAATTTCGCCGGCCAACGCGGCACTTTCGGCAAATACATTTACTTCGTTATTGATTACTTCCACAAAACCGCCTAGCGCGGCAAATTCTTCTTGCTTGCCGTCTGCTTTATAGCGCAAAGACCCCATCCCCAGTTGTACCACCGTGTTAATGTGCCCGGGCAAAATGCCCATCTCGCCTAACAGGGCCGGCAAAATAACCATATCCACCGGCTTGTCTTTAATGAGTTGTTTTTCGGGCGTGATGAGGTTGAGCGTCAATTTCTTGTCCAACATTATTCCTTATCCTTTACTTTTTCGTACGCAGCCAACACATCCTCTATGCCGCCGCACATATAGAAACATGATTCCGGGATATGGTCATACTCGCCCGCCACAATGCCTTTAAAAGCCTTAATGGTATCGGCCAGTTTGACGTATTTGCCGGGGTGGCCTGTAAATTGTTCCGCCACGGAAAACGGCTGCGACAAAAACCGCTGAATACGGCGCGCGCGGGCGACGGTTTTCTTATCCTCGTCAGAGAGTTCGTCCATCCCCAAAATGGCAATAATATCTTGCAAATCTTTATATTTTTGAAGTACACGGCGTACGCTTTGGGCCACGTTGTAATGTTCTTCGCCCAAAATGCGCGGGTCCAAAATGCGCGACGTAGACGCCAACGGATCTACGGCCGGATAAATACCCAAACTGGCAATTTGGCGGTCCAGCACGGACGTAGAATCCAAGTGCGTAAACGTAGCGGCTACGCCGGGATCCGTTAAGTCATCGGCCGGCACATACACCGCTTGAATGGACGTAATGGCCCCCTTTTTGGTAGACGTAATACGCTCCTGCAAGGCACCGATTTCCGTGTTTAGCGTAGGCTGATACCCCACAGCAGACGGCATACGGCCTAAAAGGGCAGACACTTCACTATTCGCGAGTACGAAACGGAAAATGTTATCTAAAAACAAAAGTACATCTTGCCCTTTTACGTCGCGGAAATACTCTGCCTGGGTAAGCGCGGTCAACGCCACTTTCGCACGTGCACCGGGCGGTTCGTTCATCTGCCCGTAGACAAGCACCGTTTTGTCTAATACGGTAGAACCGTCGGACAGTTTACTTTCGCTCATTTCCAACATTAAATCGTTACCTTCGCGGCTGCGTTCACCCACACCGCCAAATACGGAACTGCCGTGGTGTTCGCGCGCCACGTTGTTGATGAGTTCCATAATAAGAACCGTTTTGCCAACACCGGCCCCGCCGAATAAACCGACTTTTCCCCCTTTCATATACGGGGCAATTAAATCAATGACTTTAATGCCGGTTTCAAAAATTTCCGGCGTGGGGTTCTGGTCCTCTAACGTGGGGGCAGCCCGGTGAATGGGCATAGTCATAGCGGCCTTAATTTCGCCCTTGTGATCTTGCGGTTTACCAAGCACGTTTAATAAACGGCCTAAACATTGCTCGCCCACAGGAACGGTAAGCGAGGCCCCGGTATCCACAGCTTTGGCCCCACGCTGAAGTCCATCGGTACTTTCCAAGGCTACGCAGCGCACCAAGCCGTCACCTAGTTGCTGAGCCACTTCGGCTACAATCTTTTGCCCATTCTCCATTTCAATTTCAATGGCGTTTTCAATAGCGGGCAAGTGGCCTTGTTCAAATTGAATATCCACAGCCGCGCCGATAATTTGTTTTACTGTTCCGGTTTGCATAGTCATTCCTTTAATTATTCAGGGCTTCGGCCCCGTTAACAATATCTAAAATTTCGTTGGTAATACCCGCCTGGCGTACTTTGTTTAATTTCACACCTAGAGCAGTTACTAATTCCCCGGCGTTTTTGCTGGCCGCATCCATGGCATTCATGGTGGCTGCCAAATTAGCCGCCTGAGATTCCAGTAATACCCGGTACAAATTAGCCTTAATAAGCCGCGGGACTAAGAGTTTAAAAATCTCCAACATACCGGGTTCAAATTCAAAATCACTTTCTTCTTTTTCTTGTTTAATTTGCTCAAAATCAAACGGCAGCAGCTGCAATTGCAGTAAATTTTGGCTAGCTAAGGACTTAAAATCATTGTAAATAAGCGTAACGCAAGACAAGTTCTCATCTAAAAAAGTTTTTAAGAGTGCATCCCCTAACAAATCCGCATGCACGTAAGATACCTTGGGGAAAATCCCCACGCTTTCATACGTTAAATGTAAGTTGGGCATTTTTAAACGGTTTAAAAAATCGCGTCCTTTTTTGCCAATGGCGAACAGAAAAATTTCCTGGTCTTTATGTTCGCGCAAAAACGCCAGCGTACTTCGCAAAATAACAGCATTAAAGGACCCTGTCAGCCCTTTATCACCGGTAATGACAATAAGCCCGATTTTGTTTGGGTCTGCCGTTTTATTGATAAAAATACGTCCGGCCCAACTTTCAGTCCCGTCATCCGGCTGCGGCATGGCTAAAATATCTTGCTTTAAGTCGTCCACCATTTCCAGCATTTTTTGTGCAAACGGACGCGCGCACGTCATGGCTTCCTGCGCCTTACGGATGCGCGCGTTGGAAATCATCTTCATGGTTTGCATGATTTGCTGGGTAGATTTGACGGCTTTGATATTTTGCCGAATGTCGCGCAAGGATTCCATTTATCTGTTTTCCGCTTTTAAAATTTTGACGTAATCGGCAATTCCGGTCTCCAACGTATAATCGGGCGTATAGCCCAATTTTTCTTTGGATTTGGTAATATCTGCTTGCGTTTTTACCTGGAAAAACGCCTTATACGGGTTGTCAATATATTCGGGTTCCAACTTCGTACCCATTTCTTTATTTAAACATGCAATCATTTCATTAAAATCACGCGGAACGCCGGTAGCTGCATTGTATACGCCGGATTCTTTGCCGTTATTAAGCGCACAAAGATTGATTTTAACAATATCTTTTACGTACACAAAATCGCGTTGTTGTTCCCCCATTTTAAACACACGTGGTCGTTTGCCGGCTTTCATTTGCAAATACAATTGATAAACCATACTGGCCATTTTGCCTTTATAATATTCGCCGGGGCCATAGACATTAAAATAGCGCAGCCCAATCACCGTCATGTCGTTATTATGTTCTACAAATTGACGAGCCACATTATCCATAATGGCTTTGGAAAAGCCGTATACATTTTCCGGGTGGGTTGGCTGTGTTTCCACATTGGGCACCGGGCCGTTACCATAGGTGGCGGCCGAAGAAGCATACACTACCTTTTTAATGCCGTTTTCAGCCGCAAAATTTAAGAGTCCTTTAAAAGCCTCCACGTTTTGTTCCATCATTTCTTTCTGGTCCATGACGGTGGTATCGGTAATGGCGGCTTCGTGGAAAATAGCATCAAAATACATATCCGTCGGTAAAAATTGGAATAAATCCGCGGCAATTACGTCCCCTTTGAAACCGATTAAATTTTTAAAATTTCCGTTTTTCTGGAAGTCATCTAGCACCGTTACTTCGTGGCCTTGTGCTTCTAACGTTTTGGCGATATTGCTGCCGATAAACCCGGCACCGCCGGTAACTAAATATTTTTTCTTGTTTTTGGGTTCCATAATTTCTCCTTAGGCTGGTTTAAATACCGTTTTAAAATCTTCTAAAACTTGTACTACTTTTTCTTCTACTTCTTTGGTGAGTTCGGCGGCGTTGTTTAATGCATCCAGCACGTCTTGTCTTTCCGCGCGCACATACGCCAGCAACTCTTTTTCATAGCGAAGCACGTCGGGAACTTCTATATTATCCAAATACCCGTGCGTACCGGCATACAACACCAATACTTCCTCGCTTACTTTTAAGGGAGCATATTGGTTCTGTTTGAGTAGTTCCGTCATGCGTTTACCGCGGGCAATTTGACGCTGGGATTCTTTATCCAACTCCGAGCCAAACTGCGCAAACCCCGCCAGCTCCTGATACTGGGACAAATCAATACGAAGAGTCCCCGCTACTTTACGCATGGTTTTGCGTTGGGCACTACCGCCTACGCGCGATACCGACAACCCCACGTTAATAGCCGGTTTAATGCCGCTTAAAAAGAGGTTGCTTTCCAAATAAATCTGCCCATCCGTAATGGAAATCACATTGGTAGGAATGTAAGCGGACACGTCGTTAGCTTGCGTTTCAATAATGGGCAATGCCGTGAGCGACCCGCCACCGTTTTCTTTAGAAAGTTTGCACGCGCGCTCTAACAAACGGGAATGCAAATAAAACACATCTCCGGGGTAAGCTTCGCGTCCCGGCGGACGGCGCAAGAGCAAAGACATTTCACGATACGCCTGCGCGTGTTTGGACAAATCATCATACACTATGAGCACATCTTTGCCTTGCCACATAAAGTATTCGCCAATCGCGCAGCCGGCATACGGCGCAATATAAAGTAACGAGGCCGGGTCCGACGCGGTAGCCGATACCACAATCGTATAATCCATGGCACCAAAATCGGTTAAGGTTTTGACGACTTGGGCCACGGTACTCTGCTTTTGCCCGACGGCTACATAAATACAAATGCAGCGTTCGTCTACCGGAATGTTTTTTTGGTTGATAATCGCATCAATGGCAATGGCGGTTTTTCCGGTTTGGCGGTCCCCGATAATCAGCTCGCGCTGGCCTTTGCCTATCGGCACCATGGCATCAATCGCTTTAATGCCGGTTTGCAGCGGTTGTTTCACGGGTTGGCGGTCAATAATCCCCGGGGCTACGATATCTAGCGGCATTACTTTATCGGTCTTAATTGTGCCCTTACCATCTAGCGGATTACCCAGCGGGTCCACCACACGCCCGATCATATCTGAACCGACGGAAATGCTGATAACTTCCCCGGTACGTTTGACCGTGTCGCCTTCTTGCACGTTGTGGTCCGGCCCCATGAGCACGCAACCGACGTTATCGTACTCCAAGTTTAAGGCCATGCCTTTAATGCCATGACCAAAATCTACAAGTTCTGAGGATTTGACATTGTTTAAACCATGTACGCGGGCGATACCGTCGCCTACTTGGATGACACTACCCACTTCGTTTACGTCAATAGAAGTATCAAAATGTTCAATTTTTTCTTTAATAATTTTGGTTATTTCTTCGGGTCTAATAGCCATATTGTTTACCCTTATTTGGAAATTTCTTGCTGTAATTTTTCTAACTGATGTTTTATGCTCCCGTCAATCAGTTCCCCACTACAAACCACGGTTAAACCGCCCAGCAAACTTTTATCTTGCTTAAAAATAGCTTCTATGGTTTTGCCGTAGCGGGCAGATAATGCTTTTTGCGCTGCCGTTTGTTGGGTCTGGCTCAATATTTGGGCAGACGTAATTACCGCACGGGAAATGCCTTTGCGATCATCCAGCAAGGTTTGTACTTGTGCACAAATTTCATCTAATAAAACGTAGCGTTTGGCATCTAATAATACACAAATAAAACGTACCGCCTGCGGATATTCTTTAAGCGTTTCCTGAATAATGAGTTTTTTGTGCATCAGAGGCACACGCGGGCTTTGCATTTGCGCGCGCACGCCGGACAAAATACGCGCAGCGGTTTCTAACTGCCGGGCATTCTGTTCGGCTTGTTGTACCGAAGTACTAAGTCCGTCGTAGGTGGCCGCATAACGCGCTGCGGCAATACGTTGGGAACTGTTCATTTTTTATCCTCTACTTCTTGTAATACGTGTGCAATAATTTGATCGGCCGTATCGTCTTTTACCTGCCGTTCAACCACGCGCGAAGCGGCTAACAAACTAATGGAAGCAATTTCGCGGCGCACTTCTTGCAACGCTTTGTTTTTTTCGGCTTCAATTTGTGCTTTGGTTTGTTCTAACAAACGCTGGGCTTGTTCTTTGGCTTGCGCTAAGAGTTGCTCTTTTTGCATTTCACCCGCTTTGACGGCCTGGGCCATTTTATGGGCAGCCTCATCAGAAATTTGGGCTAAGCGTTTATCCAACTCTTGCTTTAATTGTTCGGCACTCTGGCGCGCGTCGGCAGCGGTTTGCTTGTCTGCGGCTATTTGGTTTTCGCGTTTTTCCAAGGCACCGATAATCGGCCCCCACGCAAATTTTTTAAGCAAATAGACCAGTAGCAAAAAGTTACAAACCGTCAGTACCAATACACCAAAATCCGGTTTTAACAAATCTTCCATAATTTTTATCTACTATTATTTAATAAAAAGAGCCAACAAACAAATTACTAAACCAATCACCGAAGCCCCTTCTAATAAAGCGGCAATCAAAATCATCATACCGCGCAAATCGCCGGCGGCTTCGGGTTGGCGGGCAGCTCCTTCTAAGGCAGCGGCACCGATTTTACCTAAACCGAACCCGGCCCCTAACACCACTAAACCGGCCCCAATTCCGGCGGCAATATATTTTAGTGCTACTAATTCCATATAACTCTCCTTTGGGCAAATGCCCTATTAAATTTAATGCGTATGAATGACCGAGCCCGCAAAAATAGCCGTGAGCAACGTAAACACATACGCCTGTAAAAATGCAACCAACAACTCCAAACACGTTACAAAAAGTTCCAATACCATCGCTGGAATTAACGCCCCTATACTGGCTACTTTACTTAGTTCCGCTACAATAAACACCAATAGCAATAAACACAACAATGCAATATGTCCGGCTAACATATTGGCAAATAAACGGATGGCTAACACACATACTTTAATCAGTAAACTCATTATTTCTAAGGGAAACATCAGCGGTACCAGCCACCCGGGCGTTCCCGAAGGAATAAACCCTTTTAAAAAACCGATTACACCGTGAAATTTAATCCCACTTCCTACTATGAGCGCACCGGAACAGAGTGCCAACGCCGCCGTTACGGAAATGTTAGATGTAGCGGTTTTCATTTGCGGAATCATACCTGCCAAATTAACACATAAAATAAACAAGAAAAGCGTGCAGAAATACGGCAGCATCGCGCGGCCTTCCGGGCCCATATTGGGCAGCACAATCCCGCCGCGGATGAAAGACACATATTCTTCCATGAGTACGGAAACCAAGTTCCCGCCCCGACTGGTATGTTTACGCGCAGCCCACGCCAGGCCCAAAACTAAGAGGACACTCACGACAAAAATCGTTACGGAATGAGTGGTAACGGGGATACGAACCCCGCCGAGCACCACTCCCCAGTCGTGGTCTAAAATATGATGCGAAATTGTTTCAGCTACGTCCATTTTTTCTGGTTCCTGCTTTTGCCATTTGTTTAGCGGTCTGCACTACGCATGTGATTCCTAGTGCAAACCCTATTAACGCTCCGCCCACTAAACACCACGGCAGTGTGCCGAGTTTTGTATCCAACCAATACCCGGCTGCCCCCGCTAAAATTTCTATGAGTGCAAACTCCATTCCTAACGAAGCAATTTGCAACTGGTCCTGCGGGCCAAACAGATGCTGCGCCATGGTGGGTTTCTCCTATACAAAAGGGACTACTTACATTATAAAAAAAATGCCCTAAAATTGCAGCAAAAATTTTGTTAGAATATCTCTCTAGTAAATTACAATTTTTTAAAACTGGTTAGGAACCGTTTAAGAAACGGTGTGCTTAGAAAGCATCATAGGAGTCCAACAGTACGCTATTAGGCACAAAGAGGGAGAGCTCCCTTCTTTGTGCCGAGTGTTTGCCATTTTTGTGGTAGGCCGCGGCTGTTTATGTTGGGTAACTCCTATGAGCTCAATGGAAATAGCCGTTTTTGCATACGTTTTCCAAAAACAATAAGGAGAACACACATGCAAACCCAAAACACCCGGCAGGGAAATACGCAAAACCAAAAGGATGTAGCCGTTCAAAATAAAAAGGGTCATTCCCAAAAGTCTCTGTTGGGAATCTCCCTCATCCGTTTTTGGAAGGAAGGGTCTAGGCAGTTATTCAAGCAAACGAATGGGCAGAAGGGAGATCCCCGACAACATTCCTCGGGGATGACATCTTTATTTGATGTACAGCCTCGCGGGTATAGCGTAAAGAGTACAGCGGGTAAATCATACAGCGCGGGCGTTGAGAGCACCTGCTTGGTGTCCCCCTCATCCGGCCTTCGGCCACCTTCCCCCTCTAGAGGGAAGGCTACCACTCCCTGGAAAGAGGGGATATTCGTAGGGCAAGCAAAGGGGTTTACGCTCATTGAACTTTTGGTCGTGGTACTGATTATTGGTATTTTGGCTGCCGTGGCATTGCCACAATATCAAAAAGCCGTAGCAAGAGCCCAATTGGCAGAAATTCGTCTTGCCATAAATACGTACGATAAAAACGTGGCAGCATTTATCCTTCAGAATACACCTTCTGAAAACAACCGCTATCTATTACAAAATGATATGGTGGACATACCAATGCCCCCCTTTAAAACATTTTGTCTATATGCCAGCTGCCGGTGGGAACCGCTCTGCTGAATTTCAAAACTCAAGCTCCCGAGACATTTCTTTCCGCTCAACTACAAAAGATGTTCTCATCCGGGTAGAATATGACGGTTTAACCGGGAAAAGAACTTCTGCGACATGCGAAGGAAATGATTGTGCGCTGATTTTTGCTGATTGCAATCCAACAGAAAAGTATCGTTGTTCTTCAGGGGCTCCTGTTGGAAGTTGTTCCCCAAATGACGTGATTTCTTATAAATAGTGCTTTATATCCTTATAAAATACTTTCAAAAGACACACCCCCTAGTACGTAGGGGGTGTGATGCAATTTTGTATTATTATTTTTAAATCTCAAACGTAAAAATTTTACATTCGTATGGTTTTAAGACCAGTTCACACCCTTGCGCGGCTAACTCCGGCGTGAGGGTAATTTCTTTACCTTCTATTTCTTCACGCACTTTAAAGTTGGTAATGCCTTTAAACGGCACGCGGCATTGGGCAGGTGCGTCGCTATAATTGATAAAGACCAGTTTGCCGGTATGGCGTTGTTTCCATTGCCAGCATAAAATTTGATGACAGGATTCTTCCCCGGCGTATACGGGAACGGCTTCTTTTAAGGCCCATTGTCCGCCGTGGAAGGCCGGGTCAGAGGCAATTTTTAAAATCTTCCAGTAATACTGTTCTACGGCTTCATCTACCGCAAACGTATCATTTACATATTGAATGGGTAGCCGGTTCGGGCAGCCCAACAGTTGAAATAAATGAAACAACCGCGCACCGGGCAGCGTGGCAATAATGGTACCGGCGGCGAGGGATTTTTCCCGTCCGAAGGCTTTTAAAGGTTCTTCCTCGTCGTGGTTGGCAATAAAGCGCAACAAACGCATTTGGAATAAATGTTCCGCCCCTAAGTGCATACGGATACTTTCGGCATTGGCAAAGCGCAAGCGG
Organism: uncultured Elusimicrobium sp.; assembly: GCA_937891135.1. Taxonomy (GTDB): domain Bacteria; phylum Elusimicrobiota; class Elusimicrobia; order Elusimicrobiales; family Elusimicrobiaceae; genus Avelusimicrobium. The sequence continues at coordinate 24,549 of CALAFB010000106.1, forward strand.
TCATATAATACTTTATCGTAGGTATAATCAAAACCCAGTTCTTGGATATCCCACTCCAGGCCCCAATATACTTCCGCCATAAATACAAATTCAGGGTGTTCGGCGCGCACGGCATTGAGGGCCTGCGTCCAAAATTCAGTTTTGGGTAGTTCCCCGCCAATAAACTCCCACCAGGTATCACGCTGTACTTTGTTTAAAGAGAGCATAGCCATATCACAGCGTACACCGTCGCACATATTGGCTACTTTTAATAATTCGCCCGTCATATAATCACGCGCTTTGGGGTTAAAATAATTCAGTTGTGCAGTATCGGTCCACGGGGCAAAATACGGGTCCCGCCCGTGGGCAATATAGTGCCCGTTTTTAGTTTGAAAAAACCAGTCCGGGTGGATATGCGGCGGTTGCGTGCCCGTGGTAATAAATAAATCCGGCTGGGCTTCCACAACGGGGGCATCCATGGCGGTGTGGTTCCCCACAAAGTCTAAAAACAGCAAAATGCCGCGGTCATTTAAATTTTTGCGAAAAGCAGCCAAAGCTTCATTTCCGCCAAAATAATCATCTACGGTGTATTCATATACCGCATAGGGGGAGGCGGTAATATCTTCGGTTTTAAAATCAGGTTGAACGGAATGAATTTGGGCTTGAATATCCGCATTTTCACGCGCAATTTTTTCGGCAGCCGGGCTGGTTTTCCACACGCCCATTAGCCATACAGCATCAAAACCGTTACGTTGTAGTTTTTCCCAAAAATCAGCCGAGATATCAGCCAAGGTTAGTTTCCGTCCGGCCCGACGTTCATGGCGTTTAAGCCAAGAGCGCGCATTGACTTCCAAAATGTGCGGATTATTGCGCATAGTTCATCCCCCTAAGTTTTTATAACAAATTTCCGTGCAAGTTGTAAAGAAATTTCAAACACTTGTTTGGCCTTGTATAATTTTGCACAAATTAAGAAGAAATTATGTAGAATAAAAGAGCAGTAAATTAAAAATTTGATCTGTTCCTGGGAACCGTATGTAGAATACGGATAACTTGTAAAAGTTCTATTCACGCCCATACAACAGCAGTTCTAGGCACAAAATGGCGACGGCTATTTTGTGCCGAGTGTTGCCCGCTTTTCAAGCGGCGGCCACGGCTGTTGTTGTAGATATGTGAATAGATCGAACGCAACCGCCGTATTTATTTGCATACGTTCTCCGGGGGAAGGAAAATCAACTTAAGGAGACGCAATTATGCAAAACCAAAACGCCCGGCGGGGTAATACGCAAACACAAAATGATGTAGTCGTTCAAAATAAAAAGGGTCATTCCCAAAAGTCTCTGTTGGGAATCTCCCTCATCCGTTTTTGGAAGGAAGGGTCTAGGCAGTTATTCAAGCAAACGAATGGGCAGAAGGGAGATCCCCGACAACATTCCTCGGGGATGACATCTTTATTTAATAAGGGTTTTACACTTATTGAACTCTTGGTCGTAGTACTCATCATCGGTATATTGGCAGCCGTGGCGTTGCCGCAATATAATAAAGCCGTTTTAAAGGCAAGGTTTGCGGAAATTGAAATCAACTTGCACGCATTGGCACAAGCGGAAGAGAGGTATTATTTGGAACATAACGAATACGCTACAGATTTATCTTTACTGGATATTGAAGTACCAGAAGAAGCAGAATGTTTGCCTAATTTGGCTCCCGCTACAGTGCTTTCTTGTCATTATGGTTGGCGAGATCATCAAATTGGCTACATAATTCGTTTGCCTTATACCTCCTATCCAAAATTCTTTATTCCTTTTAAGGATAAATTCTGTTGGAAACCAATAGAAAATCCACAAAGAGAAATATTCTCGCAAGGGGAATATGAAGCTCTTGGATTTACGGAACTGTTTGATTGTGATAGATATAGACGTCCTCAATGAGAGAAAAAACCATTCAAAATTTTGCCCCGGCGCAGTTGCCGGGGCTTTTACATAAGGCGTTATTTCTTCCCTTCCCTTCTTGCTTTGCGTTTGGCTAAACGTTCGGCTTTGGTTTCGCGGCGTTTGTAGCCGGCATGCTCGGGTGCTTGCGGGGCTTCTTGGTCAAAATCTCCGTTCCACTCAAATTCTTTGCCGCCCACTACCAGAAGGTCGCCGTCCTGCACGCCTTGTTTTAACAAGGCTTTTTCCAGCCCGATTTTTTTGAAAATCCCTTTTAACCGCGTAACGGCTTCGGGCTGCGAGAAATTCGTCATCGCAATAAATTCTTCCACTTTTTTGCCCGTAATGTGGATGACATCATTTTCATCGCGCGTAATCGTAAAAATCGGCTCCACCTTATGCACCACGGGTTTTTCTTCTTCCGCGGCAATTTGTTCTACGGGCGTAGCGGATAAAATTTTAACTACTTCGTCTAATACTTCTTTTACGCCTTGCCCCGTGGCGGCGGAAATCAAAAACACTTTTTGCTTTTTAAATTTTTTAGCAAGCGTTTTATATACTTTTTCCGCACCCGGCAAATCGGCTTTATTTACCGCCAGTATGCGCGGTTTTTCAAAGAGTTTTTTGTTAAAAGTTTTAAGTTCTTTTTCAATGACTTTCACGCTTTCTTCGGCACTAAGCCCGTCAAACCCGTCCGGGTCCACGAGGTGCAGCAAAACGCGCGTGCGCTCAATGTGTTTTAAAAATTGGAATCCAAGTCCTTTGCCTTCGCTGGCCCCTTCAATAATCCCGGGGATATCGGCCGTGGCAAAACTAACACCCTGGTGCATGGTAATACCTAAGTTCGGGTTTAATGTCGTAAATGCGTAATCCGCAATGCGCGGGCGCGCGGCGGAAATGCGGCTTAAAAACGTGCTTTTTCCCGCATTGGGGAAACCAACCAGCCCCAAATCTGCCAAAATTTTAAGTTCCAAAATTAACGTTACTTCTTCGCCGGGTAGTCCGTTTTCGGCAATGTGCGGAGCCGTGTTTTGTTGGGTTTTAAACGATTGGTTCCCGCGTCCGCCCGCACCACCTTTAGCCACGGTAAATTCCTGGCCCGGTTTTGTCATATCTACTAGAAATTCGCCTTCTAACGTGCGCACAATTGTTCCGCACGGCACGTAGACGTAGCGGTTTTCCCCGGCGCGGCCCGTTTTATTGTAAGAGCCGCCTTTCTCGCCGTTAGGCGCGTCAATATGCGGGTGATAGGCCAGTTCTAAGAGCGTGGTTAAATTCGGCTCGGCTTTTAAAATAACATCTCCGCCGCGTCCGCCGCAGCCGCCGTTTGGGCCGCCAAATTCAATAAATTTTTCGCGCCGAAACGACAAACAGCCGTCCCCGCCTTTCCCGGCGGTAACATAAATTTTAACACGGTCTAAAAAACTGCCTGATTGCATAAAATTTGTCCTGGTTTCGGCAAAAAAAGCGGCAGGAAACAAGTCCCGCCGCTTTATGTTGCCAAAGGTTTATTTATCCGCTTTTTTGGCAGCCGGTTTCGCGGCTACTTTTTTAGCGGGCGCCTTTTTTTCGGCTTTTACGGCCGGTTTAGCAGCAGCTTTGGGGGCTGCGGCTTTTTTGGCAGGCGCAGTTTTTTCCGCAACTTTAGGGTACACGGAAATTTGTTGTTTCCCTCTTTTTACCCATTCAAAGGTAACAATGCCGCTCACGCGGGCAAAGAGGCTGTCGTCGCTGGCGCGGGATACATTCGTTCCGGGCAGGAACTTGGTACCGCGTTGGCGGACGATGATTTCCCCAGCGTTTACAAACTGGGAGCCATACCGTTTAATTCCTAAACGTTGGCCGTGGCTGTCTCTTCCGTTAGAGGAAGAACCTTGAGCTTTTGTATGTGCCATGGTTTACTCTCCCAATTTATAACTGGATATCCGTGATTTTAATTTGCGTTAAGTTTTGTCTATGGCCCTGGGTGCGTTCGTACCCTTTTTTGGGGCGGCGTTTATAGACAATCACTTTTTGACCTCTCAAATGTTTGACCACTTGAGCGGTGACCTTGGCTGCTTTCGCGGCCTTGGTATCTGCTGAGGTACCTTCTTCGTTAGCGGCCCACAGAACTTTTAGTTCTACGCTGTCGCCGGCTTTCGCGTCCAGTTTTTCAACCTGCAGATCTTGACCGGGTTTTACCCAGTACTGTTTTCCACCAGTTTCAATAATTGCGTACATAATTTAACTCGCTAATCGGCACGCTTTTCACAACCGCGCTTTTTAGCTCTTATATTATAGCATATTTAGCTGATAAAGACTTTTCTTCTTTTGAGCAATTATTCCCGTACAAAAGCAGAACACCCCGCCGCAACTGGGAACCCCAATTCCGCTGCTCTCTCCTGTATAACAGGGGGAGGAGCATTTTCTGACATTTCCAAATATATCGTATTCCTAGGAAACGTACTTGATCCACACAATTTTTCAGCTTTATTGCTTAGAATAATAAAAAAGTACTTGTGAAGATTGGAACTTTGGGTCTTTATAATGGGGTACCCATTATATGTACTATGCATATATGAACAAGAAGTACAAAAAGAAGGCAAACATTTGCACTCCGGAACCCCTATATCCAAATTGGATAAATCGGTAGCGTATTCTCCGTTTTCCAAGTAATACCGTTCTTCGGCCTGCGCGATTGAATGTAAATTGATTTCAATTTCCGCAAACCGCGCCTTTGCCACGGCTTTTTGGTATTGCGGCACCGCCACGGCAGCCAAGATACCAATAATAAGTACCACGACTAAAAGTTCTATGAGTGTAAAACCTTTAGTGAAACAACTATTTTTTACTGCTTTCTTCATCATACATCCTCCGGTTTTTTAATGTTCAATTTACCTGCTTTCGGAGAATGCAACTATAAACGGCTCTTTGCCCCGAGACGAATCACTCCCTCAGCACAAACAGCCGTAGCCTGCCACAATAGCAAACATTAAGCATCTGCCAAACGGGTAATTAATCCGTTCAATAGATGCTTATTAACGGCTGGTTTTGGAGTGATTCGAGTTATAAAAACGGGATCTATTCTTCCAATAGATATCCAAAAACAGAGTAAAATTGTACGTTTAGTATAGCATAAATAAAACTAAATATAAAATAAAAAGTATAATGAAAAAGAGGGGAATTTATGAAAACATTTTTAACTATTTTAATAGGGGTTTTACTCGCGGGAGGACTCTTTCTGTTTGCATTTTATAAAACCCCGCAAGAACGGGATTTTGCGGCTCATTTAAAGCAGGCACAAACCGGCGACGAAGCTGCCATGTTGGCCGTAGCCCGCGATTATGTAGAGGGCACAGGAACGGCCGTGGATTTGCCGCAAGCGTTGGCATGGTATCAGCAGGCAGCCGCCCGCGGCAGTAGCCGTGCGGCGTGGGAACTGGCTCATATCTATTCGGACGGGGTTCATATCCCTGCAGAACCGGAAACAGCATTGGCTTATTTGCAAGCGGCAGCCCAAGAAAACGACTCGGTTTCTCAATATGAATTAGGCCAATGGTACGCGCAAGGCAAAAATGCTCCTCAACATACTGGGCAGGCGTTATTTTGGTATTTACAGGCTGCACAAAGCGGTTCTACCCCGGCCAAAACAGCCTTAACGCAAGCCGAAAATGAACCGATTTATGCCGAAGTAATGCGTTTTTGGGATACCTTACAACGGGCGCATAACCAAGACCCGCAAGCCCAGTTAGAAACCGGGCAAGCCTACCGGTATGGTACACCTGTCTTGCGGGATGACGAAACAGCCTTTACGTGGTTTCAAAAAGCGTGGGAAACGTCCGAAAAAAATTTGTCCCAAGCAGCGTTTGAACTTTCAGACCAATACGCCAAAGGCGAAGGAACTGAAAAAGACGAAAATAAGGCGGCAGAGTTTTTGGCCTATGCGGCTGAATTGCAAAATCCTTCGGCCCAATATCAACAGGGCACGATCGCATACGCCGATAATCCACCCCGCTGGGAAGATGCGTTTGCATGGTTTTCCAACGCGGCTACCCAAGGCCATGCACAAGCCCAATATATGACGGGATTTATGTTACTACAAGGGCAAGGAACTCAAAAATCCGTGCCGCTGGCACTGCGGTTTTTTGAACAAGCCGCCGAGCAAAACGATGCTTCCGCCCAATATGTGTTAGGACAGATTTATACGAAAGGCTTGGGTGTAAAAAAAGATGAACAAACCGGCAAACAATGGCTGGAAAAAGCCGCTGAAAACGGAAACGAAGCAGCCCAAGAGTTACTGAACAATTTGTAATTTCTAAATTTATTTGAAAGGTTCAAACGTGTGTTGGCGGGTTTGTTTGTCATATACCAATACACGATAAGTGGGTTGGCTTTCTACGTGCGACCCTAATAAAAATTTGATATACCGCACTTCCGGGTCTTGGTATAAAGACATAATGAGTGATTGCGGCAATTGGTCGTAGATTTCTTCTTGGTTTAAAATTTTGCCGTGTTCATCCGTACATAGCATATACATAATCCGTTCATCTAACCGGATTGAACCAAATACTACCTCTTTAGCGATTAGCGGGATATGGGCTGTTCCTTCGTAGTAGGCTTGTAGTAAATATGGAATAATATGAATATTGGCAGCGTAAGACTTATCATCTAACGAACTGCCACAATGGATCCCTAATACTTCCCCGCGCGGATTGAGTAACGGGCCGCCGCATAAGCTGGAGCGTTTCTTTTGCGCGGCGGGAAAATCCGTACGGATAAAGCGCGAGTTGTCTTTTTCAAACGTCAAATTATCTATGTGGTACAACTTGTTAGAAGCGTAGCCCCAGGTGGTTAGCGGTTCTTGCGGTGTAATCTGTGTGGCTAACTCAAACGGTTGCAACGCAGGCGGCAGCGGCTTTTCAATTTTAATTAAAGCCGCGTCCGATAAAAGGGCCGGGCCGCTTTGCACGAGGACGCCTTCTACCGGGATTTCTTTTTTCCCATCGTAAAAAGTAAGCAACAATTTTTCCCCGGTTTGGGCTACATGCCCGGCGGTGGCTGCCCATATTTCCGGGCGGCCTTTATAGGTGGTTTTAAACAAAAAGGCCGAAGAATGGGGCCGCTTGTTCATAGGCATATCTAACAAAACCGCGTGGTCCAACCGGGCTACGGATAAACGAATATCCGGCCGCCTGGTTGTGGCGGCAGCAGCCGCAAGGTATCTGTCTAAAGAAGAAGAGAAGGTTGAAAAAAGGGTAGGCACCGCTTTAAAGCGTTGGGCCTGCAAAAACCCTGGTGCAGTTATTAGCAAACTAAAAAGCGCGGTGCATAAAAACTTAAATTGCCTTACCATAATATATTTTACCATTTTTTAGCCCCTAAAGGCAGGGGGTTTTTCTTGTTATGGCAACGTTTTTTTATTATACTATAGATACAATTTTATTCTGTTTTTGGAAGCGTTTAAGAAAC